>JANQLH010000085.1 GCA_028280735.1 SAR324 cluster bacterium | reverse complement strand
TTGCTGTGTTCGGAATCCAGGCATCTTTTGAGCATGCTCATATCCCTTGAATCACCCGCATAGGAAAGAATCAACGGCAAATTTGTCGTGCTTTCCGGTTTCTCGCTCGTAAATTTACGACAGATCCAGACGGCATCATTCTGATTGGTCAGCAGTGATACCAGCATTAACGACTCCAAGAGTTCCTTTTCTTCCGAAACCAGGAGTGAAGCAAGTCGTTCGCGATCATATTCAATGCCTTGCAGAACGTTCGCCTGCAAGATACTCATCTGTACCTTGGGATTATCAGATTGTGTTAGCTTCGGAATTTCCTGCGGATCATAAACGCCCCTGTAGTGAAGCGTATCCACAACACATACCTGCATATGTTCCTTCATCCATTCCGGATCAGCCATTAGTCTCCGATCCAATTTTTTGCTTAAGCTGAATTTAAGCGCCGGTCCAACCAGGGGTAGTAGGTTTTCATTTTTGTTAAGCAACCCAAGCAACCGGTTCACACTGTTTTGGTTCTCATCGTCAATGGAAGCCATGAGGAAGGCAGCGGCCGGTTGTTTTTCTTCTACTTCCTCATCATCGGTTTCACCGGTGATATAGCTTTCCAGAAAGTCCAAGGCCGGTTCCTCCCGTTCCGTAAATCCGTCTATCTGTCCTTTAAATTTCTGTTCAAAGCGCTCCGCCTGTCGCCAATCCATGGGAACGTCATAATAGATCTGTTTACAGACGGCCAGCAAGGTAACGGTTTCAACCAGATGATTATGTAACATTTTGAGATCCAGCTCACTTGCAAGACGCTTCTTCGGTGGTTTGAGATCGCTATCCTTACTCTTCTGTTGAGCGACCGGTTTGACTGGCTTCTCCTCCTGATTTTTCTCCTTCGCAGCCGCCATTATCATATCGCCGATTTCTTCCGGCGGTTTCTGACACAAGGTATGCAACTCTTTAATGGAATCTACTTTGTGGACAGGTGGGGTTTTGGCGGATAAACTGTCAAGTTCGGCTTTTCTTGATGCTGCTAATGCCAGTAGTCCTCCGCTCCCATCTACATTGTCGGGTAACCCGGCGGCGGCGTTATTTCCTTTGGGAAATTGATCGATAATGGCATGGTTTTTTTGCACCATGGTTTCCAAATCTGCGAAGGTCAAGGTCCCGTTGTTGGCTTTCTCCTGGTAGTCCATCATGTTATCCAAACATTGCTGCGAAAGCCGGACAGTTTCTTTAATCTCTTCCGGTGCATCGTCGTGGATGTAAAGCTTCTTTGTCATTTTAGGTTTCAGATTTACAGTCTGTGAAAGCTTCACAGTTATTTAAGATTGATGATCTTAGATTTTAGATTTACAGTCTGTGAAAGCTTCACAGTCATTTAAGATTGATGATCTTAGATTTTAGATTTACAGTCTGTGAAAGCTTCGCTTTCAGTTAATATATTGGCGATGACAGGTAACTGTTGTTAGTTAATCTTCGGCATTAGTCCTTTGATTACATTATCGCCGGTATCGGTTGTTGCTTCTTTGTCCGTTTTAACCTTTTGAAACAGGGATTTGGTTTGTATTTCTTTGGTCGCGTTGTTCATGATATCAGCCAGGGAAACATTCGTTACTGCCAAATCGCCTTCCTGGGAGATATTGTCTGCCATATTTAATACAGAACCGAGCGAGGTATTCGCCAACAGGGTTGCAGCTTCCTGTTTCAACGGACCGGAGGCCCGGTTTTTTACCGAGAGGACAGCAGTGTTTGTTATGGTGGCTCCGGCCATGTTTGACATGATTCCACCCGCCACATTGATGATACCTGCCAGGGCCATGTGTGAAATATCCCTGCCTGCGGTATTTATCATCGCTGTTAAGGTACCATTGATAATGCTGCCGCCGGCCTGCGATGTGACGTTCTCCTTGGCATCAATGTTTTCCTGGTTGGCAAAGATGAAGATATCCTCTTCCACTTCGATATTCAGGTCCCGGCCCACATCCATCTTCAAATCCTTTTTCGCATTAATCTCCAGGTTTTCTCGCCCTTTCTGATCATTAAAGGTCACACGATTGGAATCCTTGTCTTCGTCGCTTTTGATGGTACCGGTATATAACTGCGAAACTGGAGTACGATAGCTTTCACCTCCCCCGCCCCCTGCCATATCCATGATCGTATCCATTAGCGAGCCCGGACCTTCCAAATTGGGAGTGGGTCGATTGGAAGAATAGACACCACCCAGAATCAATGGCTTTTCAGGATTTCCGTTTTCATATGAGATAACTACTTCTTCTCCTATTCTAGGAGTAAAAATCAGTCCGCGTTGAGAACCGGCTGCAGGATTGGACACCCTGACAAATGCAGAGGTATGGGCCGCATCTTCAGGTGAATGATGATCCCAATGAAACCTGACTTTAACCTGACCATGTTTATTAGTCGCAACTTTCCCTTTTCCTCCCGAACCGACCACCACGGCTGTCTGAGTACCAGTAATAATCGGCCTGTTGATGCGATTCGCAAGAGATGGAAAATAAAGGACAGCTGCAGGAATGGCTTCAAAACTGTTGAAATAGTTCTCCTTCGAGGCATTTATGGTCAGAGTTTTAATTAAAAAGGGTTTCTGGTGATGATTTTTTAACGTGGGGGCATGCAATGTAAATCTCGCCCCGGAAACAAAATTTCTCATGGTTGATTCACCAAAAAAGCGGTCTTTTTGGCTTTTAAAAGACTGGATTCTCCGGGTATTCTGCTGCTCTCCCTCTTCACGGGTTTTAAATGAGCCTTGGTATCGAAAATCAGAGATCTTTCCTTTGTTCAGACCGGTCACCTTTTTCAGGTTTTTAACCGGTGATGTTTCCCAGTTGTAGGATGAAATAGTCGATTCTTTAACAGGTATATGGACTGTCTCCTGGCAAAACGACAACACTCCATCCTGAATTCCCCGGGTTTGTTCCAAAATTTCAGGAAGCTCTGTTGACAGCTTGTAAAAAACCATGTCGTGTCTTTTTTCTGAATGCTCGTACCTCCATAAAATACCATCTTCCAGGCAAATCCTTCTTATATAGTCACTGACTCTCTCATTATAAATAACAGAGTACTCCCTGGCGGGATGCTTCACTTTGGTTTTATCCCTGAATTGCCGAAATCCCAGCTCATGAAACAAATCAGAAATAATCTTCATACTGTTGTTTCCGCCTTTTTGAAAAATCCGGCAATCCTTGATGAAATCAAGTTGTCTAAACCAGGGTCCTATTTCGATTTCGTATTCCCAGATATCGGGTTGTAAAGGAGCCCTGCTGAGCCCGGATTCTATAATTCCAAATACCAGCCCATTGATATATTTTTTTTCCGTGCGATGGTTTTGGGCTAAATATTCTAATGTGACTGTTATGGAGTTGCCTAACAGTTTTTCTATTTCTTCAGGGGTTAATCGTTCCAGGCAAGCGACCTTGAGTGAGTACTTGAAGTCTTCACACAATCCTTCACTCCCCTCGATGTTCTGCAACCAAAATTTACGGTCTCTTTGCACCGATGCATCGAGACAAGAGACTAGACTCAAATAATTAGGCATCTTTATGTTAATTGCTTTTTGTTGATGATAGATTCAATCCGTTTGATGTTTGATTAAGGACCGATGGTCGTCTTACCTTTCACATCAGCATTTTTAGCTTCTGACACACTCACCAGGGAAATCTTATTGGTTTTTTTGTCAGATTCGTTGTTAATTCTCTCTGATGCGCTGTTAAGAATCGCTAAACCGGCTTTCGTTTTTACGTTTTCGCTTCCGCTGTTGATCACTGATGATGCAGTATTTAACAACAGGGCCTGGGAAGTGCTTTCGATGAGGCTGTCAGACGCCTGCACTATGCCCAGGGCTGAGGTGTTGGCAATGATTCCTCCCGCTAACTGGGAGTAAAGGCCTCCTGATTTATTAAGGACAACACCCAATGCCAGATCCAGAATGTTAACGCAAGCGGTATTCATAACGGCTGCCAGCCCCAGGTTGATGATGGTTGCCAGGGACTGGTTTTCGATATTATTCCCCGCAACCACATTAATAGTGTCTTTTGTGACAAGGAAAACAGACCGGGCTTTGATGGTAATATTGTTAACGGCATCAATATTAAAATCGTTACTGACATCAATATTCATGTCTTTTTTCGCTACAATTTCCAGGTTTTCCTGATCCGGACTGTCATAAAAGGCCAACTGGTTGGAATCCCTGTCAGGTGAATTTCTGATGATACTGGAAAAGGGATTGCCGGCAGGCTTCAACGGCGGCGGATTATGCCGTGAATACACGCTTCCGATAATGACAGGTTTGTCAAGATTCCCATCTTCAAAATTTACTACTACCTCTTCCCCTATTCGAGGAACAAAAATCATACCCTTGCGATTCCCGGCGCCAGGCATTCCGACGCGAATATAGGCGGAGGTATGCTGATCTTGCGCTGGAGTTAAATGATCCCAGTGAAAACGGACTTTGACGCAGCCTTGCTCCTGTGTTCGAATGTGACCATTTCCTCCTTCCCCAACCACCATTGCTGTCTGCGGACCGTAAATCACCGGTGTTTCGAAATCTGCAGACTCATCAGGATAATATGGCTGTTTGTGTGGTATTGCCGTGAAAGAATTTCTGAACGATTCTTGGGTTGCTTCCGTTCTGATGTTTAGCGGTAAAAAGGACTCCCCATCGATGTCCTTCAGAACCGGAGCGAATAAATTAAAACGGTAGCCGGCTGTGAGGCTTCTGATCGTTGATTCCCCTTCATAGACCTCTTTTTCTCCGGCCATTTTGGTTGAGAGTCTTGACACAATGGTTTCACCTTCCGTCTGACTGATAAAATTCGGAATATATTCGTAGTGATGTAATGTACCTTTTTCAACGTTAATCTTTTGTTTGACTTTTTTTACCGGTTGGTGATTCCAATGATAAGATGCTCTTGTGACGGCTCCGGTCGGAATGTGTTGCGCTTTTTTGCGAAAACGTTTCACAGCATCCGGGATTGCAAGATTTTCTTCGGTAATCTCCGGGAGGGCTCCGGAATCATCATGAAAAACAAGCACGTGTTTGGTTTCACTATGTTCATACCGCCAAAAGATTCCATCTTCCCGAAGAATTCTTTTGATGTAATTTGCGACCGTTTCGTTATACAAGACTGAAAATGACCTTGTAGGTAACTTATTTCTTACTTCAAATCTGAAGTCATAAAATCCATATTCCCTTAAAAGGTCTCCGGCTATGGACGCTGAATTATTGTTTCTTTTTTGGAATATTCGACACTCTTTAACTTGATCCAGTTTCTTAAACCAGGAAGACAATTCAAGTTCGTAGTGCCAAAGATCTGTCATTAATGGTGTTTTGCCCAGGCCTATTTCAGTAACTCTGAAAACTAATCCATTGATGTTTTTTTGATTTTTTTTGAGTTTGACATCGCTAAAGGCTATGCTTAATGTGGCACGGCTCCCTACCAGTTTTTGAACATCCCCATCCGATAAACGTTCCTGACAGCAGAGCCTGGCTGTATAAACAAAGTCTTTGCATAACCCTTCATTACCTCGAAGCGATATAATGTTGAATTTGTGCTGACTTTTTACCGATGCATCCAGCAATGTATTCAGCCTGAGATAGTTATTGTGTGATGGTATCATTTTAGATTTCTTGTTTGTTGGTTGCAGCACCACATTTTTTCACGGATTTCAGTTAAAATAACCAATTTCAGCTAGCCATCGTTGATAGCTGTTTCAGCCTTATCATTAATCATTAAGGCTTGTGTCGTTGTCGTACTTTCGATTTTGTTTCTTTCCTGTTTTGATTTTGTCAAAACAGCCAATGCAGCGTTTTGCTCAAGCTTGTTACCGGCCGTATTTTCCAACAGATCTTTTCCTGTATTGGCGACAATCAATCCTTTGTTTTTAACTTTTGTATTCCCCGAGAATTCCACATTTCCGGCAGTCGTGTTCAGCATGATGGGGCTTTTTGAGATAGTCGGTCCTCCTGACGAAGAGTCGACCTTTCCCAACGCCAGGTTGACATCGTTTGCCCCTGTTTTGGTATCCATTACACCTCCGGCAATATTGGCGACAGCCAAACCAGTGGCGTTGGTTATTTTGTTCCCGGCTGAATTGTTGATACCCTTGGCTGATAAAGAGATGATATTACCCGTTAGAAAATTTCCCTCTGTTTTGATTTTCACATTTTTCGCAGACATATTGAGATTCTCCTCAACATTGATGCTTAAGTTGCCGCCAACCTTGATCGTCATGTCTTTCTTGGCTCTGTACTCAAGGTATTCTGAGCCTTTTTTATCTTCGAATACCACCCTATTGGCACCGTCTCCACTCTTGGCCTGAATCACGCTTTGAAAGGGGGCTCTGTTGGGAGATACCGGTAATCTTTGATCGCCGGAGTAGACACGTCCGACAATAATAGGTTTGTCCGGGTCTCCGTCTTCAAAAGCCACTACTACCTCTTCCCCTATTTCCGGAGTAAAAACAAATCCTCTTCTGGGTCCTGCTGCCGGATATAAACTTCGAATAAAGGCTGATCCGATCTCTGCGGGTGAATGCCTGTCCCAGTGAAAACGCACCATCACCCTGCCCTGTTTGTCTGTGTGGACGTTGGCCTGGTTTTTTGAACCGGTAACAATAGCTGTTTGGTTGCCAATGATACGCGGCTTTTGCAGACGCTCGGTCGGTAAATAGAAAAACGGCTGACTACAGGGAAGAACGAGAAACGAGTTTGAATATGTTTCCGCTGTCGCTTCTATTTCCAAGTTTTTGATAATATAGTCTTTCTTATCCAACTCCCGCAAAACAGGAGCCTCCAGTTTGAAAACCTTTCCTCCTTCCAATAATCGAATTTTTGAGGTTCCTTCAAACAACAACTCTTCACTTTTTACCACCTGTTTGAGGATTGATGTTTTTGCCTCTCCATCAGCTCGTTGCTTGAAATGCCCGGGGTATTCAAAATAATTATACTTTGACTCTCCTTTTTTTCCGACTTTTTTTACGGGTCGGCCATCATAGTCAAAATCCGAGGTTTGCACCCCATCTATCGATATTAAGGAGTTTTGCCGACAAAAGGTGGTAAAGTGATCCAACTTGGTCCATGAACCAGGCGGTATTTTTGGTAATGTTGAACTATCATCACAAAATACAAGGGTATGTTTGGATTTATCGTGTTCGAAATACCAAAGGATTCCTTCAGACTGGAGCAGACGAATAACAAAGTGATAGTAGCTTTCATCGTAAATGGTGACATAATCGCGTTTGGGATATGTCTTTTTAGTACGATTTACAAATTCTTTGAGTTCCAACTCTGAAAGTAAATCTGCAACAATTTTCAAGCTGGTATTATTATTTTTTTGAAAAATCCGACATTCCCACGCATATTCCAATTGTTTGAACCAGGAGGACAACTCAATTCGATAGCGCCAGATATCAGGCACCAAAGGCGCCTTGCTCATCCCCAACTCGCGAAGCCTGGAAACCAACCCATTGATGTATCGTTGGTTACCCAAACCTTCCATGGTTGATACCCTTATCGTCACTGTCACAGAACTTCCTATCAGTTCTTCAATCTCCTCTTTTGTCAATTGTTCGTAGCTGCAGATTTCCAGTTCGTAATGAAAATCACGACATAATCCTTCCTCTCCTTTTAAACTCGTTACATGGAATTTTCGCTCTCGTTTGACCGATTGATCCAGGGGCGTGTTCAGGGTCAGATAGGATGCGCGGTTTGTTGGGTTCATGATCTTGTTAGCTTATTGTTCAATGGTTGATGATTAACCGTGGTTTTGATTCCCCGGTCGAATCTCTTTGAAGCGGCATCTGTATATGAGATCCAGCGCCTGTTTTTTGAAACTGTCAGGGACATCGTCGCTAAACCCGGTATCAAACAGCTGAATGACGCAGGATACGCAGAAATTGACCTCCCCCGGTTTTCCGGAGCTTTTATCCCGACAGATAGGACAGACATAGGTTGATTGTTTCGTCTTGCCTGTTTTAGTTGTTTTGTTTGTCACACCTCGAAACGGCATCAGATATCCGTCAGGCATGGCTTCGCAAACCTTTAAAAAAAGGCCGTTTGGTTTCGGGACCTGGGTAACGGCTCTTCCCGTTTGGGTACCGCCCCGCTTCCCGATGTTACGAGGTTCCAACCCGAGCGATTCCATCTTTTCCACCCATTGTTTGTTGTGATACTTTTTGCTGCCTTCGGATAAGTCACTATAGGTATACTGCCAGAGGTGAACCATGTTGTGGCAGATCACGGCCAGAATCTCCTGTTTGTTTTGTTTCGCAAGCAAGGTTGGGTTAATGCTGATTTCATGTTTGATATCCTTGTCATCACGAGACCAGGATGACGGAAGAAACGAGCCGTCTATTCTATTGCTTTTGATTGAAAAGCGTAGCATGCAATCCGGCAGTGTATTGTTAAACAAGTTCTGATTCAGATAATCGAATATATTTTGGAAAGAATCGTATTGTTCCGCAGACGGTTTCATATCGGCCTCTTATTCAGGTTTGTTATATCAGGCACCGATAAAAAGTTGTTCTTTCCTTGGAACAACTTTTTATCGGTGCCTTGTATTTAAACAAGTCCGGTATTCCCGGGGATAACCCGTGATCCGGTGGGTGTGCATCGCTTGACCCATCCTGCCGGTCTGGTAGGTGGTTTCATTACTAAATCATCCAGGACTTACGACAGGTAATCATCGGGTCCCTGTTCTATGAGCCTGCTACGTTCCAGGTATTCCCAAATATCTTCCTTAACACTGTCCGGGGCATTGCAAAATACCTCATCTTCTTCGAGCAGTTTCGTCAGACATTGCGTGCAAACAATTTTTACTCCCGTTTCGGCCCACATTTCCTCGTTGCAGACAGGGCAGAGATAATACATTGTATCTTCACCGTCTTCCGGGTCCTCGCTTTTTCCCACTTCCTGAAAGGTCGTTTTTTCAAATGCTGTCTCCAGCATCCTTTCTATTGCTATTTTTTCCTGTTCCGTTAGTGATGCCATTGTTCCTCCGATTCTGCTCTGACTGATGGTTTTTTAAGGTGATTTTATATTCGATTATCCAACTTTTATATTTTACACTTTGTAAAAACAAAGCCGTTATATCTTTAAATTAAAAGATGCATATCTATATCATATATTATTTCTATATTATTTTTACTATTTGTTTTTTCCGATTTCGATTTTTCTTTCCTGATCGATGTCGATCAGCCTTATCAGTTGATTTTAGTGTTGCCCTGGATATTACCGAACAAATATATTTTGTCAATTAAAACCTTTATATTCATCTATAATGGTAAATTACCATGGCTTTCCCTGTAATAAAAACACTTATCTTTGAAACAAATTAAACAAATTTCCTGAAGCGATACATAAAAATTACAGATTAATTAAATTTATCTGCTTTCCAATTCCTTCCTCTCTTTGAAGCTTTGGCAACAGGTAGCAAGAAGTTTGAACGGTCGCTGATGAAAATTCAAGAAAAAAACAATTCGCCGATTTTAGAATGCTTCGCCTGGTTGGCGTTTGCGGTGTTGGGGAGGGGATCTGTTTTTTTAATCGGATCTCTTGACTGGGGTTGGGTTTTTTTTCAACATCGATTTCCTGTCCGATTGGATCGGGCAATGAAAAATCATGTTCGCTCTCGACAGCTCTTGCAAGCCGTGTTCGTCCTTGTCATTCGCACTTTGACGAAAACAACGACGCTTTTTTCATCACCGGTTTCCCGGATAAAAAATCAAAACAGGAAAATCGGTGAGGAAAAAAACGAACAGGGAAAAGGTAAAGACTAACCTAATAGGAGAGTAAAGCATGGATCTTCTTTGAGCTGACTGCGATTTGGAATCCTCACCTGGTAGTATCAAAAATCGGTGATTGTTGACGATCAGTTTCAATCGATTGTTTCGATACCGAAAAGTAAACCAAAGACTGAACATTCCGGGATTAAACAGCCTTTTACCGGATGACGGAGTTCAGGTTGAAGCTTAAAGTGATGTCAGCCGACGGCTTTCAGTGTTCAGCCAAAGACAACACCATTACAAAAAAACGGCTAAGAGCCGATCGCTGAATATCGACATTCAGGCGGATTTGGTTTTTAGCATATGAGTTGAACAAAGATTTATCATTAAATGGCTCCAGGCGATCCTGCCGGCTTTTGTCAACGTGTTTTTCTGTTGCTCCGTCAACATTAAAATCCTTCAAGACGATTTCCACAGGGATGCACAAATATATCACAGAACGAGGTATCAAATACGACAGGCTGTATATCCTAGAAGCTTGTTTTTGGGGTTAAAAATGAGGTTCTAAGGCATCAAAAAGGCCTTATTTGGTAGACTTTTTCCCTGTTTACTGCTCACCGCGCTGGTCGGATCCAGATTCAATTAACAGATTGTCAGGGAGGTCGTCGGGACCTCCTCTGGGTTTACGGGGATAATTGGAAGCATGCAGAGTGGCACCACAAAACGGGCAGTTATTAATCCTTTGCTGTTCTGCCAAATCGTGGTCTATGTGGAACAGGAGTTGATAGAGCTTGACTTTCTGGATGGTATCTAAGATCATTTCCCTGCCTATGGCGAT
>JANQLH010000071.1 GCA_028280735.1 SAR324 cluster bacterium | reverse complement strand
CTTCGTTGGGTATGGAACAGAATCTGGATGGAACCTTCGATCACCATGCACAGGGCTTCCAAGAACTAGAAGAAACTTCAGGCGTTTTCCTCTTTGACCAGCGCATGAGCCTTGACTTCCTATTCGCGCTTTTTTGATTGTTTCGTTGATGAAAAAGGATTCAACTCAATTGAAATGCAGTAAGCTTCCGGCAGCTAACTGAGAGAAGTTGCCGGACTACCGGGAAGAAGAATCCAAAGCCGAAGCAATGAATTCTTTGATAGGGATTATGAAAACAATTCCGGTGGCTTTAATATGACAGGACCGGTCTGTATTTTTTACCTTAAACAGTATGTTTTTTACTGATCCGGATTATTTTGAATAGATCTCGGTCATTTTTATGATTCGTTTTACCGCCTCGATTGCGGCAGCATGATCTTGTGAAAAGTTGAGTCGGATGCTGTCATTTGAGCCGGGAGCGAATTCCGTTCCGGGGGTAATTGTCACGGCTGCCTGATGTCGAAGCAATCGTACAAATGTATATAGATCGACACCAAGGGGAGGTAGCTTGGGAAAAAGATAACTGCCGGCCTGTGGTTTTGCCGTGATAAATCCAGCCTTCCTGAACACCTTGAGTAAATCATCGCGAATGGCTTCATGTTCATGCACCCTGTTTTCCATCCAGCCTGAAGGTTCCTGAAACCAGGTATCAAGCGCGCTTTGATTGTACCCGGCTGCCCGGAGTGAAACGATTGCCTGAAGTCTTTCCATTCGGTCGACCAAATCGGATGTACCAAATGCTGTTCCAAGACGGAATCCGCTGAGCGATTCGGTTTTCGACGGTCCCATGATGGTTAAGAGCTTGACCGGTTGTGTTTCACAGGCACGCAGATGAGTAAAGACTTCTCCACTGTAAAGCATTCTGGAGTAAAGCTGGTCAACAATCACGGTTACATTGTACTGCTCTGCAAGTGAAGAAATCTGTTCGATTGAAGCGGGTGAGTATACGAGGCCTGTTGGGTTGTTTGGTGTCGAAAAAACAAAGACGTTCGCACCCCCCTTAAACGCTTCTTCAAGTCGATTGAGGTCGGGACCATTTTCCGATGAAACCCCCTGGTAATGCAGCGGAATAGGTAGAATATCACCGCCGAAAAACTTGACAAGCTTACGGTTCGCGAAGTAATCGGGCTCAATCACAGCGACTTTGGTTCCTGAAGCAACTGTCGCTCCCAATGCAAGAAACAGCGCACCCTGGGTTCCCGGGGTAATGATTAACTCGGTATCCGCAGAAATTGCTCGACCAGTGAACCTGCCAAGGCGGTTTGCAAGCCCCTCCCGAATCTGCGCTTCACCCCGATATTCAGTGTAGGCCTGTTTTGCCCCTTTTTCGAAGCCGGTGTTCCATGCTTCCGCAGAGCCAGGTGTTGGTGGAAAGGCGTCTACATCTCCATGTGAAAAATCAACAGGAACTCCATCCAGTTTATCACCACGCATGACGGTATCGAGGTCTTCAACGCTTTGTCGACCTTCCTGTCCGGGAGCGTTCTCTGTTTCGAGGGCTTTGAATTTATCTTCAAGTGTCATCATCTCTAACTCCGATCGGTAGCAAGTATAGTTCTATATCCCAACTGTTTACGGTTCGGGAACGCATGTTGTCAAGCCGGATTAAGCTGAAAGTATACAGTAGCCAATTTTCTGCTTGAAGCCTCGGTATTCCTGTCATGAAATCATGTTAAAAAAAGCGTAAATTTTGCGTTTAATTGCAAAATCGCACTTAAAAGGATATGATAGGACTCGTTTGTACCTGAAGATGGATTTGTATTGACCGGAGTTCATGGACAGATAGCAGTGGTGATACTGCACGGCAATTGTGGGTACCATAGTACATAAAACTAACAATTGGAGAAAATAATGATTCCAAATATTTCAGATCAAAGCTGGAAGAAAATTGTTGAAAATCCTGAAGAATATAAAGACATCGTTTCTTCGCTTCAAACAAGAATTTTTCTGACTGCTATAAAAGTAAAAAGTCACAGGTTATCTGCTGATGAGTTAATTAAACTTGCCCATGACTTTTTCACAAAAAATGAAAGCAGCCTAGCTGACGATATCAATGCAATTTTTAAATAAACGGGGAGAATATATGAAAACATTACACTCGGTTGAAGAGACTACCGGTCTGATTCAAAATGGAAAAACCCTGTTATTGGCAGGTGATGAGGCGTTGTTGGCAGCTTTGCCCAAGGGAAACTGGATTGGAGGAACGATTCCTTATTTCATGGGTGATGAAGGCGGTATAGTTACAAAAGACAAAATCCATGTTAAAGAGCTGGAAGAGTTCAATAAACTTCAGTCGATAAAGACGTACGGTGCTGAAGAGTTGTCTTCGATACCGGAGGGTTATGCTGAAAATGGTGTCTCATTTATTATTGTGCCAGCCTTTTCCGATTCCCATATTGGATTTGCTAAAAATGCCATGTCTTACGATGGTATTTTTGACTCTCCCCTGGTTGGTTGGGTCTCCGGAGTTCATCTTGATGAATTTGAGGAAGGCAAGGTGCCTAAAGTATACAATGGCCTGACCGGAGAGACAAATGAAAACAAGGCAGTGGTCATGCATACCAGTTTGCCCGATGATACCTATGCAAACATTGAAATTATTAATATTTTCAGTGATGAGGGTGCAACCGATGTGATCACATTTCCAACCGACGGAAACATCGTCAGTGACTGTATGGTAAACGGTGAAACTTCAAGCTTTGCAGACTATCTCAAAAAAACAAATCACAACGAACAATTACCACTGATCGGTGATTTCATGAGTGCCAGATTAAATGTGTCTATACAAGCAATCGACGCAGAAAAAAAAGAAGTGGTACTTTACGCGCCTGTTTTTTCGAATATTGAATACAGACTATCTAAACCGGTAGCTGACTATGCTTCATCGTTTGCCGACCGTCTGGAATCAGTTATGTCGCTGGAAACCGGCTTCACCTGTAATTGCGTTTTAAATTTTCTGTATGGCAACCTGGAAGGCAAAAAAACCGGTAAAATGACCGGTCCCATGACCTTCGGCGAGATCGCATATATGCTGCTAAACCAAACCTTGGTTTATTGCGAATATCTGAAGAAGTAAAAGGAGCTTTATTTGAGAAGGCTGGAAGGCTGATAGTTCCCATGGTTTTAATCCTTCCAGTCATTTTGTAATCTGAAATCGATTTGACAGGCCGACCTTCTATAAATATCCCCGCTAAACCCTGGGCTCCATATCTCTCTTTAAATCAAACCAGGTGGCAGGCAACACGCCGGTCATGAGTCTCTCTCAATTCGGGGCGTTCGGATTTGCAACGATCTGTTGCGATAGGGCAGCGCGGATGATAAGCACACCCGGATGGCGGATTGATAGGATCGGGTATTTCTCCCTGGGGCGGATCAACTTCACGACCAAAACTGTCCAATTTCGGGGCGGCATCAAAAAGCATCTGTGTGTAGGGGTGTTGAGGATCTGAAAATATTGTCTCTGTCGGCGCTTCTTCAACCAGACGTCCCAGGTAAAGCACTCCTATCTTATCTGCCATATGACGAACAACTGTCAAATCGTGGCTGATAAACAGATACGTAAGACCAAGCTGATCTTTTAAATCACTCATTAAATTCAATACTTGCGCCTGCACGGAAACATCCAAGGCAGATGTTGGTTCGTCACATACAATCAATTTAGGCTCGGAAGATAAAGCCCTGGCAACACAAATTCTCTGCCGCTGGCCGCCGGAAAACTCATGGGGATATTTATCGGCATCATTTTTTGACAAACCAACCAGCTCCAGCAAGCGTTCTGCAAGACCTTCGGTTTCACCGCCAGTAGCCCTGACCGGTTCCTCGATTATCTTTTTAACCCTCCATCGTGGATTTAGGCTGGCAAACGGATCTTGAAAAATCATCTGGATATCGCTCCGGATTTTTTTCACCAATGTTTCATCCTTTT
>JANQLH010000060.1 GCA_028280735.1 SAR324 cluster bacterium | reverse complement strand
ATGTATGGATTTTAAAGAAACCAGGGTTTATTAAATCTCCTCCAAAAATCCTTCCTCACGAATAAGTTCGAAATCCAGGCACAGGGATTTCAATTCATTAATTAGAACCTTAAACGCCTCAGGAATACCTGCCTTGTAATCATGCTTACCTTTGACAATTGCCTCGTAAATCTTGTTTCGTCCTGCAGTATCGTCAGACTTCACGGTGAGCAATTCCCGTAGAGTATAGGCGGCTCCGTAGGCTTCCAAAGCCCAAACCTCCATCTCGCCAAAACGTTGACCGCCAAATTGGGCCTTTCCACCGAGTGGCTGCTGAGTAACCAGCGAGTATGGTCCAATCGAACGGGCATGCAGCTTGTCATCAACCAGGTGGTGAAGCTTCATCATATACAGATATCCCACCGTGATTTTTTGATCGAACTTGTCACCGGTTCTGCCGTCATACAGCTCCATTTGTGCTGTCTCATCAAGATTTGAGATTTCAAGCATTCTCTGGATGTCAGGCTCCTGGGCACCGTCAAATACCGGTGTTGCAAAATAAAATCCGTCTTTGTATTTTTTGGCAAACTCAATCATACTCTCGTCGTCCAGTGAATTTACATAGTTGCTTACAAAGTCGGAAGCATAAACATTTTTAATAAAATCCCGAATTTCATTGGCAGTTGAGTTGTTTGTCATCACATGATTTAGTTTATCACCAATTTCCTTGGCTGCCATCCCCAAATGAGTTTCCAGCACCTGCCCCACGTTCATACGGGAAGGCACACCCAAAGGATTCAAGACGATGTCAACCGGGGTACCATCTTCCCGATAAGGCATCTCTTCAATGGGGATAATTCTTGAAATTACCCCTTTATTGCCATGCCGACCGGCCATTTTATCACCTACCGATAATCGGCGTTTCATGGCAACATAGACCTTTATGGCCCGAATTACACCGGGTTGAAGATCATCCGTACGACTTTCATGCTCACGTTTACTTTCATGGATGTTCTTTAACAATTCAAGTTGTGAAATCGCATTTCGCAACATCACCTGAACCTTGTTGTTCTTTTCCTGATCCTCGATAACTATGTCTCGCCAGGCATCAGTCGGGACCTTGGTGAAGGCTTCTTTGGTCAGCTTTTCACCGGACTGAATCAAAATCTCGTGAGTGGCAGGTGAGAGAATATTGTGAACCAGTGTCTGGCCTTCAAGAAGCGGCATGGCTTTGATGATCAGGTTGTTCTTCACAATCCTCACTTCATCGTAGTAATCATCGTCGATCTTTTGCAGGGTGGCGGCTTCGATCTCTTTTGTTCGCTCATCCTTTTCCACACCCCTGCGGTTAAAGACTTTCACGTCGATTACAACACCCTGGATTCCCTGCGGTACTCTTAGTGAAGTGTCCCTCACGTCACCGGCTTTTTCACCAAAAATGGCTCGCAGCAGTTTTTCTTCGGGATTCAGCTGCATTTCGCCTTTTGGTGTGGTTTTACCAACCAGAATATCACCCGATTTAACATATGAACCGATGCGGATAATTCCGGATGCATCCAGGTTTCTCAAGGCAAACTCGCTCACATTGGGAATATCTCTTGTGATCAGCTCTTTTCCAAGTTTGGTATCTCTTGCCAGGACCTCCAGTTCCTCAATGTGAACCGATGTAAACCTGTCCTTGTGCAGCAGTCTTTCACTCACCAAAATGGAATCTTCGTAATTGTATCCGTGCCAGGGCATGAATGCGACCAGAATGTTTTGCCCCAGAGCCAGCTCACCATTGTCGCAACTACCGCCATCCGCAATGATCTGGCCTTCATCCACCTTGTCACCCACTTTGACAATGGGGCGTTGGTTGATACAGGTATTCTGGTTGGAACGATTATATTTTCTCAGGTGGTAGATATCCACGTTAGCTTCGATCACCGACTGATCCGAGCTTAAATCCACCTCGGCTTCAATCACGATTCTTTCGGCATCCACCCTGTCAACGAACCCGGACCGTCTTGCAACGATACAGGAGCCGGAATCATGAGCTACCTGGTATTCAATCCCTGTTCCCACGAACGGTGCTTCCGGTTTAACAACCGGTACTGCCTGGCGCTGCATGTTTGATCCCATCAAAGCGCGGTTGGCGTCGTCATGTTCCAGAAAAGGAATCAGCGAAGCGGCCACTGAAACCAACTGCTTTGGAGAAACGTCCATATAGTCCACTTCTTCCTTACGAACCATTTTGAACTCTCCATCCACCCTGGCTTTTACCATGTCTCTGACGAACTTTTTACCTTCGTTCAAAGGAGCATTCGCCTGGGCAATTTTGTATTTGCCTTCATCGATAGCTGACAGGTATGAAATCTCGTCCACAACTCCGGCTTCCTCTGCTTTTCGATACGGGGTTTCAATGAAACCGAATTCGTTGAGTCGGGCATAAGTCGCAATGGAAGAAATCAATCCGATGTTTGGTCCTTCGGGTGTTTCAACCGGGCAGATTCGACCGTAGTGTGAAGTGTGAACGTCGCGAACCTCAAATCCTGCTCTTTCCCTTGTCAATCCGCCAGGGCCCAATGCACTGAGTCGTCTTTTGTGTGTGATTTCAGACAGGGGATTGGTCTGATCCATAAACTGTGATAACTGGCTGCTGCCAAAAAACTCGTTAATGACGGCTGAAACCGGCTTGGAATTCACAATGTCATGTAACATCATGGTTTCAGTTTCCTGCAGGGACATGCGTTCCTTGATGGCTCGCTCCATTCTGACCAGTCCGATTCTAACCTGGTTTTCCAGGAGTTCACCAACTCCCCGAACCCTTCTGTTTCCAAGATGGTCAATATCATCAACGGAACCTCCGGCACCGTCCTTGATTCGTAACAAATATTCAACAACCGAAAAAATGTCCTCATCGGTGAGAATGGTATAATCCAACTCGATATCCAAGCCCAGTTTTTTGTTGATCTTCATCCTTCCCACACGGGAGAGATCATATCGTTCCGGACGGAAGAACATGTTTTGCAGCATACTTTTGGCAACTTCCAGCGTCGGGGGATCACCAGGTTTCATTTTCTTGTAGATTTCAATGATCGCCTCTTCGGGTGTTTTTACTTTATCAGCCGCCAGGGTGTTTCTAAGAGCCGGACCAATGGTTTTATTCCCTATAAACAGCAGGGTGACTTCCTTAATCTCGTTATCGATCAGCTTGAATAAAATCTCTTTGGTAATAACGCCGTTGGTATCAACAATCAAATCGCCGTTTTTATCCTTGATTTCATCCAAAGAATACCGACCCACAATGTCTTCCATATTGGTCGGAATTTTTGTGACTTTGGCTTCCTGAATTTTCCGAATGGCTGATTTGGAGATTTTTTTGCCCTTGGGCACAACCACCTGTCCATCAACTTCACTGATGATATCATCCACAGCTCTTTGGTTTTGTGATGACTGCGGATCAAAATATTTTTCAAATTCCCAGCTTTCCTCATCCTTGCCAAAAGCTTTTTCCAGAATCACCGTTTCCGTATAATAAAACTGATCCAACAAATCCCTGTCCGTGTAAGGAATAGGATTTTTGTCCTCCTTTTGGGAGAAAGTAAGTGCTTTTAAAAACACCGTTGCCAGAAATTTCCTCCTTCGGTCGATTCGGACAAACAACAAATCCTTGGCATCAAATTCAAAGTCGATCCAGGAGCCTCTCTGGGGAATAATACTGGCAGAGTAAAGCAACTTTCCGCTGGCATGTGTCTTTCCCTTGTCATGATTAAAAAATACCCCCGAAGACTTGTGCAGCTGACTGACAATAACCCTTTCCGTTCCGTTGACAATGAATGATCCGGTTTCCGTCATTAAGGGAAACTCGCCCAGGTAGATTTCCTGTTCCTTGATATCATGAATTCTACGCTGCTCCGTCTTTTCATCCTTTTCCCAGATAATCAAACGCAAGGAAACGCGAATAGGGGCAGCATAAGTGACTCCCCTGATTTTACATTCCATTTCATCGTACTTGGGCTCTCCCAATCGATAGGAGACATATTCCAAAGTGCAGGTTCCACCGAAATCAGAAATCGGGAACACGGAAGTAAACACCGCTTCCCACCCTTGATTGATCCTGTTTTCCGGTGCAACGTCCTTCTGCAAGAACCAGTCATATGAGTCCTTTTGAATCTTTAACAGCGGAGGAGGCTCGATGATAGACTGTATTTTTCCAAAATCGACTCGAAATCTTTGAATATGAGGATATTTATACATTTTTCACTCTTTTGGGGAATTCAAACGTTATTTTTACCTATTCCAAAATAATAATCTTCACGAACACTATATAACATCAATTTCTGTCTGCAGCAAAAAAAACGGAACTGCAAACAGAGTTGAATCACTACGGTGAGGACACCGTTCAAAAACTCGCAACTAGGGTATGAATATCTGTCAATTGCCCTTCTGTGGGCCTGATTCTAAACGTTCTTTTGGTTGTACTAGCTTGCTTTTGTGCGTGGGAGTTATGACAATTGCTGTTTTTTACGAGTAGGCAGGGAAAATTCATGTTTTGATTTGGAAACAGAATTTTATAATGTTTTTGGAATGTTAACTTTAAATAATAACTACCAATTTTTGGATGTGTCAAGTAAATTCACCTAATTAATAGTATCTATTATAGAGTCACGCGAATCCGAGCTTTACAAGCAATTTGCGCTCCATTTTCGGAATTCAATTCTCTTTTTTATATTATTTTTTTAAATCGGATAAAACCAAGGCAACCCTGCCCGGAATAGATATGAGCCGAGCCAATAACGCTCTTTATCGATATGTATCTTGAAACATCTGCCTGATGGCTCCTGCTGTTTCGATCGTCGGGATTTCAACGGATAGTTCAATCCGGTGCCCTTGATTGATTTGGCAGCTGATCCCGGTTTAGTGATGTTTAAAAATGGTGCTATAAATTGGGATCAGTTTCCCGGCTGCCGGTGATGATCGTGAATGTCCGGCAATTTATTACCACTGGTTTATTTATGACTGAAACCGGCTTGTTTAAATCCGGCCACATTGGCTTGAAAGACTCCGATAAACCTGACAACGTAATCCTATTGAGTCTTGTTCGGTTAAACTTAACTAGTGTTTGAGCGAAAACCAGTTTAAACCATACTAATAAAAGCATTAAAAGCGGCTTGTCGCTTCAAGGTTCAGTGTTTTCAGCGATCAGCTCTCAGCCGGGTTTTGTTTGAGTTTGCAATGCCTTAAGTTGAACCGTGACGGCCGGCAGCACGTTAACCTTCATGCTGATTTCCGGTATCTGGCATAAGGCTGGATAAGGGGTTAGCGATTATCCGTTGAGCCGCTAATGACAAAGCTCGCGATAATATTTCCTTGAATACCAATGTTTAAGTCAATTCAAAATAAAACCTGGATTTTTGATTGTGAATGGATTCCGGATCCCATATCCGGGAAAGCCGTGTTCAATCTGCCGGATGATTTGACTGATTCGGAGGCAATGCAGGCAATGTGGGACGCAGGAGGTGCAACAGCCGAGAACCCAATGCCCTATCTTAAGACGGCTGTCTGCAGGATCGTTTCAATAGCCGCAGTGACAAGAACGCTGGTAAACGGAGTGCCGAGCCTGAGGTTGCTTTCACTGCCAAGAGATACCGGTGATTCCTCCCAGGCAGATGAAAAAGCCATTCTGGATGTTTTTTTGAACGCCGTTGGTCAGCATAAACCACAATTGGTAGGATACAATTCGGCCTCCTCGGACCTCAAGATCTTGATTCAACGGGGAATAGTGCATGGCGTGCAGGCCGAAGGATTTTGCCGTCGTCCTGACAAACCTTGGGAAGGGGTGGATTATTTCGCCAGGGGAAGCGACTATAATATTGATTTAATGGATATAGTGGGCGGCTGGGGATTATCTTCTCCATCGTTACATGAAATCGCAACGGCATCGGGAATACCCGGCAAAATGTCCGTTGACGGGAACCAGGTTGCTGAAATGTGGCTGGATGGCCGGCTGTCTGACATTGTAGCTTATAACGAGTTTGATGCTGTCACAACCTATCTCCTTTGGTTGCGAATCGCCCTGTTCGCCGGATTTGTTAATCACCGGCAATATGAAGCCGAACAGGACATGCTCAAAGAACTGCTAAAAACAGAAGCAGAAACAGGTGCTAAATCGCATCTCACACAATACCTCGAAGAATGGCAAAGACTGGAGCGATTGGTCCGTCCTTTGGAAAACAAGTCAACGTAATCATATGCAAAAACAAGAATTGGAAGAGTTAGTCAAACAAATCGATCCGAATTCTTTTCGGATGAGGCTGGTTCAATCAGCAAAGAATTTTAAATCCAACTGGGTGCAATTTGGAGAGCATCTAACCAAAGTTGCCTCGGATAAATTATTTGAAGAATGGGGATACAAGAACTTTGAAGATTATTGTCGTGAAGAGATTCGTATCAAAAAAGCTACAGCGATAAAACTGACCAATGCCTATTTTTTTGTCACCAAGGGTGATCCTGACATTTACAAGCATTCCAACTTTGAAAGCGGTCTGGAGTTGGATGCCGTTAGTATTCTTCAAAAGGCAAAAAATGATGATCAATGCAGTCCGGAAGTATACTCAGAGTTAAAGGTATCAGCCCTGGATAAAGGTCAATCGGGACCAACCTTGGCCAGAAAGTTTAAAAAGCTGGTTCAGGAAGAAACCCAGCCACCCGAAAAGGCTTTTCAGGAGCAAAATTTACAATTGGTAAATCGCTTACGACAGCGAATAAAGCCATTGGATGATGTCCCGGATAAATTTAAGGAATATCTGGAAGAAATGGCGGAATTTTTCAGTAGTGTGTAAATTCAACCTTAAGAAACTGGTGGTGAGAATGAATATTCACTTTGTATCAAGACCTCTTTTTATATCCCGAATAATCAGCAGGATCTGTTTTTGTCTGGGCATTCTGATGTTTTTCGGAAACCCGTTGGTAGTGGCCGAAGATGAGATTTTCCCCACGTATCCAAGCATCACTGTCAACATAGACTTCTGGAAAAAAATATACTCGCAATACACTACACAACAAGGATTGGTCCACGATACCGATGACCTGGCGATTGTCTATGCTGTAGTGGATCTGAAGCCCCGTAATAAAAGGAGCTCCCGACGCCAAAACAGTAAATTGATCAGAAAGAGCATTCGCAAATACAGTGACATGCTCACCAGACTTGCCAAAGGCATCGGTCCTGCCAATGAAGAGGAAGCCAAGGTGTTCAAGATGTTTGGAGAAAAACCTGATCCCCTGGTTTTGTTGGAAGCAAAAGAAAGGATCAGGTTTCAGCGAGGGCAGGCAGACCGATTTAGAAAGGGCGTTATTCGATCCGGTCGTTATCTGCCAAAGATTAAGGAAATATTTAATGAAGCCGGACTACCGGAGGATTTGGCATACCTGCCACACGTAGAATCCTCTTTTAACTATAATGCATACAGCAAATTTGGAGCGGCCGGAATCTGGCAGTTTACCTATGGCACCGGTAAGCGTTACATGACCATCAACTATACAGTGGACGAGCGCAGAGATCCCATTATTGCAGCATATGCCGCGGCAAAAATGCTGAAAAGTGATTATCAAAAGCTGGGAAACTGGCCATTAGCCATTACGGCGTATAATCATGGTGTGAATAGCATGCTTCGAGCGAAAAAGGAGCAAGGCGACTATGAAACTATTTTCAATAACTATGAAGGTCGTCGGTTTAGGTTTGCGTCCAAAAACTTCTATTCCGAGTTTTTGGCTGCCCTGGATGTAGCTAAGTTCAGCGAAACCTATTTTGGTCCGTTACAACTGGATAAGCCGTTTCCGGCCAAAGTTATCACCATGCCGGGATATGTATCCGTTAAAAAAATTGCCGAACATTTCAAAACAGATATCAATTCGATCCGATATCTCAACCCGGCATTAAGAAGACCTGTCTTCCAGGATCAAAAATACATTCCCAAGGGCTACCAACTGCGCCTGCCCCTGAACAAGGAGGTTGAGACACTGGTCGCCAACATTCCGGCTGATATTTTCGAGAAGAAACAGAAGCGGAGTCGCTTCTATCACGTACGAAAGGGTGATGTGGCAGGTTCCATCGCGAGGCGGCATGGAATTACGGTGCAAGAGCTGATCTGGGCGAATAATTTAAATCGACATGCGACCATCTATGTCGGTCAAAATCTGCGGATTCCAACCAGGGAAGACAGTATTTTGTTGGCTGCCAAACATGCCAAGAAAGTTGCATCAACCTTGACAGACAAGAAAAAAGAAAATGTTTCCAACGGAGACCGTAGTTTTCCCAAAGTTGAAATGATGAAAAACGGAGAAGCCACTCTCTCATCTAAAGTCAACTTGTCGGTGGTTACGGGAAATCTGACCGTTAAAAGCATCTTTGAAAAGAACGGCAAATCATATGGAGTAATACGTGTAGACACCGGGGAAACCTTGGGACATTATGCCGAGTGGCTGGAAGTTCCTACTCAGACTATCCGCAGGATTAACCGTTTCCGCTATGGTCGATTGATTGAGTTTAACGATCGTGTGATTATACCATTGGATAAAGTAAGCCGTGATAACTTTGAAGAGAAACGCTATGAGTATCACAAAGAATTCGAGGAAGATTTTCTCAGCGCGTATTCCATCGATTCGGTAACAGTCTATGAGATTAAAAGAGGGGATAACATCTGGAATCTCTGCCGGAACGAGTTTGAGTTACCCTTTTGGTTGATTCGAAAGTATAATCAGGATCTTGACTTCAATAAACTAAGACCCTTTCAGAAAATCATCGTACCTGTGGTGGAAAAAGCACATGTCACCGGACTATAGATTTAGTTGGTAAGACAATGACTAGTATCCGGCCATCACAGTAAAGTGGCATTGATCTGAAACCGGGGGATATCTATTTTGTCGCGCTGAACTGCGAGGCTTGCAACAAGAACCTGATTTCAGCGGATTTGAAGCGACAGTCTTTTGTTGACACGACACTAGTCGATGTATTGTTTGATACCCTGGTAGATGCCATTAGCTATCACTTTTTTATATTGTTCGTTGCGGAGGATTTTGTTTTCTTCGGCATTTGTAATAAACCCGGTTTCTACCAGAATACTCGGCATTTGGGCACCAATCAGAACTGTAAATGGTGCCTGTTTAACGCCAAGGTTTTTCATTTTATGAATACTTTTTCCTGTCACATCCACCATGGATGCCTGAATGATTTCCGCAAGATCCTTCGATTCCTTGATTTTAGAATTCACCATCAGGTCATTTAAGATGGCCTGAAGATCGCTGATGCTTTTTAGACTGGTCTGGTTTTCCTTGGCAGCAAGACTCAGCGCATCCTCATCCGTTGTCAGATTTAAAAAATAGGTCTCTACACCGCTGACATCTTTCTTAAGGCTGGCATTTACATGAAGACTGATGAAAAGATCCCCCCTGTGTTTATTGGCAAACGCGGTTCTTGCCTCCAGTTCAATAAATCTATCAGTTGATCTGGTAAGCAGGGTCCTGATGTGTGGATGATGCCTGCTGATTAGTTTTTTCAAGTGCTTGGCTATATAAAGCACGATGTCTTTTTCCATCAGATTAAACGCGATGGCACCGGGATCTTTACCCCCATGGCCGGGATCGATAATGATGGTATTGACTTTCAACCCCAGTGCTTTTGAAAGCGATAATTCCTGTTGAGCTTTTTCCTCCGGCTTTGGTTTTGTCCTGGCAACTTCCCGGTCCGGTTCAATCGTTTTTACAGGCGGCAGGGACGGCTTTCCAATAACGTCGATCACTATTTTATACTGATTGGGCAGGCTGAAATGAAAAACCTTGATCCGTTCGAGGCTTTGTATATCCAGAACGATTCGTACTGTAGTTTTGTCAAACTGTGCAATACGAGCCTGACTGATTAGACCGTCATTGACAGCTATCTTGCGTTTGAATCCGGTTGGAATGTAACTGTTATAAAGATCAATATAAAGTCGCTTCTGCTGATGTTGTTTGTCTTCATTCAGCAGGTGGTATTTATAGCGAACCTTGCCTTTGGTATTAATCACCATACGGGTCCACTCAATGGTTGACCAATAATCCACCTTGGAAACCAGTACTGAAGAGTTGTTAATGCTTTCTTCTTCGCTAATGCCGCCAAATTGGGGCTTTTCAAGGTCACCGTGAGACGTGGCAATATCCAAATCAGGAGTCACAGCCACATCTTGAGCACTTTTAAATTGTTCCAGTTTTTCTTTTGTTTTCTTGACAGCCGATCCGTTGGGGAATAGCTCCAGTACTTTTCGATATTCAACTTGTGCCAGGTCGATGTCCTGCTTGTAGATTTCATAGTTTTCACCCAGGGCATATTGAGCATCATCGGAAAGTCCGTTATAAGGATATTTGCGAACCAGGGTACGAAAAGAGATACTGCTGCGGTCCAGGTAGATATCCTTTTGATTCAGGCGATAAAGGGAACGGTAAAGCTTGCCTATGCTGAATAACGCTTTGGGAGCCTGATGATGCCGGGGATAAGTTTTGTAAACCAGGGTAAACTGCTTGATGGTTGTCAGCCAATTTTCCTCTGATTTTCTGAAGGCAGCGTCATTGTATAACGCTTTATATTTTTCGGCAGCCTTGGCATACAAGTTGTCTACTTCGTCACCAAACAACGGCATGGGTATCAATAGACATTGAACTATCAACAAACAAGCTATAAAAAGTCTGCAATCTCGTTTTATCATCGGTTTAACAATCAGATCTTTTTCTGAATATAGTTAATCAGTTCCAGGGCATCAAGTGGAGTGCTTTTGTTGATGTCGAATCTGCGTATATCATCCAGCCATGGCTCTTCAGGCGGTAAAAAGCTCATCTGGAAGTTGTCTTCAATGTGTTCGCTGACAGTATTGTTTCGTGGCTGGTTCCCTGTTTCCAGATCGCTGAATTTTTTTTCTGCCATTTTCAATCCCTGAATGACCTCCTTAGCCCGGTTAACGACGTTTTGCGGCAGTCCGGCCAGTTTTGCAA
Source organism: SAR324 cluster bacterium (assembly GCA_028280735.1). Classification (GTDB taxonomy): domain Bacteria; phylum SAR324; class SAR324; order XYD2-FULL-50-16; family XYD2-FULL-50-16; genus JAHJTV01. Next base: position 13,308 of record JANQLH010000060.1, on the reverse strand, counting down.
CCTGAATACCATAGCTTTTATCTGTTTCCCCGGCCACAATTTTTCGCAGGAAAACCATGTTATCGTCTTCTTCATGAACGACAACCTTGGCATTACATACGCCATCCAGTTGCTGCTCTAATAAAATCAGTTCATGATAATGGGTTGCGAAAAGAGTCAGGGCCTTTACCTCGTGTAAATACTCGATAATTGCCCAGGCAATGCTGATACCGTCAAAAGTACTGGTTCCCCGACCTATTTCATCCAGGATGATAAAACTGTCTTTGGTGGCATTATTCAATATTGAGGCAGCTTCGCTCATTTCCACCATAAAGGTACTTTGTCCCCGGGTCAGGTTGTCGGAAGCTCCCACCCTGGTGAATATTCTGTCAAACACCGGTAATTCGGCTTCCTCGGCAGGAACAAAAGATCCGATTTGTGCCATCAGTGCTATCAAGGCTGTCTGGCGCATGTAAGTGGATTTCCCGCCCATGTTTGGTCCGGTGATAACCATGATCACGCCGGACTGGGAATCCAATACCACATCATTGGGAATAAAAGGTTCTTCAAAATCGAGAGATTCAATTACGGGATGCCTTCCTTCTTTAATGGAAAGGATCCTGCGGTTGGGATTGTTATCCAGTTTAGGCCGGTTGTAGTTATTAAGCTTGGCGTTAAAGGCAAATGTTGAGAGTACGTCGACACCGGCAATAACTTGAGCTGATTTCTGGATACGGCTGATTTCCGCCTGCAGGTTTAGTTTAAGCTCATTAAACAGTTTGAGTTCCAAAGCTTTGGAATCTTCCTCCGCAGAGAGTATTTCCTCTTCAAGTTCTTTTAATTCTTCGGTTACATAACGCTCATTATTAACCAGCGTTTGTCGTCTTATATACGATTCGGGAACCAGGTGTTTGGAAGCGTTGGAAACCTCAATGTAGTAACCAAACACTTTATTGAAGCCGATCTTCAAGGAATTAATTCCTGTTTTTTGCTTTTCTTCGGCTTCCATATTTGCGATCAGCTGCTTTCCGTTTTTTGTCAGGTTATTCAGTTTGTCCAGTTTTTTATTGATTCCCTGCCTGATGAATCCGCCGTCTTTAACCTTGGCTGAAGGCTCATCAACGATCTGGTCTTTTAACAACCGGTACAGATCCTTTAAATCATCAAAATTTGTAACCTGCTTTTCCAGTGAGGTATGTTGTAATTGTTTAAAAAAGTCGTTCAATTTTTCCAGTGGTTCAAGTCCCGATCGCAATCTAACCAGATCAGTCACTGATGTACTGGGCATCGATATTCTGGCAATGATGCGTTCCAGATCCCCAACCTGTGAGAGGACAAGGCGCATTTTTTCAAGGGTTGAACCGCTGTCAACCAGTGTTTGGACGGCCGCCAGCCGTTCTTCGATCTGTTCCTTTTTTATCAGGGGGGCTGCAATCCAGCGTCTCAACTTTCTTGATCCCATGGCTGTTTTGCATTGGTCCAGCAGATGGACCAGCGTGTTCTTTTTCTCAAACCCGTTTAGTGTTTCAAAAAGTTCCAGGTTTCGAATCGTCGATTCATCCAGAATCATTTGTTGATCTTTTTGAATCTGTTTGATGCGATTAATATGGGCCAGAGCGTCTTTCTGAGTCTCTTTTAAGTAGGCGAGTATGGCTCCTGCGGTCCTGATCGACTGGGGTTTGTTTTCAATTCCAAATCCATCCAGGGTACCAACATGAAAATGGTCTTTTAACGAGCGTTTTGCTGCTCTTAATTCAAAATTAAAATCAGCCTGTAATTCAAGACGAGTGTTGAGATCTCCGTTGGAAAAAAGGGTTTTGATCTGTTCGAAGAAAACTGCTTGTATTCCGGTTTTACCGCGTTCATCTGTTTCCGGCACCAAAATCTCTTTGGGCTTGTACAGGTAAAGCAGTTCCATCAATTCGGAAGTCCCGGCTTTTAGATCAAGCTGATCGGCTTCAAATTCTCCGGTGGAAAGATCGCAAAACGCAATACCGGCCTCGCTTTTTTTAGAGTCAAAACAGAGGGCAGCCAAAAAGCAGTTAGAAGCGGCGTCAAGCAAATCCGGGGAAACGATGGTTCCCGGGGTGATGATGCGAACCACCTCGCGTTTAACCAGTCCCTTTGCCTGGGCGGGGTCTTCCGTCTGCTCGCAAACCGCAACCTTGTAACCGGCACCGGTCAATTTATTAAGATATTGATCATAGGCGTGCACCGGTATTCCGCAAAGCGGAATGGAATCTTCTTTGTTTTTATTACGTGTAGTAAGCTGAATTTGAAGGATTTTGGCAGCGATGACAGCATCATCCCCAAACATTTCATAGAAATCACCCATTCGATAGAACAGAATTTTATCCGGATGCTGCTGTTTTATTTGAAAAAACTGCTGCATCATAGGTGTTTGCTTTGTGTCAGTCTGGGTAGTCATGCAAACCGAAAGGCGGAAATGTTGTGGATTGCTGCAGAAACAGCTTTGGAGATTACTTCTTAGAAGCCTGCAGATGGCTTAGATGAAGCTGTTATACAACCTCCGTAAAATTTAAAAACTTTATCAAACCCTGCTTTTTTCTTCAATGACGATTCCCCTAAGAAATGGAAAATGGGGCTTTAGAGATCCAGATGAGTGATTTTTTCAAAATGGATGGGAACTTCCTTGTCAATCTTGAATAGCCGGGCGCCTTCTTCCAAAAGGTTTTCTTCGGCTCTGGTTGTTAGTTCCTGTTCATCCAAAACTTCCCAACGAGCAACCTCATGCTCGATGGGAACGAGGTAAAGATAAGTTTGTGCTTTTTTCTTTTTGATGGATAGCATGGTTGGTTTTTTGTTTATTCTTCAAACTTATTCAACAACAAATGGTTTACCCAAATAGAAGAACCGTGCTCGTGAGCATGCAGGTATCCGTGAATGAAAAAAAACTCGATTTTGACTATTTCCCGCACCCAAACTAATTGTTCTATATGCAAATGTTGTCAATTTCTCGGATCAACTCAATCTTTTTCCCTTCAGGCATGAAAGAACCGTTGACGGCATTTTTTGCTAATGTTCCCAATTGTTCTGCAGACGGTTTATAAAGATCTGCAAACGTTTCATATTCCTTCATCAGACTGGTTCCAAACATGCCTGGATCATCCGAGTTTAAAGTTATGGGATAACCTCGAGTTAAATAGTCATACATGGGATGTTCTTCGATCGAAGCGATCACCTTGGTATTGACATTGCTCCAGGGGCAAAGATCCAGGGTGACGCCTTCCTTTTCTATCAGCTTCTCAAGTTCCGAGTTCTTGGGAATGCCGAGGCAATGACCCAGCCTTTTTGCCTTCAGCAAATTGATAGTGTCCAGCATGGATTGTTCCCCTGCTGTTTCTCCCGCATGGGCAATGGTCTGCAAACCGTGTGCTCTTGCATAATCGAATTCTTCAAGGTAATCCTCCGCAGGATAATTTGCTTCGTCCCCACCCAAACCAACAGCGATCACCCGTCCTGTTTGATCTTGTATCGCCATATAAAAAACTTCTTTAACAACCTTTTTGCCAAAATTGCGGGGTCCGTCCAGAATCAATTTCATCTCGATGTCGTGGGATGCTTCCACTTCTCTGGCGGCCTTGTTGATTTCAGCCATCAGCTCCCGGTAATCGATTCCCCTCTGAACCACAAACCAGGGAGTCATCATCACTTCACAATAGCGGATATTCTGAGCAGCGGCTTGGTGCAGGTAATGAATGGTGAGATCATAAAAATCGTCCGGGGTTTTGAAGCTGAATATGATGTCTCGAAACACCTCCAGGAACTGATCAAAGGATGCATATTGAAATCGATTTTCCAATTCCTCCAGGGAGGGAACGGATTCCGCTGCCTGGTGTTTTTCCAGCAGTGATTTCCAAAAGGCGGGCGTTACCGTGCCTTCCAGGTGGACGTGCAGTTCGACCTTCGGCAAGTCTCTAATCAAAGCTGTTATTGGCTTTTTTTCCATGGTACAATCTGTGGATACAAGGTGGAGATCATTTGAGAGAAACTGGTTCTAGCTTCTCATTACGGACCTGGTCTAACAAGAGGATTATGAATAATAGTTACGAACGAAACCCTTGGTTGCTTTCGTAATCCACAATACCCTTGCAAAGTCCGTCCAGATTCTGCGGGTCTGCTGTGAAGGCGGGTTTAAGGGAGAGCTTCAGGAGGGTTTCCGTTGTAATGGTCCCTATCGAAGCAATTTTAGGCAGGGAAACACTACCGGGTTCGCATTCCAGAATCTTGAACAGGTTCGTTACAGTAGAGGAGCTGGTAAAGGTAATCCAGTCTGCCTGATGCATGCTCAGTGCAGTCTCTAACAATCTCTTGTTCTCAAATGGTACGGAATTTTGGTAAACAGGCGTGACAACGACGTCAGCACCAGTCTTAACCAGCTCATCGATTAAAACGTGACGGGCCACAAGGGCTCTTGGGAACCAAATGCGCTGTCCGGAGACTCCTCTTGCCTTCAAACCGGCAGCCAGGCCTTCCGCTTGAAATTTTTCGGGAATGAAATCAACCTTCCAACCCAGGTCTTCCGCTTGTTTTGCTGTTTTGTCGCCGACGACTGCGATGTTGGGCATGGATGAGTCCGCAGGAAGGCAACCAAGCGATTCAAGCCGTTTACGGGTTTGGATCACAGCATTGATGCTGGTAAACACCACCCATTGGAAGGAGTCAATTTCTTTAGCTGCCGAATCAAATGACGTCCAGTCCGGGGGAGCTGAGATGCTTATGGTGGGAATACTTATCACTTCCGCCCCCTGGTTTTCGAGCATGTCTTTTAAGCTTCCGGCTTGTGAGGAATCACGGGTGATAATGATTCTTTGATCTGTCAACGGTTTCATATCTTATCCGGTAAGTTCAGCTTTAGTCGGTTTCAATTCCAACCTGGGCCAGAATTTCCCGTCCACCGCGTTCCAGTAGTTTTTCTCCCAGTCGAGTACCAATATAAGCAGCTTCATTAACGGGCCCCGAGTCTGTCAATCTGATAAAATCACGGCCTTCAGGGCTTGCCAGCATCGCAGTAAGAGTAACGGTTTCTCCCCTGGTAATAGCGTGACCGGCAAGCGGTACCTGGCAACCCCCATTCAGGCGTATCAATAGTGCTCGCTCTGCATTTACATTACCCGTGGTTTCAAGATCTTTCAGGGGGTGAATCAACTGTTGGATGCGTTCATCACCTATTCGTGACTCGATACAGACAACTCCCTGGCCGATCGCCGGAATAGACAAATCCATAGGGAGTTTTTCGGTAATTCGGTTTGCCATTTTCAAACGGATCAACCCGGCAGCAGCCAGAATGATTGCATCGTAATCTCCTTGATCGAGCTTCTTGAGCCGGGTGTTTACATTGCCTCGCAATGTTTCAAAGGCAAGATCGGGTCTGGCTTTTCGTAACTGGGCAATTCTTCGCAGGGAGCTTGTGCCGATCACTGCTTTGGGAGGTAGGGAAGCAAAACTTGGAAACTTGTTGGATACAAACGCATCCCAGGGAGTTTCTCTTTTTGTCATCACCGATATTTCCAGTCCTTCCGGAAGCTCAGTGGGTACGTCTTTTAAAGAATGCACTGCAATATCCGTTTCTCCTGCCAGGATGGAAACTTCCAACTCTTTGACAAACAATCCTTTACCGCCTATTTTGGCCAGGGGAGAATCCAGTATCTTATCACCTTTGGTTTTAATATGGACCAGTTCGACTTTGGTTTCAGGAAAAAGACCAATAATCCTGGCCTTAACCCATTCCGCCTGCCATAGGGCCAATTGACTGGAACGAGTGGCTATTTTCAGCGTTTGTTTCATTTTAGATTGATGACTTTTGGTCGGGGTTTCTTTTCTTTGGCAGGGGAAAGATTAAAAAGGTCGTTGATTACTTGCACATAATCCAGCCCTCCTGCACCTTCTTTGGCTTTTTGCTTTAACATAACCGTTGGTTGGTGGAGGATTTTATAAGCCAGGCTGTTTACCATCGAGCGAATCGCTCGTTCCTGTTTGCTGGAAAGATCGCCCAATTGTCCAAGCCCTTTGATAAGCTCCGAATTGGAAAGTTCAAGGATTTTTTCCCTGAACAGTTTAATGGTGGGGATGACATCCAGGGTTACGATCCAGTTTTCCATTTTCTCAAGCTCATCCCGGATAATAATCTCTGCCTTTTTTGCTTCGTTTTCCCTGAATTTGAGGTTGGTATCGACCACTGTTTTTAAATCGTCAATGTCATAAACATAAGCATTACCGACATCGTTGATTTTCGGCTCGATATCCCTGGGAACGGCAATATCGATCAGGAACATGGGTCTGTTTTTTCGTTTTTTCATGCTCCTGACAATCATATCGTGCTGAATCACAAAGTCTCTGGCACCGGTAGAAGAGATGATGATATCGGCTGTCTCCAGGTGGTTGGCCATGTATTCAAATCTTACCGCCGAACCGTTAAATTTTTCTGCCAGGGAAACAGCCCTGGAGAAGGTTCTGTTGGTCACCAGCAAGTGAGAGCAGCCTGCCTTCAGCAAATGGTTCACAGCGAGTTCTGCCATTTCTCCGGCACCGACGATCAGGATGACCTTTTCTTCCAGCTGGTCAAAGATCTTTTTTGCCAGTTCCACGGCAGCAAAACTAATGGATACGGCAAATTTGGCAATTTCAGTTTCAGAGCGGACACGCTTGGCCGTGATAAAAGCCCGATTCATTATCTGGTTCAGAAAAAAGCCACAACCACCGGCTCCTACTGAAAGATGAAAATAGTTTTTAATCTGACCGGTAATTTGAGGCTCTCCGATAACCATGGCTTCAAGGCTGGATGCAACCCTGAAAATATGGTTGACAGCCTCTGTGCCTGTTAACCTTTCAAACCTGTAATGAAAGCTGTCACCCAGCTGAAGAAACTTAAAGAAGACTCGTTCCACCTCATCAAATTTCTGATGCAAGTGATTCGCCTGAATATAAAATTCAACCCGGTTGCAGGTGGACAGCACCATCACTTCGTTTAAGCCGCATTCCTTTTTTAGTGCGGCGATCAGGGGCTTGACTTCACTTTCCGGAATCGCCAGCTTTTCGCGAATCTCAACATCAGTGGTCTTATAACTGGTTGTCAGGAGTCCAACATCCATATATTTGCAGTCCCGGGTATTGGTTTTAAGCGATATAGTTCAAAATGTCGTCCAGGTTAACACTATCCTGTTGTCCGTTTAGCATGTTTTTTACAGAAACGCTATTAGCCTTGAGTTCTTCCTCTCCCAGAATCAAAACCTTTGTTACGTTGGCCTTATTGGCTTGTCGGAATTGACTTTTCATGGACGACTGAAACGGATCATATAAACTTTTATAGCCTGCTTCCCTGGTTTTGGCAACGAGGCTTGTCACTGCTTGCCTATCATGCCCGATAATAAATACGCCTTCCGGTTGTGGTTTCGTTTCCGAAATCAGCATGGCCAGGCGATCCAGTCCCAGGGCGAATCCCAAGGCAGGTATAATGGGAGAGCCGTAAACCTCAAACAGACCGTCATATCTGCCACCCCCACCTGCAGCGTTCTGGGCGCCAAGGTTTTCGGAATAAACTTCAAACACCGTCCTTGAGTAATAATCCAAACCTCTAACCAGTTTGTGATTGAGGCTGTATTCCACCTCGTGAGCCTCCATCATTTGTCTTAGCCCAGTGAAATGTGTATCGCATTCCTCACAGACATGTTCGTATATCTTTGGGGCATCCGCAGTAAGAGCAATACATTGCTCCTCTTTGCAATCCAGCACTCTCAAGGGGTTGGTGTGGATACGTCTTTGACAGTTTTCACACAACCGGTCCTGCTTTGATTCCAAATACGCTACCAGGCGATTTTTAAATGCCGGCCGACATTCCGGTAATTGACAGCCGATGGTATTTAATTGAAAGGAAACTGTTTTTAAATCGATTGCCTGAAAAAACTGACGCAACATCAGCAGAATTTCCAGGTCGGCATCCGGGGACGAAACACCAAAGTATTCGGCACCAATTTGGTAAAATTGGCGGAAACGACCTTTCTGTGGCTGTTCGTAACGGAACATGGGACCAATATAGTAAAATCGGCGATGGGTGCTTTGTTGCATGTGATTGTTGGTAATCACACTTCTGACAACCGACGCAGTCATCTCCGGTCTTAGAGCCAGGCTCCTTCCACGGCGATCTTCAAGCAAAAACATCTCTTTTCCCACGATATCCGTATCCTCTCCCACGCCATGGGCAAACAATTCGGTTTTTTCAAACATGGGTGTGCGAATTTCTTCGTATCCGTAAAGATTAAAGACATCCCGTGCAGCGTCTTCCAAACGCTGAAAGCGACTCATATCATCCCCGTATAAGTCCCTGGTTCCCTTAACAATTTTTAGTTTCATTACAATTTTTAAAAAAGTACCTTTGTATTTGTATGACCGATTCCGTTATCGCTTAAAATCAAAGGGCTATCTCCGTATTAGATCAAAGATGGTGGAAAAGTGACTTTCAACTTCAGGATAACTGATGCGCTTGATTGATGTAGTTTTGAAGCTGATCAGTTGCAGAATGGGCTGGTTTCTCAAATACAGGTTGTTGTGTTAAGCTGATGTTGTTTTCAATTGGTAAACAATAAAAATACCACTCAATTCCAATTTAGACAACGGCTAATTGGGGTTGAAAAAGCGTTAAAAAACGAAAATCGCATCATGTTGTAAAGCGCCTGTATGTGGGGTGTTATAATATGTTTGACAACCGCATATTTAGCTTTTATGGTATGGTTGAGCAAATTAACAACGGATAACGAATTGGGGTTTCCGCCCAATAACCTTCGACCTTGAACAGATTCTCCCAACCACCCGTATTGGATATCCGGTTTCAGGGATTTAACATCAACAAACAAGTTATTGAGGTACCATCATGCATAAGTTATTAACCGATGATCCGGGGCAAAAGATGCTTTTGTTAGGAAACGATGCCATTGCAAGGGGAGCTGTGGAAGCAGGCGTCGGAGTTGGCGCAACTTACCCGGGTACGCCCTCCTCTGAAATTTCGCTGGCTTTGTTTCACATGTCCAAACAATCGGACATCTATTTTGAATATAGCGTGAATGAAAAAGTTGCAGTGGAAGTCGCCGGTGCTGCGGCTAATTGCGGAGTTCGCAGCATAGCCATCATGAAACACGTAGGGGTGAATGTTGCGGCCGATGCGGTGATGACCCTGGCCTATCTTGGGGTCAAGGGCGGTATGGTAATTGTTTCTGCTGATGATCCCTACATGTTTTCCAGTCAGAATGAGCAGGACAACCGCTACTACGGCAAACTTTCCGGCCTGCCGGTTTTGGAACCATCTACAATTGATGAAGCGCGGGTAATGACCAAATATGCGTTTGAACTTTCCGAAAAACTCCAGGAACCGGTTATTCTCAGAACTACCACCCGGATCAATCATTCCACGGGAATCGTAACCCTTGGGGAAATCAATAAACATCCCGCCAAGGGAACCTTTGTCAAAGATCCTGCAAACCTGGTTTGTGTACCGGCTGTTTCAAGAAGGCTGCATGTTAAACTGCTGGAAAACATTAAGAAAGCGGAAGAGATTTCCAATCAAAGCGAATTTAACATTGAAACCGGAACCGGTACCTATGGAATCGTCTGCAACGGCGTCAGTCACTGTTACGTGAGCGATGCTATCGATGAATTGGGTGTTGGGGATAAAGTCAGGGTGTTACGTATTGGTTTTTCCAACCCTATGCCGGACGGTATGATCACGAAGTTTCTCAAGGAATGCTCACAGGTTCTAGTGGTAGAAGAAGGTGAACCGGTGATGGAAGAGTACCTGAAAATGGTTGCCCACGATGAGAAACTTGAGCCTAAAATAGCCGGAAAATCGGATGAACTTTTCTCCAGGCTGTATGAATACAGCCCTTCCATGGTGAAAGAGAAAATCACCCGTTATTTTGGATTCGACTACACCCCATCCGTCAAACCGGATTTATCGGATGTTCCCGACATTCCTTTGAGACCCCCGACACTCTGTGCGGGTTGTTCCCATCGTTCAACCTATCACATCATAAAAAAAGCAGCGGAGGGAATGGACACCATCTATCCTTCCGATATCGGATGTTACACATTGGGATACCTGCCGCCGTTGCACATGGCTGATTTTGTAATCTGCATGGGCTCATCCGTGGGAACCTCCTGTGGATTTTCAGCAGCCACCGATCAAAAGGTAATATCGTTCATCGGAGATTCCACATTCTTCCATACCGGGGTTCCGGGATTGATCAATGCGGTATTTAACAGTCATAATTTCACCTTGGTGATTCTTGACAACAGAACAACTGCGATGACCGGTCACCAGCCGAATCCTGGTGTTGACATGGAAGAGATGAACTTTCAGGGTTATGGTAAAGTTGACATGGAAGAACTGGTGCGATCCATTGGTGTTCCGCATGTTACCACCATCAATCCTTATAGTATCAACAAAAGCATCGATAAGGTCAAAGAGGCCCTGGAATTCAAAGGGGTATCCGTTGTCATTGCCGAGAAGAAATGTACCCTGTTTGCCCAAAGTCTGAAAAAACTTAAAAAACGATCTTTCACCATTAACGAGAATTGTATCCAGGATCGTGAATGTATTAATGAAATCGCTTGTACGGCTTTCTATATTGAAGATGAAAAGGTGCAGATCAACCCCGATTACTGCGTGGGATGTTCCACTTGTATGCAGATTTGTTCTGAAAAAGCGATTGTGCCCTTAAAATCAAATAAATAACTCACGGAACATAAGGAATAACTATGAAAGCGACAAGAATCATTATCACAGCGGTGGGAGGACAGGGAAACTTATTGGCGACCAAAGTCTTGGGTGAAGCTGCGATGCTTTCCGGAATTGATGTTCGCATGAGTGAAGAGCACGGTATGGCTCAGCGTGGCGGTGTTGTGGAATCGGCCATGGTATTCGGAGATGCCAAAAGCCCGGTTATTTCAGATGGTGAAGCGGACCTGCTGGTTGGATTTGAACCGTCAGAAACCTTGCGGGCATTAAAAAAGTGTAAAGCCGAAACGGTTGTTGTATCGAACATTGCACCACTGCCCCCTTTTACCGTTGCAATTGGAAAAGGTGAATATCCCGACCTGGAAAGGCTTCAGGAACTGATCAAATCAAAAACGGCAAAACTGGTAACTCTTGATGCTGTCGCACTGGCACATCAAGCCGGAAGCGTTCTTTCAGTGAACATGGTTTTGTTGGGAGCCTTAATTCAAACAGGTGTGCTGCCGATTTCAGCAGAGAGTATTAAAACTGCGATTGAAACCAGAACGAAAAAAGCGTTCATCGAAATGAACACAAAAGCTTTTGAACTGGGATACGAGGCGGCGAAAGCAAATTCCTGAGATCGTTCCCTTTAAATCGGTTTCCACCTTCTGACAAACCAGCCGGATTCCTGGTGATTCGGCTGGCTTTCTACCTGTGTTAACGCCCGATAGCTGTTTCCTTTTATCGTCTCCCCTTTTATTTCTTTCTTACCCGCACGTTTCACCGGTGAATCAAAGCAAGCTTTACAACCTGGATTCACAAGAGACCAATCAAATCCCGGGCATCTAAATTCACCAATTTATTGGGTCTTTCTTCTGGACACCCCTAAAATTCTTTGTTAAGAGATGAAATCAAAGAGTTTTTCGTTTTTACTGCAGAAAATCAAGAAGGGGAAATTATGATAATGCGTTTCTGGTGGGCGGTGCTCGCCTATTTTTATCCCGATCCGGCAATAGCGGAAGATGCTCAACTGAACAGACAGGTACGCCTGGCCATTTCATTTTGTCTGATTGCTCCAATCTTTCTGTATGCCAATGCTGTCAAATGGATTAGATTTGAAGCATATCATATTGCCTTGGCGGGGGTTGTTCTGGCCAGCTTGCTGCTTTTGATGAGTTTTCTTTTTAAATTCAAAATACTTCCCCTCGAATTTATCAGTAATTTCATCGTTTTATCTTTGTTTCTGGACCTTTACTACCTGACTTTCTTTTCGGGTGGGGTAAACTCACAACAAATATTCTGGGTATTATTGATTCCGCTTTTTGCCTACCTGTTGCTTCCGATCCGTTGGGGACATGGCTGGTTTGGTATTACGCTGATTGCTGTGGCTGTATTGTTTGTTTTGGAATACCGGAGTTATCCTTTTCCGAATGTCGAAGGGATGACCAAACAAGATGAGTTTATACAATGGACAATGGCTATCTTTGGCTGCTTATTTTCCATCTATGTGACAGCGATGCTGTTTAAGGCCGGTCATCTCAGCTCTGTAAGCCAGGTGGAAGAATCCAAGGAAAAAGCTGAAACCATGTCCCAAAACCTGGCGAATGTCCTGAACCAGATCAAGGAAAGCTCGGATGCATTGAGTATATCTTCCACAGGCCTGCTCGAAACCAGTAAGCAGCTGGATGAGGACACCTCAATGTACTTTGATAAAACCTCGAGTATATACGATTCCTCCCAGAGTATTCGCAGGAAAATGGATACGGTGGCAGCGGAGATTAAACTGGCTACCAGCCGCATGGATGAAATCTCCAAAACCGCCATGAAAGCCAGAAAAATTGCTGAAGACGGTAATTCCATAGCCAAGGAAACATCGGAATCGATGGCTGATCTGAAAAAAGGCGGCGAGGATTCTGCCAATATCACCAACATGATTCAACAGACATCCAAGCAATTAAAGCTGTTGTCCCTTAATGCCGCAATTGAGGCCGCAAATGCCGGTGAACATGGGGAAGGTTTTGCAATTGTTGCCAACCAGGTAAAAAACCTTGCTGAAAGGACGTCGGAAGCGACAGCAGAAGTAACCGAAATTAATAAAAACATTCAAGTCACAACCGATCGCTCGGCGGAGTATATTGCATCTATCGTGGATATTATCCAGGATTTTTACTCCCTGCAACAAACTATTTCAGTAGCAGTGGAAAAACAGGATGAAGCAACACGGGTTATCTCCAAAGGTCTTACTGAAACCGCTGAAATAGCAACCACTATCTCAGATAGCGTCAATGAGGTAGTGTCTGCGACTGAACGAACGCAGGAAGAAGTGCAAAAGAACTTTAGCGAAGCAACCGGTCTTGCCACCATGTCAAAAAGTCTGATTCAACTGCTTAAATCCGAAGGCGGCAGATAGGCGTTTGAATACCAAGAGATTTGGCCTCAAAGGGCCAAATCCCACTGGTTCATCTTCCCTTCTAAACATCAATCAGATTGATGGGTAACGAGTTACCTATCCAACAACTACATCTATTTTTTTAAAGGATATTCCAAAAAGAATGTAGGGTGAATCAAACGAAGCTGATCCACCCATTCGACTTGTGGCAAAG
>JANQLH010000511.1 GCA_028280735.1 SAR324 cluster bacterium | reverse complement strand
GGCGGGTTTTTCCAGGTCGATGATGTACCCCATCTCTCGTTTCATATCAGCACCAACGATGCGACTGACGGGTAATAGAGTTTCTGCCACAAAAATGAAATAATAAGCCGGTGCTTCACCCACGACGGTGCTTCTTCCGACCACCGAACCAAGCGCATCATAATTTTCCCTTGCTAACAGGTCGTTTATCGATACCTTACTGAAATCGACTTCTTCCTCATTCAAACCTTTTCTTTTTAGGTAGTCGTTCCGCACCTTTTTAAGCCCTTCTGCATCACCGATCACAAAAGGTTTGATCAACTCGTTTATCTGGAATCCTCGCAGGGTGTCGCCGAAGTAGATGTTGATAATCTGCCGGAGTCCTTCCTTGGTTCCTCTCAGATGGTAAAGGGGTGCGATTTTCTTGATCAGGTTTCGTTTTCTGCCTCTTTGCGATTTGGAATATGGGAAGCGCTGCAAAGGATTTTCTGCAATAGTGTCCTGGTCAACCTGGCTTTCATGCTCTTTGCTGATATCCAGCGCAACCCATCCGGATAACCATTCAATAAAATCATCCGGTGTCGTTTCCGGATCGAAGTACGCATGGATTCGCTGCAGAATTTCAACCGGACCCCTTGCAGGAGGATCACTATCGGCATCTCCGTTGCCAAATAAAACTGTTTCAAACGCAGTCAGGAATTCCCGAAGAAAACTATTATCAGGTTCATCGAGTGCACTACGTTGATAAATATGAGGTAATAAATCGAAATAACTGATTCTGTTGTCAGGATTAGTATCCAAAGTGTCTAAACCTTTTTAATGGTTACATTACAAATCAAATGGAAAAATTCGTTTTCTTTCAGTTCAACTAATCGCCGTGCACCGGGTTTTTCATCAGCACCCATAATTGCGAGCTCATATACGTAATCGATGCCCTCAATTTTCTCCAGGACCTGGTAGACTTCCGAAAGGTGAAGGTTTCTTCCCAGGGGCCACCCGGTATACTGGGGTCCTCCGGAAATTGGATCAAGAAACAACTGCAACTGATTTCCCGCTTTTTCTTTTGCCTGTTCTTCGTTGACTCCCTTTTTGAGTATCAGAACTGCCTCGATCATTACTGTTTTAAATTCCGGAAAGACAACATGAACCCTGGTCGTCAGTACTCTTTTAGGATCAAGCATGTTTTCCACATGGTTGATAATTCTTTGTTTCAACAGTTCTCTTGTGACTTTTTCAAGCAGTTGGATCTGAACTTGGTCTTGCAAAAGAGCCAAAGCCCTTTTAAAGCCTTCCTTGAATCCCGGGGAAATACCATCCGTGAGCCCCTGGTCGATCCCCAGGCCGATTTCTTCTATAACTTGCGGGTCGAACTGATCCAGCATGCTTTGGCTTTTTTCCAGGGCTTCCAGGTAGCTATTGTTCAATCCGACCAACAGGAAGATAGTGATATGTCCGGGCCGTTCGGTTCCTATGGCGGTCCACTCATAGTTTCTGTTGTTAAAACAGATGACTCGGAAAGGTTCGTCCTCAGTTAGCAGCTGTTTGATCGCCAGTGAAGAAAAGTGTTCATAATCCGAAACGGTTACCGAGCGATACGGATGAGAAACATAAGTAATTGCCCTGAGTTTGGCGGCGTTAAGATCTTCATCCTCAACATTCCCGGTAACATGGACACCATCTGATAATACCGTTCCGGTCCGAATTTCCGGGCGCACATAAAAAAACTCAACGGCAATGTCGATATCGTCGTAAAACGGAACCTGAACGATCAGTTCATTTTTGGATTTGATATCCACTACCACCCGAGAATCACCCCCTACGATAATAATGTCTCCCTTTTGAAGTTCCTGCTGAAAGTCGGTACCATCACCCAGGATGTGCCGTCCCCTGACACGAACCAGGTTAAGGGGGCCCCCGCTTTCCGGATCATAGTCAAATGGTTCTTCCGGTACATTGCTGTGTATGACTCCGATTGATTTCTCTCCGCTCATGGACATAGAGTAGGGAAGGCACATATGAATAATCTTTTCTCCGCCTGTCTCTTCCAGGGATTGAACAATGCCCGGTTCTTTTCCATCCGCAATGATCATATCACCTTCTGTTACACCGGCGATAAATTCGGGATCGACTTGTTGAATGGTCGGACCGTCTATTAATACCTTTGAAGGGCAAATTTCCGGGCGCAGACCGAATATTTCAGAAGACCTGTTAAAATCTCGTTCAAAGGCATTCAACAATGTGATTGAGGTATCAGAGCTGACCTCGGCAATTAGCCTGATCTCACCTTCTGCGATCAGCAGATCACCGGGTTGAAATTCCTGCAGGAAAACCGTTGCTTTTTTTCTGTGTTCTCCAATCAAAGCAAGGTATTTCCAATAGGTTTCTTCCGTGATCTTGTCAGTCCGATAGATGACCGATTCGGTAACCCAGGCAAAAATTTCAAGCAGGGCAATTCCCGGATCAGACTGGTTAAAGTTCGTCCAGTTTTTGTTATAACGGGGAACCAGGGATACTGCTTCTGTCATCAGATCCTGGAACTTCCGATCGTCGATTATTGGTATGGGTATTGCCATTTTACCTTTTTATATCTCCCTGGTTTATGCCTGGTTAAAAACGATCTTTCCCGATTAATCCACCGTTTGGAAAAGAAAACTGCCGGTGACACAATCCGGGTGCCGGTTTATTTTGTTTTACCCGTTTTATCTTTTCGACAAGTCTTTACCAAAACACCAGGCACAGTAATCATAGGTGCCATTGCCGAGTTGCTCTTGCACGCCATCGAGATCAAACAGGTAATTCATGTGGTCATATTTCATTTTATGCAGACTGCAACTCTGCTTTATGTTTGACAGATCATGTATTTCGCCGGAATTTGTATTCAGTAAATACTGATAATCTGTCTCCTGAGCTTCTTTTGCGGTTTGTACTTCCGTATTAAGCTGTTCGTTCTGTTTTGGTTCCCCATTTAAATCATTCTGTTCAATATTAGCTCCGACACTGTGGTTTCCGGAATAAACCAGGTAGTCTTTTTCCAGATAAACCGTTTCAATCGTGTTACTCACCTTGGTTACAACTTCCGAAACCGTATTTGAATGCCAATCGCGATGGATGATCTGACAGCGATCACCTTTGACAGGTACGGCGATTTTTATTTCTTCGATCTCTTTGCCTTTTTCTATTTCCGACATCAGGTAGGATTTGACTTTCAGATTACCGGGTTTCAAATAGGTTTCAACTTTGGTGTCACCGGCAGGGAAGTGTGCTTCAGCCTCAACGGAGGAGCATTTGAGCAAGCAGTACGCGCCTTGGTCTCCCTCCCTCACTACGTCCTGACAATCCAGTACGTATAGCTTCGCAGTATTCGTACTTTCAATGTTTCCATCTTCATCCTTGATCTCATATTTCAATTCAATCCGATCACCTTCCATGAAACCCAGGACTCGAAAGGTATCCTGGTTGCTGCCCTTTTCAAGTGCTTCAGCCAGTACCATGGAGATTTTGTTTCCTTCAAACTGCACACTGCTGCGTTCCGGAAACGTCATGGTCGTCTGAAGGGATTGTGCAACCTGGAGCTCGTAAATCTGCTCTGCCGTATTTAATGCTACTTCATCAACATAATCAACGAGTTCTATATCTTCCAGTATTTCATATATTTCCGATTTATAGACGTCCCGGCCAAATTCCCAGCCTTTACCTTTTTCTCCTCCTTTTAGCGGATGCAGGAATGTCATCAGTTTTCTGTAAACAAGGTTCTCTGCTTCTTTCGCATCTTTTATCGATTTCACGACCACTTTGGCTGTAACATCAACCCGGAGGTAGTTGGGTGGAATCAGGTTGATCTGTTGCAAGGGAACCTGGTCCGTGAGACAAGAGGGTGCTTTTAACGAAAGATAATCTGTAACTTCACTGATTAGCTCAGCCGAAGGCAATGGCTTGACATCGTTGCTGTGGGGCACAATCATGATAGTTACCCAACCGGGTTTGAATTGTTTTTGCGGGTTGGTAACAGGTAATCCTTTGGCCCTGGCGATTTTTGCGGAGGCTTCCAGTACAATCCATTCATAATCGGTCAAGGTAACGGCCTTGTTGCGATGACGTAACGACCTGGGACCCCGTAGCCTGATTCCCTGCAAGTTTTCCACGTCAGTACCTCCTTCCGCGTCAACAGGGTTATCAGATTTATCGACATAAGCAATGGCCTTTCGCATTTTGGTGAGTTGGCCTTTTTGAACATTACCCCGTGCTCCTCCCCCGTGCATGTAGGGAAAGGCTTTAATATTGTTTCTTCCGGCCTGGGGAATCATACCATGTACCCCGTCTCCGAAAGTGATGGTGCCGGTTTGGCGATCCAGCTGGTAATGCCGGCTGTGAGGACCTGAAAACCAGAAGTGATTGACCTCGTGCCAGCGAACCCAGGTTTCACTGATCCCGGAGGCTTGCTCAACAGCAATGAAGGAATCTGCTCCTTCTTCGTTCATGATGGCCTGTTTCTCTTCAGCCGTTATTTCCGATTCCCGAACATATAATTGCTGGCCGGGCAATATCGGATAACTGGTGAACTGCAGCTTTTGTCCCGGGGTTCCGTTTCCTGACCCAAGAAGTTCCTCTATGACGGTTACTTTGTTTTGTGACCAAACAGCATTGTTATATATTCCTTTCAGCTGCGGTTCATCGGGGTAGACACCGTTTACCAGCCTGGCCCTGATCCAGTGGAGTTCATGTTCAAAACAGACACACTTGTTGCAGTTTTCCGGAATAAGGCTTGAAATAATCCCCCGTCTGGTCAGTTCTTTGGTTTCATCTTCAACGCCGAGGGTATACCAGGTATTGCCGTTCCAATACTCCCATTTTAGACGGGGAGGGATAATGTCGCCATCGGAGGCAGGAGCAGCATATACTTCAGTTACCAGTGGAAAAAACAGGTTTATTGGCAGCTCGGAGATGCTTTGGTCAAATCCCAGGTAAAAGGCGGGATTGAAGTTTTCCTGGTAGGATTCAAAGGGTAGGATGCTATTTGGATTAAAGCTTTGTTTTTTATAGAAAAAGTTATTAAGTGTTACAATCTCCTCGATGGCCTTTCCCTGGATGTCCGGGGTATATGATAGCGTAATCTTTTGAATAATCGGGGGCTCAAATGACTCTTCTTTCAGCAATGACCAAACAGTCAAAATGATGGGTACGTCCGGGTCATCTGGATCTTCCTTGGGTTCCCACCCAAATTGAATTGGCTTTTGTTCATATTGCGCATCCTGTCCAAAATCACCACCGGTCAACCTGACCCTTATCCAGGTTCCAACTTCCGCATAGATCTCCTTTTCCTTTATTTTCGGGCAAGTGAAAGCTACCGTTTGAACGGTTCCGGCAGTGAAGTGTGTCGTATTGTCAATCAAATCGGGAATATCGAGCCACTCCGCACCATTCCAGTATTCCCAGCTGAGAGTCAGCTCTGCTAAGTTTGAAGGTACCCCGACTTGTGAAAAGGTGATTTCAATCGAAATTGAAGCTCCCTGTTTCGATAAAACCTGGTTTGAAGTCAAGTAAAAGGTGTCATTGAATTTCGGTCGTTCTCCAAAAGGATAGAAATCTTTTGTGACATCTAATGCCATTTTGTTGGCAAAAGCCAGATCCGGATAATATTTTTTTCCTGCTTCCATATCTTCCACCAGGCAGTTAACCGAGAGTAGCCCGGGGACATTTTGTTCGGTGACAGGTTCTGTTAACTCGGCAATAATCCACCTGTTTGTTGCGGAGAATTGCACCCCATTTTGATTCTTGTAACCTTTCAGTTCCTTTTCCAAAATAGCCGGGACATTTAAAAAATGAATATCCCCGGATTGCAACAGATCTGCTGCCAATGGGTTTGTAGATTTAGACAACAATAATTCGACAGGCTCCTCACTTTCCTGGGAATAGGTATACCAACGGATTTTACGAAGCTTTTTAATAATCTCCGACTCGGTATTCAAGGAAGATTCGTCAGAATTTCCGTTATCTGATTCGCTTAATTCCTGCCATAAGGCAAAGGCTTTTTGAGCGGCTTCCGATAGTTCTTCTTCCTCAACTTCTACTTTTAAAGTGATGAGCTTGTTTTCTTCGAAAGTAAACTGCTCGATATGACCAAAAAAGATTTGGTGTTTGATCAACTCGGTACTGGAGAGTAGTTGTTCAATCTCATCGTTTTCATCATTAAGCAGAACCGTTGAATGATCGTGCCATTTATCTTCATTGGGAAGCATGCTTACCACTTTAACCGGTTTTGGCTGGATGACATCGATATCGTCGGTGGTTTCGAAGATAACGGGCTTTCCATCCGGGCTTTCTTTTGCTGCCACTTGCGTCCCGGAACGAACCTTAACAAAGGCAGGGGCTCCTTTTGCCAAGGTGAATGTCAGTGGGGTTTTTGCCGGTTTGGGCGGTAATGGTCCGATGCCCAGGGTGTCTAAAAAGGATAAGAAGCTCTTATCCGGAACACGGTTAATGTGATTGATAATCACTTCCATGAATCGGGCATAGATTTGTACCAAAGAGTCCGTCCAGGGATCTGATTCAATCTGATGAATGGTGTCCCATATTTTCGGATCAAGATTCAACAACAGCAAACGAATTTGTCTTGCCAGTTCGCTTTGGGTTCTTTGATCAATTAACGGTTCGGTCACGTTCATTCTTTGCCTTCAAGATAAAAGGGATAAACCAGGTTTGCCTTGCTGTTGGAACTTTTTATTTCATAGTCGATGGTAATGATCAGTTGGCTGGGATCATCCTCATTTGGTGTTGCATCCACATCCAACACTTCTATCCGGGGCTCCCATTTCACAAGAGCTTCTTCCACATGGTAAGCGACCAGGGTTGATGTTGCCGTGTTGTTGACTTCAAAAACCAGATCGTTTATTTCACATCCAAAATCCGGTCTCATGATCCGTTCACCCTTTGAGGTGCCAAGAATCAACTTGATCGATTCCACGATACTGTCTTTACCTTTCGAGGGAATGATTTTTCCGTTTTGACAGATGACCGGGTACTTCCATCCCTTTCCTAAAAAGTCTGCTGTTTCAGTCATTTATCCACCTATCATTACTGTTCCTACTGCTATGACTTGACCAACCGGCATATCGGACGGGTCATTGCAGGTTTCGGCGATATCGCCGTTGCGGGCTGCATCCTTGCCGTTAATTTTAACTGTCGAACTACCCATTTTTATGGTTCCTTTGTTTCCCGGAGGACTTTGAAACGGTCCGCCCTGGGGAATGTGCGAGGGTGTGTTGGTTGCAGTTGAATCCACTGTAGCAGCCGGCATACCCATTATGTTGACATCGCTGCTCAATTCCCCATCTATTTTACCGACAAATGGATGGGGTAAAGGTGTTGGAACCGGTCCGCCCGGGGTTGATATCATAATAATATGCGTATCCGTAGCCAGGACCTGGTCGCCTTCTTTTGCCGCCGGTTGTCCCATCTTATGTTTCTCCTAGTTCAGATTTATGGTTGATCCTTTGGCATTCATATCCCCGGAAGCTTCCATATCCAGTTTTCCACCGGATTCAATTTTGGAGTCGCCACCGGATTTGAATTCCAACTTATCCGCGTCAATCAATACCTTGCCATCGGGTGCGAGAAGCTCGATATCACCGGCTGAGGTAATGGTAACTTTTTTTTCCGCCGTATCTATGGTTATAAGGTTTTCCTCATTGCAATCGATAATCTCGATCTTCTCTTCTCCATCCTTATCTGCCAGACGAATGGTATGGCCGCTGCGGGATTTGATCATCCTGATATTGTTTTCGCCGTCGCCATTGTCTGTTGGCGGTGCGTCCACCCCATTCCATAGGGAACCGATTACGTAGGGCCTGCTAACATCTCCATATTCAAACGCTACCAGAACTTCATCCTCCACTTCCGGTAAAAAAAATGCACCCCGGCTCCCCCCTGCCATGAAAGAGGCTATTCTCGCCCAGTTGGATTCGTCTTCTCCACTAATACTTGGAATCTTTATCTTGACCCTGCCCAGTCCGTCGGGATCTTCATTATTAGTAACAATACCGCAGACAACTCCGAGGATGGTTTGTTCTTTTCTTTCCGTTTGCTCAAATAACCGAACCAGACTCATATACCTGTCCTTTTGACTTTAAAGTTGGTCATATACGTTCCTCCCAAGGTAAAAGAATGCCTGGAAGACGTTATGTAGTAGAGGCCACTGAAACGTTTACCAATTCCTTTTATTTCGATAGTTTTTCCGGCCCTGATTTTGGGATTACCGGTTAGGCTGCCGTCTCCTGTCATAAACTGCTTTATCATGCTGTTGTATTTGGCTTTTCCGATATTTTCAGCATCCGTGGTGTCTACCACCGCATGATCCACTATCGCTGTCGGAGAGGCAGCAACTGCTTCTGACAGGTCAAAACCGGAATCATCTCCGCCCATTTTGGAGCGTTCACTCCCTGCTCCGGCTTTCGAGCTGATTTCCTCTTTATTCTTGATATCCCATCCCCTAACTTCCACTTCACTGCCTTCGGTTATCAAACGCAGTTGTGTGCGAAAGCTTTCCAGGTCAATACCGTTTTCGAGGGTGAGTTCATTTGCTTTATCCTCCTGTGAGGGCTTAAACAGAAATGTTTTATCTTGTACCATCATTTCATAGTCGATCCGCTGTGCCCTTGCCTGCAAGAAATCGTAATTGGACTGGTTATTTTGAAACAAGTAGGTGTGGGTTGTCCCCGTATCTTCGACCTCCGGAGACAGACCGGCATCGGAGGCAATTGAAGATGCAATATCACTATCCTTCATGTCCAGAAAGGATCTTCTGTATTTTCCAAACCTGAGTTTATATAACCTGTCAAAGCCTCGAACTTCCATGGTATTATTCACACCAAAGCTGGGTTCCAGGGCTGTTATCTCGCCTACCATCATTTCCTCGGAATTATCCATTCCCATATAAATCTTTATTTCATCGCCCAATTTGAAGGTATCAAGATCGATCCCCCGGTATGATTGATCCTCAAAATCGATAATATTAAAGGAGATGATAAACATGGAGGGTAAGTTGATCTCATCCTCCACAATGACTTTGCTGACAGCTTGAAATAATTCACTTGATAAGTCTGATCCGTTTAAAACAATCTTGACATTCCCCCCGGATAATTGTGTTTCTTCAGCCATTTAAAATCCTCAGCCAGGTGTCAATAAAGATCCGGAATGACAATTGTAC
>JANQLH010000510.1 GCA_028280735.1 SAR324 cluster bacterium | reverse complement strand
TATTTTACGGGGTTGGTCTGTTCGATCGAAAACCTGCCAATCCGGTTACCTCAACCAATTCTATCTTGACCTTTGGGATTCTTCTGGGCGCTTTCATTTCGGCCCTGATGGCAAAACAGTTTGCCTTCAATCGTATTCCCAGGCTGGAACTGATTAAAGCTGTCGTTGGTGGTACCCTGATGGGTATTAGTTCCGCCATGGCAGGTGGATGTAACATTGGCGGCTTTTTTGAAGCCAGTGCTGCCCTTTCTTTAGCTGGGCCATTAATGCTTATTTCCCTGCTGATTGGAGCCAACCTCGCTATTCGATATCTTTATTGGGAAATGGAAAACATTCCGGCCGGCGCTTTACCGGCTAAAAAACCAAAAGATGAAGGGGCTTTTGATTGGAAAAACATTCAGCCTACCCTTGGCGTATTGTTGACCATCGGTGCCTTGGTAACGGCTTATTACTATTCCACTGTCTCTTTAACGCAGCTTGGTGGATTGCTGTTGATTGCAGCGGGAATCGGACTGGTTTTTCAGCGAAGCAGACTCTGTTTTGTCGCCGGTTTCAGGGATCCGTTCATGACCGGAGAAACCGACAAAACTAAAGCGGTGATCCTTTGCCTGATTGCAACCACCATTGGTTATGCAGTATTAAAATGGACCGGTTTGAGAGGTGAGGGCGTTTATATCACAAGCACTGTCTGGTTTGGCAGTCTGGTTGGTGGGCTGATTTTTGGTTTTGGGATGGTCATTGCCGGAGGTTGTGGAAGCGGTTGCCTGTTTAGAGTTGGTGAAGGAAATGTGAAGCTGATTGTGGTGTTGATCTTTTTTACCTTGTTCAACTCTTTGTTCAAAGCCTATATCAGGGCTAATGAAGGATTTGAAAACCTTATCGGTAAAGGAGTCTTCCTACCGGATTACATCAGTTACCTGGCGTCAATTGCGTTCATTATCGTGATAATGCTTGCCTGGTATCTATTTGTAACATGGAATGAAGAAACCGAAAAATTTGTCATAGAGTTGTAGAAAAAAAGAAGCCGCACAGCAGTGTGGCTTCTTTTACACATTTCATTGTAATGCATGATGATCTTACGATAGTCGAAACAATACGAACCTGCTAAGAAGATTCCAACCGATACAAGCATAAAATATTTCTTCCACACTTCCTTTACTATCCTCATTTCCAATGATACGAAGTGGAGCAGACGCAAAAGCTTCAAAAAACACCGGGTTATAACAATTTTTACCATAACTTGTCGGCATTTTTGTTTATGGCCTTGAAAGATGAAACCATCGATTGAAAGCTGTTACAAATTGTTGGAAGTAAAGTCTGATTGCACTTCTGAAGAACTGAAAAAGGCTCACAAGGAGCTCGCCCAGGTCTGGCATCCGGATCGATTCGGAACCAACGAAGCGTTGCAGAAAAAAGCCCTCAAAAAAATCCAGGAAATCAACTCAGCCTACGATCAAATCAGGGAATATCGATCCCAGAAAGTAAAAGGAAAGAGCAGCAAGGGCCATCAAAAACCTGAAAAAGCAGAAACCCCTGCGATGGAAGGACGCGTATCCATACAACTGGCTGCACCTTTGATTCCGGTTAAATTCCGCATTTTGATGTTGGCCGGATTTGGTGGCTGCCTGGTGATACTGTTGATCCTGCTGTCTCAACGGCTATTTGAAAGCGGAGAAAAGCAAGGGGAACTGGCGGTTATCAAAGAAAACCCCATTAACGTTGAAATCAGGGATGAAACCTTTGTCATGAAACAACGTTTGAAAGATCGATTGAAAAACAAGCTGGATCCTCTTCTGTCAGACTTGGTTGGAAAGGAGAATCATGCCTCGACCATTCACCTGGAAGTCGATGCCGAATCAAAAATGATTCTCCAAATAAAACTCTTGATTCGGCTCAACAAAAACGCGTTTCCGGACTCAATCCAGGATTCGGAAAACGTTGAGTTTTCCCAAAGTGCCTGTCAGCCTTCCTCCCTCGATCAATTGAAATCCACTATTCAACGTGTTGCCCGTTTAGTCCCTTCCCGGGGGGATCAACTGGAAATAACCTGTGTCTCTTTTTGATAAGCGAAAGACCCGGCTCCGGAGTATTTAGGATAATACCCGTCTTCCCTGATCAAGATTGCCGTTTGAATATCCCTCGTTTCATACCTTGAACACCTCTACCAAAAGCTCAAAAAGTGTCATTTTCTGGCCTTTTGCAATCATCTCTTTTAGCCCATAAATACGAGTCAAAGATTGGTATATGATAAATTTTGTGAACATTATTTTTATTTGATTTTATCGATCAAGTGGTTTATGTAGAAGGTAAGGATAAGTTTTATTTTTGAAAGGGGGCAAAGACAAGATATCAATAAAAAAAATTATATAACATACTGATAGTGTAAAACAATCTGAGTAGCTAGTACTTGAGAGCTTTGATTGTTTTTTTTTAATTCCACAAGGTTGATCGTTATGATCGGATTTGTTGTGAATTGATCGGGATGTTTCAAAGATTTTTGGGGGATTTGATGGCAAAAATTACTAGAAGACGCTTTTTGGATATCACTAAATCAGCACTTCTTGGAAGTGCAGCAGTGGTTTCCGCTCCCCGGGTAGTAGGATTAGGACCTTACACTGCTGAGGCCGGCCAGGATAAAGGAACCGGAAGTGGTGACCAGGAAACGAAGGTTATTCCTAGCTATTGTGATGTTTGTTTTATGACCTGCGGTATCAATGTGACCGTGAAAAAAGGGAAAGCTGTAAAGATCGAAGGCAATCCCCTGCACCCTCTTTCTCGCGGCAGATTATGTCCGAGAGGCGCAGGAGGACTGGGCCAACTCTATGATAAGGACAGGATTAAAACCCCCTTGTTGAGACGATCGTTTTTCGGGGTTCAGACGTTTGAAAGAGTAAGCTGGGAGGTAGCTCTCGATTTCGTTGCGGAGAGAATGAACCGGATTAAGCAAAAGTACGGTCCCCAGTCTCTTGCCCTGCTGAAGCACGGCAAAGGAGCCGCCCCGTTTGTCGATCTCTGGCATGCAATCGGCTCAGCCACGGAGGCCCATCCTTCTTATGCACAATGTCGTGGTGCAAGAGATGTGGGTTGGGGTCTGACATTTGGAAAGGGGCCAGGTGGTATCGAGCGGGTCGGGCTCGATAAAGCGAAAGTTGTTGCTTTTCTGGGTTCCCACCTTGGTGAGAACATGCATAATACTACTGTCCAGGATTATACCACCGGTCTGCGAAACGGGGCCAGGAACATTGTTGTGGATCCCCGGTTTTCAAGCACAGCCGGCAAGGCCAAGTACTGGTTACCAATCAAACCCGGAACAGACACAGCATTATTGCTTGCATGGATGCATGTGCTGATTGTTGAGGGTATATACGACAAAGAGTTTGTAAAGAATTACACAATTGGATTTGAACAGCTCAAAGAACATGTAAAAACCATGTCTCCGGAGTGGGCATCCAATTATACCAATCTACCGGCGAATATCATACGCAAAACCGCGAGAGAGCTGGGTAATGCAATTCCCAATGCCTTGGTCTTTCCCGGCAGACGCTATTCCTGGTATGGAGATGACACCCAACGAGCCCGTGCCGTTGCCATTTTGAATGCTTTGTTGGGAGCTTGGGGACGTGACAGCGGCATCTTCATCGGAGAGAAATTCAGATTTGCCAAGCACTACAAAAACAAGGCATACGGGACTCACCGTAAACCGGAACACGCCCTTGATTGCAAAGCCATGTATCCCCTGGGAACCAGTACTCCTACCCAGCACATTGTGGAAGGCTCTATTCCCGGCAAACTAAACCGGGAAGAAAAAGAAGCCGTGATTAAGGGGTGGTTGGTCTACAGTTGTAATGCTATTCGTGCTGTACCGGACGAAGATCTGACAAGGGAAGCTATTGAAAACCTTGAGTTACTGGTTGCTGTTGAAACCATGCCTTCCGAAATTACGGGCTATGCTGATGTCATACTACCCGATACCACCTATTTGGAACGATATGATACTTTGAGCAGTCCGGAATGGAGAGAACCATTTATCGCGATCAGACAACCTGTCGTGAAGCCACTTTATGACAGTAAGCCAAGTTGGTGGATTGCCCAGCAGATTGCCAATCGAGTATGGGCGGAAGAGGCATTTTTATATAATGATTATCAAGACGTCGTTGAGTATCAACTGAACAGTGTCGGCTCTTCCATTGCCGATATCAACAAAAGGGGAGGGGTCTTGAAAAAACCCGCATCCAAGGCGCTGTCCCTTAAAAACTATCGATTTCGAACTCCTTCGGGGAAGGTGGAGTTATTTTCTAAAAAAATGGAAAAAGCCGGATTTGATCCCATGCCTGTTTTTGTGGAGAAAGAAGAAGTACCCGACGGATACTTCCGGTTGCTTTACGGCAGAACCCCTCAACATACTTTCACTCGCACGGTTAACAACAGAAGATTATTAGAGGTTTACCCCGAAAACGAAGTCTGGGTAAATCGAGTAATTGCCGATTTATACGCTTTAGAAAACGGTAGTTACGTTGTTTTGGTGAACCAGACGGGAATCAGGAGCCATCGTATCAAGGTTCGAATCACCGAGCGTATCAGACAGGATTGTGTCTACATGGTTCATGGTTTCGGTCGCGATGACCGACGTCTAAGTAACGCTTTTCACAAGGGGGCCAATGACAATGGATTGCTAAGTGATTACATTACCGATCCGATCATGGGATCCACCGGCTCCCAGGTTAATTATGTCACATTTGTTAAATAGGGAAAAATCATGACGACTTATGCTATGTGTATAGATTTAACCACCTGCGTAGGATGTGATGCCTGTGTGGTTGCCTGCAAAGATGAGAACAATGTTCCCGATGGTTTTTCCAGAGATTGGACCGAAGAATATCTCTCCGGCAACTATCCAAATCTAAAACTGGAAGTATATTCCAATCGCTGTCAGCATTGCGAAAATGCTCCTTGTGTCGCTGTCTGTCCGACAAAAGCTTCCTACATTAAAGATGGCTTGGTTCTGATCGATAAAGATAACTGTGTGGAATGCACCCATTGTATCACAGCTTGTCCTTACGGGGCCCGATATCGACATGCCGGTAAGTATGTTGATAAATGCACATTTTGTGACCATCGTTTGGGAACGGGAAAATCAACCGCATGTGCGGAGATATGTCCGACCAATTCACTGGTGTTTGGTGATTTGGATGATCCGTACAGTGAGATATCAAAGTTAATCGCCACTCGAAAATATCGAACCCTCAATCCTTTAAAAGAAACCGGTCCGAAATACTTTTTACTTGAATCGATAATTACCAGGGAGGAACTGACCTATGGCTGAGAATGAAGAAAAAACCATTAGCCCGGTAGAGAAAGGGCAAACGGTTACCCATAGTGTTGTGGATCAGCCGCTATGGGAATTACTTGCTCAACGAATCAAAAAAGTTGACGTGACATCGCACGATAAACCCTATTTAAATTCTTATGTCGGCGGCATGGCGATCGGCATTGTTCTGTTTCTGGGGTTCTTGCTGGCGGGACAGGGATTTGGCGATTCCGGGGCATTGACCAGAATAGTAGCCTTCTTCATGAATGAATTGTTTCCTCAACACACCGAGCGCCTGGTCTATTTCAAGCGATATTTAACCACTTCATCCCATCCTCTGAATCACTGGATAATATACATGTTGATCGGTATTGCATTAGGTGGTTTGGTGTCGGGGTTGAGAGGTAAACGCATGGAAAAGGGATTTTTAAAAGGTCCAAATACCACCAATCGAAGAAGAATCGTCACGGCATTTGTGGGTGGAATGCTGGTAACATTCGGTGCACGAATGGCTGGTGGCTGCATAACCGGAATGGCAATGACGGGAACAGCCATGTTGGGGGTAGCTGGTTGGATATTCTTTCTTTCGGTTTTGGTTGCCGGATTAATTGTAGCCTTTTTTGTTCGCCGAGAATGGCTTTAAATCATCGATTATCACTAGGAGAATACAATGTTTGCACCTCTTTACCAATTGGGACATGTAAGTGATACCGGGATGATAGTCATTGGATTGATTCTCGGCTTCTGCTTTGGTTACATTGTTGAAAATGTCGGATTTGCCAATGCCAAAAATTTCACGGCTGCATTTTACAGCACAGACTGGCGGGTTCACGAAGTACTGTTTTCAGCCATTCTCACGGCCATGATTTTAACCTTTATGGCGTTTTACCTTGGTTTTCTGGATATTTCCCTGATCCAACTATCTGTCGTTCACCTGGGAGCCCAGATTCTCGGAGGATTGATTCTGGGAACAGGTATTGTCATCGGCGGATATTGCCCGGGTACCGACATTGCCGCAGCCGTGACCAGAAAATACGATGCCTGGGTTTTCTTTTTGGGAGCCATTGCAGGGATTTTATTGTATGCGGAGATATATCCCAACATTTCAAGATTCGTGCTTTCCTGGAACCTGGGTAAAATGACCCTGAGCGACTTGTTTGGCGTTCCTTACGGAGTGGCAGCGCAGATCGTTGTGATTGTTACCGTCGTCTCATTCTTTGTGTTAAAAGGCCTGACAGGAAAAGCCTACAACTCTAAGTAACAGCATATTAAGCACTGGCAGCAACTGAAAACAATGAGGACTCAATGATTATTATAAGTGAAACCCAAACCAGATTAGGCATCACCGTAGGGTGTCTCTTTTTCGGTTTTTTGCTGGCGATTGTCGGATTGATTTCAGGCAATGAGCCACTGATCAAGCCTGATTTAAGAGAAGCCAGGGAAATCGTCTGGAAAAACCGAATCACCAGCGAGGAACTTTCTGAATGGGTATTAAGCGGACGCAGGGATTTTTACATGGTCGGGTTCAGGGAGGAAGAAACCTGCCTGATAACCGATCAACGCAATCGTTTTTTTGAATGCTATGAGCTGACGGATTTAAAAAATCCATTTTGGCTCAGAAGGTATTTTCCTAATCTAAATGTACCTATGGTGGTATACAGCGGAGACGGCTCCAAAAGTCTTGATGTCTCTGCCTGGCTAAACTACTACGGCTACAATATCCACATGCTCGAAGGCGGGTACAGGGATTTTGTTAAAAAATTCGTTGTACCTGTCGATGTAGCTGCAGCAAGAAACGAACAGGAACGAAAACAATTGGAACACAAGCAACTGCTTTATTGGTACTTCTCCGGAAAAGATCCGAACATCAGTGCCCAGAGCTATGGAAACAACAACCTTATGCAGGAAGGGATGATACTGGAGGATGAACCCGGTGAAGATCCCGTAACTCGGCACCGTCTCAAACCCAGGATCAGGGAATCCGCCAAACCATTGGTTTTAAACGAAGCTGATGAAGGGTGTTGAGTCATGCGGAACGGTTAACAAGACCATTAAAAGACACATTAGATAGGAGTCGTTACATGGATTTACGGATCACCATAAAAAAACTATCGGGAACAGTATTGCGGTTGATAGCGGGAACACTGGCGTTGAGTTGCCTGGTTTCAGTCACACCGTCGTTTGTTCAGGGTCAGGATTGTGTAGACGACCGTTACACAGAATGTCGTGGTCAGAGGAAGGTGGAATATCTTGTCAAGGATATTCACGACCTGGACAGACCCTATGCATACCTGATCAAGGGCACGAAATATTGGATTCTGGAAGCCATCGGAGCTTTGTTGGTTTTTGGGACTATCGGATTTGCAGTTATGCACGGACTAGGAAGATTCCTTGCTCACAAACGCAAACCAATCGAACTGGAAAAGCAACGAAGTGTGTTTATTTACAAGCTTTTCATACGCATCGGTCACTGGTTTAACGCGTTTGCAGTGATGATTCTGATTGTATCCGGGTTTCTCATGCACTATGTAGGGCCAAGCCATCTTCTGGCACGAATACACAATACGGCCGGTGTTGCCTTTGTTATATTTTGGCTGGCATTTTTTGTTTATGAAGTTACCTCATTTGACTACAAGCAGTTTCTGGTTGACGACTGGGAATTACGGGAAGGTATTTTCCGACAGACACTGTTTTATATATTTGGTATCTTCAAGCAGGAAGAACATCCGTATCATATGCAGTTTGCAGCCAGGCTCAATCCTTTGCAAAAAGTCGCTTATTTTAGCGTGATGTTTTTTCTGGTTCCCTTGGTGGGGTTTACAGGTATGGTACTGCTGGTTCCGAATATGATGTCCTTTTTCGTAAACTTCATCGGACTGGAAAACATGAAATATGTCTATATCTTTCACCTGGGTGGTGCCTTTGCCATGGTTGCTTACCTGCTGGGGCATCTTTACCTGGGGACAACCGGTGACAAGATATTGCAGCATTATAAGGTGATGATCACCGGGTATCACGATGAATACCGACATAAATCCATGGAATTGATCAAAAAATAGCAAACCCTGGTGTTTAAATGAAATGTTTCTTTAGGGCATTTACCGTGATGACGGTGCTCTGGCTTTGCACGGCACCGGCATTGATGGCAGAACGATTGAGAGGAAGAATTCGAAATATCTCCTTCAAATCAAAAACCATGGAAATACTGGATTTCAGCACGGATAAGCACAGGATTTTTCGTTTTGATGATGCGACGGTCAGCATTAATGCCCGAACAACCAGGGATTTCCATAAACATGATAATGTGGAAATTCGATATCGGAATGGCACTTCCTTACAAAGCATCAAAAAAATGCTGGTTTATGTTCCCCGGGACAAAGTCATAACCACCAGGGACCTTCAAAAGCTGATCAATGAGTCAGAAACTCCATATGTTTTAATCGACACCCGATCCTGGCAGCAGCATCAGGAAGGACATCTTCCGACTTCAGTTTGGGCTCCGGGTGAAAGATTCTCTCAATACGAACATCTATTGCCTGTTGAAAAACAAACCTTGCTGGTATTTTACAGCCATGGTGTTACCAGCGAACAAGCTCCTAAAACAGCACGTCTGGCAGAGCTGGGAGGGTACACTAATATAAGGATATACGTCTTTGGTTTTTATTCCTGGAAACGAAACCGGCTGCCCATTGTAGTTCAACCCTCCTGGTTAAACAAAAATCTTGATCCTCATACTGTGCTGTTGGATACCAGGGATCGTACCAAAAGCCTCATTGCCCATATTAAATCTGCGGTCGCCATGCCGGCAGATAAGATTTTGAGACATGGAAAAAAGAAAGATAAAAAGAAAACCTTGCCGGGACTCTACGATAAAGATGCCAGAATAGTTCTCTATTCAGATCTTGCTTCCTCTGACAGCTTGATGGAAGCTTATCTGGAGCTGATCGAGTGGAATTACAATAATGTCGTGATTTTGGATGGTGGTTTTGAAAACTGGACATTACATTATCCGATTGAAGCTTCCCCGGCGCCGATTCATATCAAATATGAACGCTATGTAGCTGAAGGGTCGATATCGGCAGCTAACTTTAGAAAAGAGGTTGGGAACCATAGGGCCCTGGTTTTGGATGTTCGTACTTATCATGAAGCTGAAAAAGGAGTTATCAAGGGCTCCAAGCATATTCCGCTTTCTGAACTGGAGCAAAGAGTTAAAGAGTTGCCTCGTTCCAGGGAGATAATTATTCATTGCGTCAACGGCATTCGTGCCCAGATAGGATACAGTCTGTTAAAGGGAGAAGGTTTTGATCAGGTTCGGTTTCTTAATTCTGCAATCATTATTGAACGATCCGGCAAATTCAACATCATCGGATTGTAAGGGTATGAACATCAAATTGCCGGAAACTTCGTGAGTTGAATCCGAACTGTTTCCCGGTGGATTTGCACTTCTTGGGAAACTTTGCTAGTAACAGGACAGTTTCCAGTTGAATAATCGGCAGGAACTATTCTGTTAAAAAGGACCCCGGGACGTGTACAAGAGGAAACCTGAAGAAGACAGAGCAAGGCTTTGAATGCTTTGACTGGCCGTGTTTGCTGCTTATCAATTTTGCTAAACGGAACACCCGATGAAGATATCAACAAAATGTAGATACGGGATTAGGGCGGTAATCGAAATTGCCCGGAATTACAACAACCTGCCAACCAAACGAAATGATATCGCTGCCATTCAAAATATTCCCACCTCGTATTTGGAAAATATTCTGATTGCCTTGAAACACAGTAATGTTGTGGTCTCTATCAGGGGAGCCGGTGGTGGTTTCATGTTAAAACGTCCTCCCAATGAAATTTCCTTGCTGGATGTTTTTGAAGCTTTACAAGGTGATCTGGCATTACTTGACTGCCTGGATACTCCGGAAACTTGTGACAGGTCAAGCGAATGTATTGTCAGACCAATCTGGGTGGAAATGCAGGAAGCCCAGAAAGCGGTGTTAAGAAAAACAACCATTGCTGAATTGTTGAAACAGGAAAGCTCCAAGATTCTTTAAATCGGTATCAAAAAACAAAATCCAGGATTTCCCGAATCATGAGTTAGATAATTTTTCAAATTTATGCGTCTTTATTAACAGTTCAGTTTGGCATAAAAGGTTTTTTGTTCAATTATACTGAACGAATTAATCAGTATAATTTCGCGGAAAATGCCGGTATTTGCCACTTTAGTCAAAAGTTAACTCATATCATGATTTTGTTAGAACTTTTAACGAATTTGTTCACTAATTTGATGTAATATCACTACTAAAGGGCGAAAGAAGATTTATTGCAATAACACAAAAAGAAGTGTTATACACGCACGATTCAAAACAAAGCGAGAGAGGATTTATGGGTAAGAATCATGTTAAACGAAGAGATTTCATTAAGATCTCTTCCGCTTTTTTGGCTGGCTCGGCGGTAGCTTCCAGCGATCTTCCCCTTTCATTTTTGGGGACAAAAGACGCGCAGGCTCAAGAAGGAGACCGAGTTGTCAAAACTTTCTGTGAAATGTGCTTCTGGAAATGTGGGGTGGATGCACATGTCAAGGACGGGAAAGTAGTAAAACTGGTTGGGCAAAAGGAAAACCCCTTAAGCAACGGAAAGCTCTGTCCAAGAGGTGCCGGTGGTCTGGGATTGCTATATGATCCGGATCGCCTCAAGCATCCTTTGATAAGAGAGCGAGTCAACGGAAAAATGATGTTTAGAAAGGCCAGCTGGGAAGAGGCCATGGCTGTTGTAGGAGACAATGTGAAATACCTGGCGCAGGAGTACGGCCCCGGAGCACTGGTATCCTTCACCCATGGATTTGGAGCATCCTTTCTCAAACGAGTCTGTGCATCCTGCGGAATTATCACCGCACCTTCCTATGCTCAGTGCCGTGGTGCCAGGGATGATGGATTTAAACTAACCTACGGTCATTCTGTGGGTAGCCCTGAAATGCTGGATATTCCGAATACCAAGTATCATGTGCTGATTGGTTACCATCTCGGTGAAAATATGCACAATACGGTGGTTCAGGATTTCACCCAGGGAATCGCCAATGGGATGCGGGTTGTTGTTGTTGATCCCAGGTTTTCCACCGCTGCCGGGAAAGCGGAAAAATGGCTGCCGATTAAAGCGGGAACCGATCTTGCCTTGTTCCTCGGATGGATTCACGTGATCATCAAAGAGGAGCTCTACAACAAAAAATTTGTAGAAGAATATACCGTAGGATTGGATGAGCTATGGGAAGGCGTTAAAGATGCCACACCGGCTGTGACGTACGCGCGAACCGGTATCCCGGTTGAGGATATTGTGACGGTCGCAAGAGAACTGGGTAGGTACGGCGAAAATGCCCTGGTCAACCCGGGACGACGATCCAGCTGGTACGGGGATGACACCCAGCGTATGAGAGCTGTTGCCATTCTCAATGCCCTCTTGGGTAATTATAAAACTCCTGGTGGAATGGTAAGATACGGCAGATACAGGGTACCTTCCGTCAAATTTCCAAAATTCAGGCATCCGCGGGTAAATTACAGACCTGCTTATCCTTTGGCGAGCAAAGTAGCAACCAACGAAGTGATTGCTCATACTTTAAGCGGCAAACCTTGGCCGGTTCATGGCTGGATGGTTTACGGCTGTAACCTGATTTCTACTGCAGCCAATCAAAAACAAACCTATGAAGCGTTGCAGAAGCTGAAATTCATGTTTGCCATTGATGTATTACCTGCGGAAATCTGCAGCTATGCTGATGTGGTGCTTCCAGAATGTACGTACCTGGAGCGCTACGATGATCTGTTTTTTCCTTCTTACAGAACACCGTTTGTTTCGATTCGCCAACCGGTGATCCCACCGATGTTTGATTCCAAACCAGCGCATGAAATCGGCAAATTGCTGGCTGAGCAGATGGGTCGTTACGATTTGTTTGAAATGGATATCGAAACCTATCTTGATACGCGACTCAAAAAGATTGGTAGTTCGCTAAGCGAAATCAAAGTCAAGGGAACAATCACCAAACCTGAACAGAATTTATATAAACAACCGGGTGAAAAGCTGAAGTTTAGGACTCCCTCGGGTAAAATTGAGCTGGCTTCTTCGAGAATGAAGAAAGCGGGATTTGATGCGGTGCCGCGATACACCGCACATCCCCAGGCTCCAAAAGGCTTTTTCAGGCTTTTGTTTGGAAGAACTCCTTCCCATACTTTCGCAAGAACAACCAACAATCGATTGTTGATGGAGCTGTACTCAGAGAATGATATCTGGATCAATGAGCAGATTGGAAAAGATTTGGGGCTCAAATCCGGTGACTACGTTCGATTGAGTAACCAGGAAGGGAAAAAATCCACTTTCAAGGTGAAAGTCAGGTTAACACAAAGGGTGCGCCCCGAAGTGGTTTGGATGGTGCACGGTTGGGGCCATACCGATCCCAATTTGAGGGCCGGTTACGGCAAGGGGGCATCTGACACGGAAATGCTCACTCATACTGTCATCGATCCAGTTATGGGGTCGGTCGGTACCCAACACAATTTTGTAACTTTCACCAAGGAGGCGTAAATGGCTAGAACAAGAAAATATGCAATGATTATCGATACACGACAATGCGTTGCTTGTGGGGCCTGTGTGATTGCCTGTAAAAATGAAAATGATGTTCCAAACGGATACTGCCGAGACTGGGTTGACCAAATCACCACGGGAACCTTTCCGGCTCTGACGCAGGTAAACCGATCTGAAAGATGTCATCACTGCGAAAAAGCTCCTTGTGTGTCCAATTGCCCAACGGCTGCCTCGCACTATTCCGGTGATGGTACCATACAAGTTACCAAATCAATGTGTTCCGGCTGTAAGGCTTGCTTGGCAGCTTGCCCTTATGACGCAAGATTTGTTCATCCCGTAGGTTATGTGGATAAGTGTACATTTTGTCAACATCGACTGATGCAAGGGGACGAAGACACCGCCTGTACGGAGATTTGTCCGACAAATGCCTTGACCCTGGTCGATCTTAATAGTCTGGATGGTGTCGCTGCAAAGAAGATGAAAGGCAGAAAAGTGACTCGAGACAAGTTTCATTTAGGCACAAATCCGAACCTTTATTGGTTGGCATAATCACATAACCAGGAGAAAAAATGATTGAAATTACATCAACAAAACTAAATCCCAATACCATTCCCCATTTACATGTCTTTGGATGGGAAATTCCCGTTTACTTCTTTCTGGGGGGCTTATCAGCCGGTTTGCTGGTTATTTCAGCTGTTAAAATAATGACCAATGAAAGTTCGGTGAATAAGAGATCCGTAAAATGGGCATCACTGTTGGCTCCTGTTTTGTTAAACATTGGTATGATTTGCCTGCTGCTGGATCTTTCTCACAAGATCAACGTCTGGCGATTCTACACCCGGTTTGTTCCGACATCTCCCATGTCGTGGGGATCATGGGCATTGATCATCTTTATGCCGTTTTCAGCCCTACAGGCGATGATTCTGTTTAAGGATGCCATCAAGTCTCTGCCGTTGGTTCCAACCATTATCCAGCTCACGGAACAGCATTTAAAAAAGATTGCAGCGATAAATGTTTTTATGGGAACGTTTATTGGAATCTACACCGGAATTCTGTTTTCATCTTTGTTTGCCAGGCCGCTATGGGCGAGTCCCATCTTGGGTGTCTTGTTCCTGTTCTCGGGATTATCGGCAGGTGCCGCTTTAATGCTAATTATTGCGGAAAAAGAAGATAAACATGTTTTTTCCAAAATAGATATGCAGTTGATTATGGTTGAAGCCGTGATAATCTGTCTGTTTATAATTGGTGCATTAATGGGGACCGCCAGCGGTCGCGATGCTATGATATTTCTCATTTCGGGTCCTTATGCAATATGGTTCTGGGTTGTGACTATTCTTGGAGGTATCTTGATTCCGCTTGTCCTTGAGGGTTTGGAAGTTGCGGGTAGATTTAGATATACTGTGATGGTACCTTTGCTGGTACTGGTCGGAAGTTTGTCTTTACGTTTTATTCTTGTATATGCGGGCCAGGCAGTTCCCACAGTCTCCTAAAATTTAATGAGAGTGGGTTATCCGGTTGTTATCGGATCAGCTCATGTTGTATAATAAAAACCTAAAAGTTGAATATTAAGTTTATGGAGATAACAATGACTATCGAAGAAAAACCAACAAGAGTTAAAAAAGTTGTGGGAATTTTAATCGCCATGTTGGTCGTGGCAGGCAGTGCAAGCGCCATTTGGTACCAGAATGCGGAAGTCAAACTGGGTACCATTAGTGTCCCCGGATTCGCTGATTGGATAATTCGCGGTAAAGCGGATTATACAGCCGTGTATGTGGCTCCGGCGGTGAGTAAAATTCAGAAAATCCAGAACCTGATTTGTATTACGGAAGACGAGGCTTTGATGCAGGAACTTGATAAACTGCCTGTTTACAAAAAATGGGTGATTATTACTCCGGATGGTAATTTATCAGCAGAGACATTCAAACTGCTGGGATTATCCAAGGCCAATACGATACTGATTCTGGAAGGCGGAAAACAAGCCTGGGATAGCCAGGTTTTAGCTTCATCAATTTCCGGGCTGTCATTGAGTGCTGAAGAAGCTGCTGAATTGAATAAGGTTCGGCCCTATTTCAACGAAAGCGCTGTCAAAGCTGCTGTGGCGGCACCTGTCGTAAGGCCCGTTTCTGTTTCCAGTGCACCCGATACCGATTTTGAGGAGTCGGAAGAGGAAGAAGGTTGTTAAAAACCTAAGGGGACAGGTTTTAACCAGACTGACCAAAGGGCCATCAATCCGTGTCTTATTATTGAGAATTCGGAATGATGGCCCTTTTTTTTGTCTTAAATTTAGACTTTGAGTAAAGGAGGAGTATCCAAGGTGGATTTATCAGGTGGGAAAAACAAGCTATTGAAACTGTTTGATTTTGCGGGAATGCTTACTATATTCCGCTTCAACTTCCAGAGCAACGTTTAGCTCTTAAGTCCTCTCTTGCAAGAATTTGATGGGTTTTCGTTCAAGCACTAATTAAATATCTGATCCAAAATTATGGATAGATCATCGGAGAATATAATATTTTAAAATGAATAATTCTGCTCTTGGTTTGTTGCTCTCCCGGCCTATCATCGTTCAAGTTATATACACATTGTAGATTAAATCAAAATATATTATGTTTAAATTAAATTATCTTTATCGCGATTTAGATCATTTCAATTGAAAGAATTACCCATACCTGCCGACATTTCTTCCCCCAAAAAGTCCTTCTTCTCAACTAAACTAATTTAATATCTCTGATCCCAATATCATTTTTCAAACACACAAAATCGAAGGCGCTTTAAAGGTACACAAATTTTGGGGTGTTCTTGCCATGTACAACTTCCTGGTAATTGCCACATGTATCGAAGTTCGCGGCATGGCAGTCAGTTTTCGGTTTTCCGTTATCGCTTGTTGGTGAAAGCTTCGCTTTCTGTTTTGGCAACGAATTAAAAGGATTAATATTGCTCTTGAATAACTCGACTGCTTTTTAATCCCTTTCCGGGCTTGAGTATTAGTTCTACAAACTGATCGCTGCTACCCGGCAACTGATAAGCAAAAAAAACCGGAAAAACCCGTATTTTCCAAGTAAAGGAAGAAAGCTTTATGGATGAAAAACTCAAAGATTGCGGTCATGTACAGAGTTCGGATTTTGTAATTAACTTTTTGTCCGCAGTTTCGGCGGGAATCGTTAAGCAGGGTCAATACGTTTTACTCTGTTCACACGGATTTGGTTTTACCTGGGGGCTGACATTAATCCGAGTATAATTTTTGGATCTTGTCGGATACTGAACAGCTAAAACAAATGGGCCCGTAACAAATTGCCGCACAGCTCGCCGTCTCAACATATATATTGCATTTGATAAATTATAAATCGCTTACCCGCCCCGGCTGTCGGCTTTCGGGTCATCAAATCTAAACAAAATCATCCGTCTAAAATCAACCCTTCAAAACTTTTTTTTGATTGCAATACCTGAATAATGTGAGAGAATAGAGCCAACCCTAGCAGCAGTAGCGGGTTGGTGCATGATTTTATTTCCTTAATAATTTATTGTGTTTTGAATCCTATTTTGATATCTAACCCAATAAAGTTGATAGAAATTGTAAGAATATCGCAACTATTCTCCACGAAGACACGAAGCTCACGAAGCAAAGAAAAAATTAGATAGTATCCGTCAGCAACAAAGGTTTGTCTTCAGATTCCTGAAGATGTTAGGTGCAAGAATCATCAATCAAGGATGGTTGAGTTTGCAAGACTATTTTCAAAGCGCTGACCGATTCCTGTGCTTAAGAGTGTTTAAACAAATAACTTCGTGCCCTTCGTGTCTTTGTGGTGAATAAATACCGATTATCATACTAATTGATTAAGGAGGAATATGCTTGATCTCGACCGACTGAAATCTATCGGACTACTCCGTGATTTAAGCGATCAGATGCTTAAAAAAATGGGTGAAAAAGCTAAGATTGTTAATGTGAAAGCCGGGACGTACATCTTTAGAGAAGGTGATGAAGCGGAAAAGCTTTATTCCGTCCTTGAGGGAAAAGTAACACTCGAAGTCTCGTTAAATACCAGCACAGATGTTAAAATCCAGGACATAGTTCCGAGTCGATCCTTTGGGATCTCTTCATTAGTGGATACAGATGTCAAGCATTGCGTGTCGCATGCCAGGACCCTGGTCGATTCCAAATTACTGGTTTGGAAAGCGGCTGATCTGGAAGATTTGTTTCAATCGGATCACAAGCTGGGATACCTGGTTACCAAAAAAATTGGGAAAGTTCTTAAAGATCGTCTCCAGGGGACTTATGCCCAAGCAGCGGCGGAAATGTAGGCAGATTGTTTATTTTAGATAAGCATGCGGCAACTAGGGCTGTCACTTTCTTGAGTACGGGGCAGGAGTTTCAGTGAACCCGATAATGTCGGCAATGCTTGATCGATTTAACACAACAACGACACGGAGGGGCATATGGTAAATCCAGAAGAGATTAAATCAATCCATTTGTTGACTCATTTGAATGAGCAAATGTTGCATCAGGTTGCAGAATTGGCGACCCTCACTACAGTGAAAGCAAATGAATACATTTTTAAGGAAGGTGATTATGCCGAGAATCTTTATGCTGTGTTGGAAGGAAAGGTTGCCCTGGAAGTTGAAAAGAGCGGCAGTTCTCCTTTGCGTGTAAAGGACATTGTACAAGAAAGGGTGTTCGGTATATCGGCCCTGGTTGATACCGACGAGAAACTTCATATGTCGCATGCCAGGGCAGTAACTGATTCGAAAATCGTTTGTTGGAGAGCGGCTGATCTTGAAAAGCTGTTCCATCATGAAGCGGAGCTGGGATTTATCTTCATGAAACGAATCACCACAGTTTTAAAAGATCGTTTGCAAATCAAGAATGCACAACTGGCGTCATATGCGTAGGAACAACCCGGCTTAAAGCCGGATTGTTCCCTGTACCTCCTTTAATCCTCTTTGCTACTCCAAACCAAACTCTTCCAAATCAGGTCCCAGGTGAACGCGCTCATTTTCTCCCAGTATTCCCATTGAGAGACAAATCAGGGTCCAGAAATGGATGACATGATACCCGCCTTCTAAATGCTCGGACATGTCGTGAATTTGGGAATGACAGTTGTGACATGGTGCAATGACGTATTTCGCTCCTGTTGCCATGATCTGATCATGCTTTAGTTTGCCATATACACGCCTTTCGTCTTTTCTGCCTGCTTGCAGAAATCCGCCTCCTCCGCCGCAGCAGTAGTTATTGGATTTATTAGGTGCCATGTCGATGAAGTTTTCTTCACCAACCAGCTTTTTAGTGACATAGCGCATATCATCCGCGGCTTCATCACCAAAGGTTTTTCGAACCAACTGGCAAGGATCCTGAAGGGTAAATTTTATCTTCAGGTCCTTATTCCAATCAGAGTTAACAGGAAGTTTTCCTTCTCTAATCCATTTGGCATAATATTGCCTGATATCGGCGATTTCAAAATCGTAATCGATATTAAATTTTTGCAGTCCGGACCGGAATGCGAATAGTTCGTGGCCTCACTCGGTGTTGAGCCAGACCTTGCATCCCAGCTCCTTGACCATATCGGCCTTAATCCGTATGTTCTTTTCCCAGGCTTCGTCATCAGCCAGGAACAGGCAGTAATTCTCGGCTGCCCAGCCTCTTGAGCCGTAAGTCCAATCCGCGCCCACGGTATTCAAAATCTTCCAGAGAGGAACCATCTCATCTTCTTCCATTTGCGGTTCCCTGGAGTTTTGATTCAGAATGAAATGTGCACCTTTTTTGTCAATGGGTGCCTGCAGGTTTTCCATTCCTTCTTGTTCTTCCTGAACCTCTTCAAGGAGCTCTACCACCGTATCGGTAAACATTTCGCTAGTCAGTCCCATGGCACTGCACGAATCCACTTTGGCGGCGGCATCGCAGGAACCCCTGATTCCTTTTGGCCTTTCATCCCTGGGCCAGGAAGCCCTGGCGTTGTAGACCAATTGTGGAATATTGATTTCCATCGGACAAACGTAGTTACAGCGCATACACATGGTGCAGGCCCAAATCCATGGAGTGCTCAATACTTCTTCATCCAGGCCTAACACGGCCATACGGAGAAATTTCCGGGGATCCATGTTATCGATCCCCGAAGCAGGACAGCCTGAGGCGCACATCCCGCAAGTCAGACAGGCATTCAGGTTTCCTTCGTTGGGAAGGATTCCCTTAACCTTGTCCAGAAAAGCGCTATTCCGCTTTCCGCTGATTTTGATCGCTGATTCGTTCATTTGTTATTGTCTCCATTTAGTTTTCAGTGATCAGGAAAATAAAAAGATACTTGTTATTCGTTAGGCATCCGGTTCAGCTGCTCTAAAGTAAAAACGGGACCGTCCTTGCAGACGTATTTGTCGCCGATGTTGCAGCGGCCGCAAATACCGATACCGCATTTCATGCGTTTTTCCAGCGAATTGATAATATGATCATGGGCATATCCGAGTTTATCAAGAACCGGCTGTGTGAACCGAATCATAATTGGAGGGCCACATACGATAGCATAAGTGTCTTTATCTGCCGGAGGGGCTTTTTCCTCCGTAATGGTCGGAACAAAGCCGACATTGTATTTCCAGTTCGGATCTTCAGTGGAATCCACGGTGATGTGCATGTTGATATCCCCGGCTTCTTCCCAGGCCCTGAGTTCATCCTGATAAAGCAACAGTCCCGGTGAACGCGCACCATAGATAACGTTGATTTCACCAAACTTATCCCGGTTGGCGAGCATATGAACGATGGATGACCTGAGGGTGGTAAAGGCGAAACCTCCGCCGATGATAACGACGTTTTTGCCTTCAAGTACCTCCCATGGATAACTGTTTCCAAGGGGACCTCGAACACCCATGACATCGCCAACGTTCATTTGATGCAGGTAACTGGTTACTTTCCCGGTTCGGTTAACAGTAAACTTAATAAACCCTTTTTCAGTGGGTGATGAGGCGATTCCGATAGGGATCTCTCCTTGTCCCGTCACGGATAATTCAGCAAATTGTCCGGCTTGATAAGAAAATTTTTCTTCATCTTCCGGATTGATAAAAACAAACTTAAACGTTTTTAGAACTCTATCCTCCGTCTCCGTAATAATCTCATCAATACGCACCGGATAAGGCAGATATGGATTTTGCACGATAGTTCTCCTTAACTTTTACGGTTTTTTCCTGTTAATTACGGGCGATAGTCGTTCATCGTCTTACACACCTTTCGAATATCGATATTCACCGGACATAATTGAATACACCGTCCGCAACCTACGCATTGTACACCGCTGTTGTATTTTTCAGAATAATATTTCAACTTGTGCATGAAACGTTGTCGCACCCGCTGGTGTTTGATGCCTCGTGGGTTGTGCCCAGACCCTTCCAGGGTAAATAAAGGCGACATGCAGCTATCCCAGTTTCGCATGCGTGTGCCGGATTGCTTGGTATTTTCATCCTGGATATCGAAACACCAACAGGTGGGACAACTGAATGTACAGGTACCGCAATTGATGCAAGCAAATGCCAGATCATCCCAAAAAGGGGCATCAAATAATTCTTTTGATGACAGCTTTTCAATATT
>JANQLH010000504.1 GCA_028280735.1 SAR324 cluster bacterium | reverse complement strand
CCATGGCAGCATTGGGATCGATATCAAAAAAGTTGGTTCTTACTGTCGCCTCCATCAGGTTGAATATTGTTTTGAAAATGATGTCCTCAGCAACAGTTTTTACGTTGTAGATGATCTTAAAGGTTTTTTCACGCCATTTTTCCAGCTCTTTGTCGGTTAGCTTTTTAACACCGTTATCCGGTTTGAATTTGGCGAAAAAATAATCGCGCAACGCGATCATGACTTCGGGATTTTCCAGAAATCCCTTGTTAATAGGCAAGTACGGTGCGCCGATTTGCCAGTAATAATTCCTGTATAATATGAAAAGATTGATCTCGTGCATGTTCAGCCCGGCGGAGAGCAATAGTCCGTTCAAGATGTCATCTTCAGTCCCGTCTTCCAGAACGGCAAGCAACAGCGCGCAAAAATCGCGATTAAAGTTCGGATACTTTTTTAGTTTCTCTTTTAAGCCCTTGACATAATAGGTGTAAATAAAGACCTGTTGTTGATCGATTTCCAACTCATAGGTATTTTCATTGGTAACAATCAGATCCATATTTTGAAGGTTGGGCATGATTTCAGTCAGGTTGTATTCCTTAAGGGAGTATATATAAATAACTGAATCATCCTTTTTAGACAGGGCTCTCAAATCCACCTGGTCATGACCCGACTCCAATAGAGCTTCCAGGAATTTTATATCAGCCACCGCATCGCTGGGGGTGAATACGGCCTGGTAAAAAGGTGTAAACACTTCAGTATATTTAGCTTGCAACCTGGAGGCTTCGCCATTTTCCAGGTTCGACACCAGGTTCTGAAAACCGTCTTCCCATCCTACCGTAAGCTTGGCAACTTGCTCCTCGACCTGCGAAAGATCGCATTTTGTCAATTGTGGATGATTGTCCGGGAAAAAAAACAGGTGGTGCGAATAACTGTTCCGACCCAGGTTAAACCAGTAATTCATCTCCGAATCAACTCCAAGATGTTTGGAAAGGATGCATCCAATCTTTTCAAAAATATTAGGGCTGAATCGATGATGTGGCATACAAAAACAGATGCGTGCATAATTTCTTTTGGGTTGCGCGTATACACTGAGTTTTGTCTGCTGGTAGTCTCCGAAATAAAGATACTGACGATAGATCGCCTCTAGCTCCTGGCGATCGAGCCTGAAAAGCTCCCTTTTGGGAAGAATACTAAAAAAGTCATTGGCCGCTTTTATCATGTGACCGGTTCGTTCTCCGGAGGTATTCAGTTCAAAGTATGAATCAAGGATAGAGTTAACCTTCAAGCGGGCCAGAGGAATCGAGAGGGCGTCTTCTTTCAGTGATTTGTTGGTGAACAGGACATAGTAGAAGTTGACTTTGACATTACCCGATTTGTCGGTTTTCCTGCCAAAAAGAATCTGTAAAGGTTCCTTTTTATGAACCTCCGATAACTCGTCGGTTTCGATTAAATTGATTTTCATCCCTGA
This sequence comes from SAR324 cluster bacterium, assembly GCA_028280735.1. GTDB lineage: Bacteria > SAR324 > SAR324 > XYD2-FULL-50-16 > XYD2-FULL-50-16 > JAHJTV01. The sequence goes on along the minus strand of JANQLH010000504.1, from coordinate 5,393 downwards.
TTCCAGGAAAAATCGACCATAACGTCCGATTTCCTTGGGAAGATTGTTATCTTTCAGCTCTTTTTTTCTCTGGACATACCCCATGGGTTGTTCGATTTTTTTCCAGGTAAGATCGTCAGTCACATCTTCTTTCGCAACCTCTCCTCCGCCCAAGAGCAACACATTACCCGAGTTAAACCAGGCAAATAGATTTCGCCGTTCACTGTCGATCAATAACTCGGAACCTTTTTCCGGCTTTACCGTATATTCTTCAATGGATTCGGTTATTTTGCCGAAGTCGTTCGTCACAAAGCTAACCATTTTCATCAGGTCATAGACACCGGATTCAAGACTTTTGAGATTCGCTTTTTCAAAGTTTTTGAGGATACAGGTGACATTAGTAATGCTGTTGGGGCCATCTTCCTCTCCTTTGCGAAGGCTTGTGAGTTCGTTCTGATCATTCGCTTCGGCCTCCACGGTGGTGTAATACATCAATCCAAGGTTATACCGTTTCTCGTGAACGAATTCCGTGAGACTGTCGATGATAAAGGGATGATCTTTAATCACCATATCGAGTACCACAGCACCATTGCTCTTTTCAGGATATTCGGGGAGAAAGTCGGAAATGACAATCTTGGTTTCTTTGCCAAGAGACTGCTTAAAAATCCGATACCTGTTTTTGATGAACGTATAGATTTGCTCGTCTGTTAAAGACTCCAGAAAATCCAACGAAAACCGCTTGGAAATCAATTCAACGTATTTATCAAAGGTCTGTTTTTCCAACACCGCCTTGTCTTTTCTTGCCAAACCACTTAGCGATACCCGCATGTCTCTTATCAATCCTTCTTTCTTTCCAACAAGTGATTGAATGTCCTTGCTTGCTTCCATAATTACCTTATCCCCCGTTTCTGTTTCAGATAAAAAAAATTATTTTTTCATTATTACAATAGTCCCCGTATTGTACAATATTATTTTACCCATAACCTGATTATAACTTCACTTAGAACAAACAAAACTTCAATGTCCTGGTGAAAGTGGAAAAACAATATTTCTTCAATATGTTAGCAGGAAATATTCCACAAAAACAAGATTTACTTTAAAAACCCTGTTGACAATTGAACAAATTATTATATGATTAATGCTTAGTTGTTGATTACAACAACTTCCTAAAATACCACGGGGTGGAGCAGTTCGGTAGCTCGTCGGGCTCATAACCCGAAGGTCGGAGGTTCAAATCCTCCTCACGCAACCATATCTCGCAGTTCCTGCCTCTACAAAGTCCGGTAGTCAAAGTTCTCCAAAAAAGCCATCGCCATATCATTTGTATTTCTTTCTTCAGCTTTGTAGAAATCATACGGTATGTATCGGCAAACCATAGAATAATCAATAGCATAAAACAGGCTTTCAAAACTTCTGCAGGAAATTGTCAAATTCCTGTTTGTTAATTGCCCTGTCCAACTATCAGAAATAACAAGGCAAATATCTCTTGATGTCTCAAATACTCTTATTAATTTCTATTTAAATCAAGTTTGATATTACGATTGAAGAAGATAAATTTGACTTAAAACAGGTTTGATTACTATTCTGTCATCTCCGCAAATTTTTTGATTGTTAAACCAGACTATTGTTCGTCATGGCACATCGGACCGGAAAGAGGTACTATTCTCAGCTGATAGAGCGCCTGAACAGGCATCCCCAGGGAGCTCCCCCCTCCAAAACGCTTTATTCCATTCTGCAAATCCTGTTCACCGAAGAAGAAGCCAGGCTGGTGTCAACCCTGCCAATTAAACCCTTTACAGCAGGCAAAGCCTCCAAAATCTGGAAAACCAAACTGGTTGAAGCTCGCAACGCGCTTGAATCAATGGCAGACAAGGCTCTGTTGGTTGATTTTGAAAAAGATGGAGAAACCCACTACGTTTTACCGCCACCCATGGCCGGGTTTATAGAATTTTCAATGATGCGCGTCCGTGATGACATCGATCAGAAATTGTTGGCTGAGCTTTTTCACCAATACATTAATGTGGAAGAAGACTTTATTAAGGCCTTGATGGGGCGAGGCGAGACCCGGTTCGGTAGAGTCTTTATCCAGGAAGGCGTGCTTTCCAGTGAGAATTCACTTCATGTCCTGGACTATGAACGAGCAACTCAAGTGATTGATACGGCAAGCGATATTGGTGTCAGTATGTGCTATTGCAGGCATAAAATGGAACACTTGGGCAAAGCTTGCGATGCACCAATGGATATTTGCATGACATTTAATACGGCCGGATCTTCTCTCATTCGGCATGGTCATGCCAGAAGAGTTGAAGTGACGGAAGCTCATGATCTGTTGGCCCAGGCTTGGGAAAACAACCTTGTTCAGTTCGGTGAGAACAATCGCATCGGTGTGAACTTCATCTGCAATTGTTGTACGTGCTGTTGTGAAGCGATGATTGCAGCCAGGAAATTTGGAATCATGCAAGCGGTGCACACATCAAATTTTGTCGTTCAAAGTAAGGTGAATGAATGTAAGGGTTGCGGCAAATGTGAACAAGTATGCCCTGTTGAAGCCTTGACCCTGGTATCAGCAAATAATCCCCTCAAGCCGAAACAAAACAAAATTCTGGTGGATCAAACATTATGCCTGGGTTGCGGAGTTTGTGTACGCAGCTGTAAAAATGGGGCAATGTATTTGGAAAGAAGGCCGGAGCGTATCCTGACCCCTCTGGATACGACCCATCGTACCGTGCTGATGGCAATAGAACGAGGAATGCTGGAACATCTGATATTTGATAACCGTGTCTTGTTCAGTCACCGTATGTTGGCGGCGTTGCTTGGGGTAATCCTCAGGCTTCCCCCGGTTAAACAAATCATGGCCGGCAAACAGGTAAAATCCCGTTATTTGGAAAAACTAATCAGCTGGATGAATTATTAACTGCGCTTATCTGTTATCGGTCATCAGCTATCGGTAACTCCTTCCAAGTATAAAAAGCTGTTTGCCTGCCGGTTATGCCCAGCTATTGGCCTTATCCACTTCTTTTTAAAATTCATAAAGATTAATTCATTGCATAATTATACTTGTCCATAGACAAGAGCAGAACAATGTTCCGCTAACCGATTTCTCTTGTCCATTCGTGACAATACTTTTACAATCCAAACTATCACTTTTACATTACTTTTACAAAAGCCTTGAATGGTTGGTACACAAAACTTTGAAACGTTTTATTGGAGCAAAGATGTCTGAAAAAAGGAATTTTCTGGGAATTGATATTGGATCGATCTCAATCTCAACGGCCTTGGTCTCACCACATAAAAAAGTTTTAGCTACCAACTATTTAATCCACAACGGAAATATCAGGGCAGAACTGGAAACATTGCTCGGTAAAGTCAATTTAAACTTGGTGGGTGGGATAGGTGTCACATCGTCCGCACCGGAATTGTTAAAGCATGCAGAAAAATTTGATGACCGTGTTTCATATATCACGACTGCGAGGTTTTTTTATCCTGAAATGAGGTCTTTGCTGATCGTAGGCGGTGAAAAATTCGGTATTGCTAGATTTGATGCCGAAGGCAATTATCATAATTATAAATCAAACAGTTCTTGCGCCGCAGGGACCGGCAGCTTTTTGGATCAGCAAGCCAAACGCCTGAACCTTGGCAGTATTGAAGAATTTTGTCTATGTGCACTTGAGAATAAAGGAAATATTCCCAAAATTGCGTCTCGTTGTTCCGTGTTTGCCAAAACAGACCTGATTCATGCGCAACAGGAAGGGTATAATCTCAATGCCATCTGCGATGGTCTTTCCTTTGGCCTGGCTAAAAACATCATTGATACCCTGTTTAGCTCCACGCCGCCTGAGTCACCAATTGTATTGGCCGGCGGAGTGTCGAAAAACGGTGCCGTTGTCCGGCATATTTCCGGTTTATTAAAGCAGACCTTGGACATTCATGAGCATTCACATCTTTTCGGTGCTATCGGTGCAGCTTTGAATCGTCTGGAGCAGCCGGAAAGCAAAGAGCTGAGAAAATATGATTCTGCCGAACAATTACTTGTTGAGAATAATCCGACCAAATCCTATTCTCATGAAGTACTGAAGCTCAAGCTCACTTCTTACCCGGAGTTTCGTTCATTAAAACGATATGAGTTCAGAAGCATTGAACATCAGAAAATGCCAGCTGTTGAAATAGACGTCTACACTGACCTTCAATCCGACTCCGTTAGCGAAGGATATTTAGGGATCGATATCGGTTCAACCAGCACAAAAGCCGTATTGATGGATCAAGAGCAATCAGTCCTGGTTGGTTTCTATACACGTACATCCGGTCGTCCGGTGGAGGCTGTACAGGTGATTTTTGAAGCAATTGTTCACCTTTTGAAAGAACGCAATTGCACCTTCAATTTTCTTGGTGTGGGTACTACAGGTTCAGGTAGAAGCTTTATCGGAGAGATCGTCGGCTCTGATGTCGCACTGGATGAGATTACAGCTCATGCCAGGGCAGCCTATCAACTGGACCCGGAAGTAGATACTATCATAGAGATTGGTGGTCAGGATTCCAAATTTACCACTCTTCAAAACGGTATGGTTACCTTTTCTATTATGAACAATGTATGTGCTGCCGGAACCGGCAGTTTCATTGAGGAACAAGCTAAAAAACTGGATTGTTCGCTGGCCGACTATTCAATTCGGGCCGAGGGTGTGTCGGCGCCTCTTACCAGCGATAAATGCACAGTATTTATGGAACGGGATCTCAATTACTATTTATCCGAGGGATATTCTGTTGATGAGGCCCTGGCATCGGCGCTTCATTCGGTGAGAGATAACTACCTGACCAAAGTTGCAAACGAGGGCAGTATCGGGAAAAAAGTGTTCTTCCAGGGTGCTACGGCGAAAAACAAAGCTTTAGTGGCAGCCTTTGAACAAAAGCTAAAGATGCCGATTATGGTTTCAAAGTTCTGCCATCTCACTGGAGCTATTGGTGTTGCTTTGTACCTTGACGATATTAATTGTGTGCAGTCTGATTTTCGGGGAATTGAGCTTTATAATAAATCCATTCCCGTGGAGACAGAGGTCTGCAATTTGTGCACAAATCATTGTAAAATCAAAACAGCATTGGTTGAGGGGCAAACTGTGGCCTTCGGGTTTTTGTGTGGCAGGGATTATGAGACTCAAAAGTATGTTAAGGAAAACTCTTCCGGATTCGATATGCTTAAGATCAGGAAAAGCATGACTCGGTTTGGATCTCTCACCGAAACTGAGGAATCATTTACACTGGGGATTCCTGCAGCCCTTCATTTATTCGATGAGCTGGACTTGTGGCAGATGTTTTTTAATGAGTTTGGAATTAAGACGGTCACCAGTGAACGTTTCAAACATGCCGTGAAAGAGGGCAAGAAACTGACCGGAGCAGAGTTCTGTGCGCCGGTAACGGCTCTT
>JANQLH010000420.1 GCA_028280735.1 SAR324 cluster bacterium | reverse complement strand
GCCAATAACACGGCCCCGGCTGTCCAAGTCGGTTTTTCTTCCGGCCACAATTCTTTTTTTGGATAGACATAACCCGTCCAATAGGCACCGTCTTCGTCCCGGTAATCGTGCAGCCAATTGAATAACTGCGAAGCTTTTTTATGGTTGCCCGATCCTATCAATGCCATGGTCAATTCGCATGATTCGGCGATTGTCACCCATGGCTCATCTGAAACGCAACGGCAGCCCAGTCCATCGACAACAAACTTATCCCACTTGGCATTTATACGTGTTCTGGCAGCAGGACCAGTTATAACGCCAGTTAAGACCGGGTAAAACCAGTCCATGGAATATCGTTCCTTGCTTTCCCAGGTTCTATCAAACCGTTCGGGATGGTTTCTTAAGGTGTTGCCCAGTTTATTTCTGGAGCTCATCCAGTTGCTTCTTTTTTCACCCAGCACGGTAGCTATGTTTACGGCGCATTCCAGGCTTTTGTATATGGAACTGCAACCGGTGATCAATGCGTCCTCAAGAATGCCGTCCGTTGGGTTCATCGCCCATGATATTTCACCGTGCTCTGTTTGCAGGGTCAGAACAAATTCAATTGCTTTCTCAACAACCGGCCACATGTCTTTCAGAAACGCAGAATCTTGGGTGATTAAATAATGGTGCCACACGCCGGTTGCGACGTAGGCTACAAAGTTGGATTCGATTCTGGATCTATCTTCAACTTTGCCATCTTTGTACGCATTCCACCAGCTGCCGTCCTTGCGTTGGGTGTTTTTTAACCAGTGATAGGCTTTCACAGCTTCGGCATGTCTCCCACAGATGCTGAGACCCATGGCAGCTTCCACATGATCCCAGGGGTCTGTGTATCCTCCCGGAAACCAGGGAATGGAACCATCCTTGTCCTGAACCGAGATAATATAATCAGCCGTATCCAGAAAGAAATCGTTGGGGAAAAACCCTTTGAAAAAGAATAGTTTGGACATTATCAATCCTTTTTGAAATACATTACAACGCTTTTTCCCATTAAGGGATTAAGTAACCGATCCATGGTTTGCGTCAGCCAAGGTTTTTTGATGAGATCCCAGACCAGAAATTTATGGTATGCCTTGACAAGTGAGGATTTCTCTTTCCTTGACCAAAATAAGCATTGCAGCCACCAATAGGGCACATGAAGAGCATGAGCCCAGTGTCGTTTAAAAAATGTAAACCCTCTTCGTTCTATTTCCTTTCTCAGGCGGGAAGCATTGAAAATTCTGATGTGCCCACCTTCTTCGTTGTGATAGTCCTTGCTTAGTTTCCAGCAGATCCATTCGGGAAAACTTCTGGGGACACTGGCGGCTAAAATACCACTTGGTTTTAATACCCGGTATATCTCGGTCAGGACACCTTTGTAATCGGGAATATGTTCCAGAACTTCGGAGCAGATGATTTTATCGAAACTGTTGTTCGCAAAAGGTAAAGAAAGACCGTTAGCGACAGATAGTCCGAAATTTTTACCGGGATTGTCTTTGTCTTCAAACTCTGTTTTGAAACGATTGTTGGCGGTTTTCAAATCATCGAGTTTCAGATCAATCCCTATGGAATGAACATTCTTAAGTGTGTACGCCGTTATGACGTGTCTGCCGACACCGCAACCCAAATCAAGGATAGTATCGCCATCCTGCAAGCCGATTTGGTCAAATTCAATGGTTAACATTTTCCAAAACTTCCATGTAATAGCGAGTCATCTGTCTGGCTGCGACCTCCCAGCTGAACTTTTCCAGGATACGTTGTCGACCTTGTTTACCCAATTGCTCTCTTTGCTCCGGATTCTCCAATAAATCCCGAATAGCATTTTTCGTTGCCTTAACATCACCTGCAGGAACGATGATTCCGGCATCACCAACAATTTCCGGTAAAGCACCGCCATCTGAAGAAATGACCGGTGTCCCACAAGACATGGCTTCTCCTGCCGGTAAGCCAAATCCTTCATACAGGGAAGGAATAACAGCCATGGTGGCTTCCGCATATAGCCTTGTTATCTCAATGGTTTTTAGATTATTAACGAATGTAACTTTTTTTTCTATACCAAGACGTCTGATGAGTTTTTCAGTATGACCTCCTGGTTTGGGTGAGCCGATGACCGTAAGCTCCAGTTCGGGGAATTGGGGAATCAGCTCTTTAAGGGCCTTGAGCAAGATATCGAGACCTTTTAAAGGCATATCTGCACTGGCTGTAGCCATAATGCGAAACGGCCGTCTTGTAACATCCGGCATGGGTGCAAAAGCTTTGGTATCGATTCCATTGTAGACAATTGATACTTGTGAATCATCAATTTTAAAAGCTCGGGCAATATCTTGCCTGGAGCATTCCGAGACCGTCAGCATATGCTTCAATCGCCGAACAACCTTGGTTTGCATCTTCAGGAAGGAATGCCATCGTTTGATCAGTAATCTATGCTTAAAGCCATTGGCGGTGGCCAGGGCAATTTCCCTGTCTTTGGTGATGGGATGATGAATAGTGGTTACCAGCGGCAAGCCTTGCTTCTGTAGTTGCAGTAAGCCATGACATAAACTCTGGTTGTCATGAACCAGATCGTATGGAAATCCGTTTTTTTTAAAAAACTTAACCACACGCCTCCCAAAGGTATATGGCTCGGGAAACCCGCCTGTAAGCACACTGAACCATTCCAGGAAATTGGTGAAGGAGGTCAGGTCTTTCCATTCAAGGGCGCGAAACCTGTTTTCTTTTTCAAACATGTTTTTGCCGGGCATTTTTATCAGACGAACTCTATCATCCAATTCAGGGTAGGGTTGGCCGGAAATGACATCAACAGAATGCCCGAGGTCCACGAGGGCTGAACTTAAGTATTTAATGTAGATTCCTTGCCCACCGCAATGTGGTTTGCTTCTATACCCTAATAAGCAAATTTTGAGAGGTTTGAAGCTGGATGCTATCGACGAGGTTCCTTTGTTTTGGAGATCGGTATCGACGAATTTTTTCATTTTCCGGATCAGAAGTCGAACTGAACTGCTGTATGAGTTTCCCAACGAATGGACAATGGTGTTAAACCCGGTTGTTAAAGGCAATCCAAGTAGTTATTGAAGTGGTTGAATTGCTCTAAAAATAACCGAAGGTCAGCCAGCGGATGTAAGTCGACATCATAATCGCAATTATGGATTCTGTATAGGGAAAACCTGAACCGACAAGTCCAAAATCCGATTTCAAAGTATTGAAAAACCTGATGTCGAACAATCAAAGACAGAAGAGAATAAGTTACAGTGTATCGTGATTATGCAGACCACCTTTGACGAATCCTGTTATTCAGGCTTATCATCAACTCACCGCGCAAGCAGGAACTGATGTGTGCAGGATAAACGTTGTCATTCATTGGTGTTCGGTTCATTTTTGCCGATGATAGTTTCTCAATTCGATTCTGTATTAGTGGTATCCGTCTTTTAAACCAACATTTTAGTATTTCGTTAATGAATCACGATCGTCGTCCCTATTACCTGAAGCGTCTTTATTACAAACTGCAGGACAAGTATGTTGAGCATTTTTTAAGACCCCAGTTTAGTTCCCTGGGAAAAGGTTATCATTTCATACGTCCCTGGAATGTTGAGATATTTGGATCACCGGTTATCATTGGCGATTTTGCGCACATTGTATGTGCTGCTGACAGGAAAATAAAATTCGTAATCTGGTCGGAAGCCAAAGGAAAGGGAAAGATTACCATTGGGGATTATTGTTTGGTGAGCCCGGGAGTGAGGATTACTTCCGCATCGGGGATTAAGATTGGAGATAACTGCATGATTGCAAATGGTGCCTATATAACTGATGCTGATTGGCATGGGATTTACGATCGATTGAAAACAGTGGGGGATTCATCCCCTGTTGAACTGAAAAACAATGTCTGGATCGGTGACAGCGCCATCGTCTGTAAGGGGGTTACAATTGGTGAAAACAGTATAGTGGGTGCCGGATCTGTGGTCGCCAGGGACATTCCGGAAAACTGTGTTGCCGTGGGAAATCCTGCCAGGGTGGTTAAAGAGCTTGATCCCAACATTGAAATCGTCAAAAGAGAAAAACTATTTGAAAACCCCCGAGAATTGAAAAAGTACATGGATGATTTTGATCGCTCTTTTTTAAAGGGAAACAGCACCCTTGGGTGGCTACGTTCAATCCTGTTTCCCAAGGCAGGGGATTAAACCGGAAAAAAAACAATGAATATGAATTTCTCCATCGATCCGGAACAAGTCAAAGGATTTTTGGCTGAAGACGAAGGTGAAAGCCTTTACAGATATGCCCTTGAAACTACCCAAAAAGCACCCTGTCTTGAAGTTGGCAGCTATTGCGGCAAATCGACTGTATATTTGGCTACTGCCTGTCGGGCCAATTTTAGTGTTTTATATGCCCTGGATCACCATCGAGGTTCTGAAGAACATCAAAAGGGGGAAGAATACCATGATCCCGATCTGTTTGATCAGGAGACTAATAACATGGACAGTTTTAAGGAGTTCAGGAAAACCATTGATCAAGCTGGTTTACAGGAGACAGTGATCCCGATTGTTACGTCTTCAACAATTGCTTCAAAACGATGGGCAACACCGCTTTCCATGGTTTTCATTGATGGGGGACATAGCAGGGAAGCTGCCATGGGAGATTACCGATCCTGGGCAGGACACATTGTTCAAGATGGTATTCTTGCTATTCACGATCTGTTTCCTGATCCGGAAAAAGGTGGTCAGGCTCCATATGAGATCTGGAAGCTTGCCCTGGCATCAGGCTTGTTTAAGGAACTGGAGATCGTGAACACCCTCGGGTTTTTGCGTCGTTTGTAAATATCTAAAATAAGCTGAAAAGGAGAGAATGATGAAAGACGTGGTAATAGTTTCTGCTTGTAGATCCGCTATCGGAACGTTTGGGGGAACTCTCAAGGATATGATAGCTCCGAAAATCGCCGGCGTGGTGATGAAAGAAGCAATCAACAGGGCCGGTATCGATGTTGATTTGATAGATGATGTTCGCATGGGAAGTTGCATGGAACACGCAGACAACCTGAATGTAGCGAGAGTCGCAGCGTTGATGGCCGGTATTCCGGAAAAATCCACCGCAGTTACCATCAACAGGGTCTGTATCTCAGGAATGGAAGCCGTTATTTCCAGTATGGCGATGATTCAGGCAGGTGTATTTGACGTGGTGATGGCAGGCGGGGTGGAACATATGTCCGGAACTGAATATACGGTTCCTGCAGCTAGGTGGGGTTGTCGTTTACAGGACAATGTTTTTGTAGATCGTATGATCAGAGGTTTGCATTGTGGGTCACATTTACTAAAGGATGCCGCGGACGGACCCGTTAATGAAAATGAGGCACCTTTAAGTTATTTTAAAGGAAAGCCTTATATCATGGGACATACAGCTGAGTTTATTGCGCAGCACATGGGAATAACCAGGGAGGAAATGGACGAAGTCGCTTTGAGAAGTCATAACGAAACAGAAAGGGCGAATTCCGATGGTTCGTTTGCCGATGAGATTGTACCTCTGGAAGTACCTCAAAGAAGAAAACCCCCCATTGTATTCGATAAAGATGAGCATTTCAGACCCGGATTAACCATGGATGACCTGAAAAAACTTCCACCTGCTTTTGTGCCTGAGACGGGCAAAGTAACAGCAGGAAATTCCAGTGGTTTGAATGACGGTGCTGCTGCCATGATCCTGATGACAGAAGACAAAGCAAAGGAACTGGGACTAAAACCCATAGCTAAAATCAAGGCTGTGGGCGCCGGTGGTTGTCATCCTTCAGTGATGGGGCTTTCTCCTGTACCGGCAGTTAAGAACCTGATGGAGAAAAGCAGCTATAAAATTGAGGATTTTGAGTTGATTGAAGTAAACGAGGCGTTTGCAGCACAGTATATCGGATGCGAGAAAGAATTGGGTCTGAATCGGGATATTACCAATGTAAACGGTTCCGGAATTGGTCTTGGCCATCCTGTAGGAGCGACCGGAGCCAGGTTGATAACAACATTGATTCACGCGCTCAAAAAACGAAACAAAACCCTTGGCATGGCAACCCTATGCGGTGGTGGCGGTGTCTCAATGGCTTGTGTGGTGGAAGCGTTATAAAGGATACAATTGGGTTCCCGGGCAGTGATTTCTATCTGAATTGAACTTGCTGCCTTTGGCTGGTATATACCGGGCTGGTAACGTTATTGATTCATCAGGTTTGCAGAAACAGTGTGGATAATGGATGTGGTTAACCGGCTACAAATGCTTCCTTGGCAGTGGCGTCGTCTTTGGTAATGGTGAGGATGTTATCCAGTTTGGTAAGCGTAAATATTTCCATGGTTCGATCGGACAGGGAAGAGAGTGCAAAATGTTTTTCAAGCTTTTTCAGGGTTTTATAGATTGAAACGATCAGCCCCAAGCCTGATGAATCGATGAATTTAACATTTTCACAGTTAATGATAATGCCTTCAATTGTCGCGTCTTCAATATATTGTTCGACAAACTCTTTGAGTTTGGTGGTATCTTCAAGAACAATATTCCCCTTAACAGAAAGGATCAGGTAATTGTCTTCTCGTTTGTCAACTAGATTCATTGTATTTTTATCAGGTTCTTAAGTTCAGTGAACAATGCCAAAGTTTAACATGGCATTTTTAGTATTGCCAGCCCCAATCATTTCTTCATGTGCTGTTTTAAGCTCTCCAGAACAATTTTTGATTCCTGTTTCAAATCATCCAGCAACTTGTTGGACTTGTCAGTAATGTCTTCTTCAAACGATTCTTCCATCGTACGGCAGATTTCAGCCATTTTGAAAGCACCAAATGTTCCGCAATTTGATTTCAATTTATGGATGATATTTTTTAGTTCATTTCTATCCGCATTTTTCAATGCCTTGCTTGCCTTTTTTAATTTTTCCGGCAGTTCATTAACAAACATAATCAGCAGCTGCTCAAAACCCTCTCCGGCATCCCTTGCCAAAGTTTTCAGAGTCGGCTCGCTCAATGAGATTTCCGTATCAGCGACTGCTCCTTGGATCTCCTCTTCAGATTCCATCCATTTTCTCAATGCCTGGTCTAAAAGTTCCATTCTGAAAGGCTTGGAAAGGTGGTCATTCATACCTGCCGCGAGACATTGCTCCTTGTAGCCCTTCAATGCATGAGCCGTAAATGCAATAACGGGAATGCCCGGATTCAGCACGCCGGTTTCAGGATTTCTAATAGCACGTGTGGCCTTAAAACCATCCATTACAGGCATTTGGATATCCATCAGAACAGCACCGAATTCCTCTTTTTTCAGAATATCAACAGCTTCTTGTCCGTTCATTACCGGTACGGCATTATACCCCAGGTTATTGAGTGTCATCATTATGACTTTTTGGTTGACGGTATCGTCTTCAACGACAAGAACGCGAGCCTCGGGTACTTTTTTAACCGGCTCCGATTCCAACACTGCAACAGGTTTTTGAAGGTCCGTTTCATCTTTTGCCAAACCCGCCAATTCATTTCTGAAACAGACGCTAAAGGAAAAGACCGATCCTTTTTCAAGTTCACTTGACACGTTGATCACGCTACCCATCAACCCTGCCAATTGTTGGGCGATGGTAAGGCCTAACCCTGTGCCACTGTATTTTCTGGATAGCGAGGAATCACCCTGGAAGAATACTTTGAACATCTGGGAGATTTCTTCTTTCGAAATACCGATTCCAGTGTCTTTAACGACGAACTCCAGGATGATGGTTTTCGTGTTTTCTTCAGCCAGATTTAACTGAACGATGACCTCCCCTTTTTCAGTGAATTTTATTGAATTGCTGATTAAATAAAGCAATATCTGACGAACTCTCACAGGATCGCCTACCACTGTTCTTTGGCATTCTTTGGAAATCTGGCTGTAAAAGTGAATTCCCTTTTCGTGAGCTTTGATGCTTAGTAGATCGATCAATTCCTTGATGATTTCGGCGGGTTGAAATTCAGCATCCTGCAGTTCCAATTCCCCTACTTCAATTTTTGAATAATCCAGAATATCGTCAATAATCGATAGTAGTGAGGTTGTGGATTTTTTTATAACACTGGAGAGATACTGCTGCTCGGAGTTCAGCTCTGTGTTTAACAGCAGGTTGTTCATGCCGATCACACCGTTCATGGGTGTTCGGATTTCGTGACTCATATTTGCCAGAAAAGCACTCTTGGCTCGGTTAGCACTTTCCGCGTCTTCTTTGGCCTGCGCCAGTTGAGCTTCGACTCTTTTTCGTTCTGAGATCTCATGCAGCGATTGTTTATAAGATGCTTCCAGCTTTTCCTGGGTTTTCTGTAATCTCTGGCTAATCTCTTCGTATTGCTGGGCCTTATGTGTGGTCAACAGCAGTTTGTCTGTCAGGATCAGGGAAAAAAGGCGAAAGAGTATATTCTGTAATCCATCTCCCTGTATATCCGTATATTGGCCGATATCCCTGGCGCGGATGCAAAAAAGATCGATCTGAGTCGCAGCAACCACAGAAGCTGAGCAGGCTTTATTGCTGATGATACTCATTTCACCGAAAATGTCCCCGGTTCGTTTCAGAGTAAGGATATGTTCACCTTGCGCAAATACCGATACTTGCCCGCGTATCAGGAAATATACTTCGTTGTTGGTTTGGCCTTCGATGAGGATAGGTGTGTCTTTTTCGAATGATTTAAAACTGGAGAGAGGCACCAGTTTTTCAAGAATGTCTTCCGGCAGATGTCCAAAGAGACGACTTTCCTTCAGGTAGCTAACAATTTCCTTGTTGTTATTGTAGATAAACTCGTTGGATATCTTTGCCATCGGACAATAAAACTTTGCAATTGGTGTACACCTTTTTTTCCGAATACAAACACACTGTTAATGTTCAGCATACTAGCATTTCGATAAAAAATCTACTTTTATGGAATTCAGAAATCCAATCATTGTTGCCGCGTCAAGGTTGCATGAATTTATTTCTTCGTTTTATTGAACATTTCCTTGGCTCGCTTAAACATTTCATTCTTTTCTGCATCTGTCATTCCATTGACCTGTTGTTTGATCTTTTCCAGTTCCGACGGGTCCATTTCACCAAGTTTCTCCATGGCTTCCTTGACCATTTCATTATTAAAATCGATCCCTTCCCATGGTTTAGCCTCCTCCGGCTTTTTTTCCGTTTCTTTTGTGAAAAAAATGATTTTATCCCCCTCCACAGAGTTGAGAATATCCTTCTTTTCCAACTGAGTTAGGATATCGGACAAGGTGATATTTTCCTTTTTACAAGCCTTAAAAATAGCCTGAAAAGGCAGAGAGACTCTTTTGTCCGGAAAACCGTTTTTCTTTAATGAGTGGAGAATATTATCTTCAACAGTTGCCATGAATATATACCTGATTAGTTGGTTTTTTAACCAAAGAGCTCACCCAGTGCCGAATTGTACATTTCCAGGTCCTGCTCGGAAAAACACACAAGTTGAACCATTGTAAACGATCTATTGTTTTTCAGGAATGCTGTGATCTCATTAAGTGCTATCCTGCAGGCTTTTTCAAAAGGAAACCCGTAAACACCGGTGCTGATGGAAGGAAACGAGATGGATTGAAAAGAATTGTCATGAGCTATTGTCAGCGATGTCCGGTAGCAGGAAGCAAGCAAATTGGTTTCGTTTTGATTTCCTCCTTTCCAGATGGGCCCCACCGTGTGAATGATAACCTTGCAGGGAAGATTGTAAGCCTGGGTGAGTCGGGCTTCACCGGTTGGACAACCGCCGATTTTTTTACATTCTTCAAGCAGCAACGGTCCGGCAGCTCTATGTATGGCACCGTCAACTCCCCCTCCGCCCAATAACGACTCATTGGCGGCATTGACAATGGCATCTGTCACCTGTTGAGTGATGTCGCCTTTTAATATCTTTATCCTGTTGTGTATTTCCTGGTCAGTCATATTATCCCTCTCGATTGAAATCACGGGGTTTGTTTGGAAAACCGGGAGCAAGAAACTGCTTGTTTCATCAACCAACTAAAGCATCGCAAACCAGGTTTATCTTGTCCAGCATGCCAGGATCAGCTTACATCGATATTTCTCGGGTGATTTGTCAAATCGCTCGGTGAAAAGACTTCGCCATCTTAGCAGGCTGATTCAAGCGGTTTGTGGTATCTAAATCCTATCCGTTTCTTTGTCATCGATGTCCCGAAGTTTCTTAGAGCAGGTTAACTTCGGGGAGCGCACAATCAAAACAGGGTAAACAATTCTTTGCAGAGTGAAGCAGATTTGTAATGATTTTTTTATCACTTTTGAAGGAACCGATCCTGCTATTGAAAATAATGAGTTTGGGAGCTATTGAATGAATTTTGTACCAGCTGTGAAAAGACCCGATGGGGAATGGGATGTGGCTTACTGGTTTTGTTACCAGGGCAACAATCTGATGACGGAAATGGTCGATGATCAGGTAAGCATACCAATGCTTCGGCAGCTGGATGATATAGGGATAAAACCCACTCGAATGCAATTCATCGGGAGCCTGGGAGAATTCCCATGTTTTTCCGCAGAGCTGCCGTTAAGCACTGCATGGCCTGATAATAGCACATTCCTAAACCTGATAGATTTGTATCACAGGGTGGATGAGGAGACATATAAAGCTGCTGTTTACGCCCATCAAATTGTAGCATGGGATAAAAATCACCAGTATTGTGGTGTTTGTGGGACAAAAACAGATAACCTGACGGATGAAAGAGCGAAGAAGTGTCCTCAATGCATGCATGTCACCTTTCCCAGGATTTCTCCGGCTATCATGGTGGCTATTATAAAAAACAATCAGCTGTTACTGGCAAAAAACAGGACGTTTTCCCGGGGATTCTACAGTATATTGGCAGGTTTTGTAGATCCCGGTGAACAGCTTGAGGAATCTGTCATCCGTGAGGTTAAGGAGGAAGTGGGATTAACGATAAAAAACCTTCGCTACTTCGGAAGCCAGCCCTGGCCTTTTCCGGATTCACTTATGATTGCGTTTACTGCCGATTACGAAGATGGTGAGATAGTCGTTGATAACAACGAGATCATTGAAGCCGGTTGGTACAGCGCGCATAAACTACCTAAATGCCCAACCGGAAACCTTAGTGTAGCAGGAAGGTTGATCGACTGGTTCAAAGAGACTTACAGCTGAACAGTTTATTGGATAAAAAACTCTGTAATGAGAATATCTTTTATCGGCATGCGGTCTTTCGACGCAGACTGATCAATAAACTCCTGCGGAAACAGTTCGTTAAATTCGATGAATATCTCCTGTTTCAGCATCTCAAGACCTGTTCGGGTCTGTATATCTTGAGGTGATTTTGCTCTTAACAGTGTGATAAGCCTGTCATCTATCAATGGAGTCCGAGCTTCCAGAAAGGTAATGGCCAACGGATCTTGTGTAATGGCCTGTATTTTTATATGAATATAGTTCCGGCCATTTCTCATGTTAACGGTGTAGATGTAGGGGTCGGTGTAAAGAGGCTTTGCAATTGGTTCCAGCGTATACTGCATACGTTTGTTGTAAAGCTCCACAAATTCAGCTTCCTCCGGACCGCCTTTAATCCGGATATCGTCATCATCTGACAAGAAAAGAAGGAGCAGGACAACCGAGACGATGATAATCAATAAAACCACGGCACCGATGATAATAAACAGCATCTTGTTGCCGCCCTGCGGCTCCGGCTCTGATGGACTTAACTGTAACGCTTCCCCTTCTTCTGCCTGACCTTCCTGTCCTTCTGCATTTTCTTCGGCCATAGGTTACATCGCAATGTCTTAACTTCTTGAAAGCTTGTTGATAATGAAATTTTTAATGGAATCGATCACTCCCGGCTTTTTGGATTTGGGGAGTTGTGATTTTAGGATTTCGATTCGGGTTTTTTGCTTTTCGATGATCTCCTTTTGCCTGGCAATAGTGTCTTTGTGTTTTTCCAACCATCCCTTTGAATTTTGTGCTGTTTCAGGAGATTTTGAGCTTTTGGATTTTGTAATTTTGGGCATCCTGGTTTTAGCCGCAATTGTCTCTTTTACCCTGGCAGACTGACTGTTTTTCCAGGATCTAAAGACGGTAACCAGTTTGTTTGTCACTTCAGGAAAGACTCTTTTTAAATCATTAATGTTTGATCCCGGATTGTTATCCAAAAAGCTGATGATCTCACTTTTTTTACTTTTGGTGAGATTTTGCCTGGTTGATTCATTCTCTTTAAGCCATTGTCTTCGATAGTTTCCAAGGGTGGTTTTTTGTGAACCGGGAAAAGCGACGGCCAGGTCTTGTGGTTTGCAGTCAGGATTATTCAGCATGTATTCGTGCACTTGCTGTTTGATGCTCTTGTTCCCTGTTTTTTTCTTCGTTGTTGCCTTTTGTACGTTCTGTTTTGTCTTGGTGGAAGCTGCTTGTTTCGGCTTCGATTCTACCACTTTCTTGTCGAGTTTTTGGTATTCAAAAAAGTAACGCCTGATAGTAGATGCCTTTGCTTTGGGGAACCGGCTTAGTACTTCATTTAGTGGTGCTTTGGGTTGATTTTCTAGATATTGGAAAACATCCTGCCGAACACTCATGGTGATCTCCTGGTTAATTCAGTGAATAACTAACGTTCATAGCCTAAGTATACAAATTACCGGGAAGTTGCAAGCACTTTCTGGAAACTGGTGATGCAATTTTTTGACCAGTTTGAAGTATCACTGTGTCAGCTAAGTTGTTGAAAAAATATACAAAATTAAAAAGAATCAATAAATCAATCCTTCAATGATCATCTTGATTATTGAGGATTTGAGTCGGTGGTTAAATCACCGGCAACCGGTATCGTCCCTGTGGAGTGTGCTGTAAACCGAGAAGTTATCAGTAGGGATGATACCGGGCCAAAACCTACTCCGGAAGGTGATATCAACGTTTTATAATCAGAATGATTATTTTCTTTTCCACACGTGGTATTTTCAATATACTAAAGGTAAGTGGGATTCGAAAGCAAAATAATTACATTAAATTAGAATGATGTATTGGGTACAAATTCATAGTATAACATGCCTGAAAAAAGTAAGAATATTATAAAAAAAATCATTACCGGCAAATTACTGGAAGGTAAAAATCCGGGAGTCGACAGGGTGCTGTTTCGTTTTTTTAACGGGTTAAATGAAGTCAGCAAAAGCCTGTTGACGAAAAAATCGAGTGAGTTTGTATACAAGTATCTATTAGATTATTTGCTTCAGGTTAACCCGGGGTACGAAGCGGCGATGCCTCTTCTTGGGTCTCAGGAAGAAGAAGCCATGCTGTTGGAGTATAAAAAAAACAGGTTCATCGAAGTGGTGAAACCATGTGATGTGATACTCATCCGAGGTAATTTACGCATCAGTCACATTATCCAGACTCTTACCAAATCACCTTATAGTCATGCGGCATTTTATTATGGAGATGGGAAAATAATTGAAGCCGAACCTGAAGGGGTTTTGATAAATGATATCGATAAGTATATCAATCTGGATTTAAGGATTTGCAGACCGGTTATGCTTTCGTCAAAAGGAAAAAAAATTGTGGTGGAGCACATGGAGGAAATGTTGGAACTCCAACCAAAATATGATGCCGTGAACATGGAAAAACTGCTTTTTAAATACTGGTATACCAAGTTCAGACCGGATACCAAGGTTTACATTGGAGGAAGCACCGATTTTGAAAAATACTATATCTGCTCGGGAATGATAGCCCATGCATTTCAGAAAGCCGGATACCCAATTGTGCCCTCACTTCGTTTAAGAAAAAGGACCAAGATCAAATCTCTTCGTTCGCTGACTGATTACGAAAAAATGGTTAAGCTGTTCAAAAAGAATTACAGCCAGATTGTGCCCGGGGATTTTGACAACAGTCCCTTTTTCGCGTCCGTAAAATTCCTCTATCTCAACAGCAAAGCAAATGCCAGCAAAAACTTACAACTGGCGGAAGATGATCCGGCTTAGTGATACACAAGATTAGTTTGTAACTTTTTATCTGGGATCGATGACGGATAACGAGCAGCTTTGCCGTGTAAACCAGGCTTTGTGCAACGCATCAAGAAAGTGGTACAGTTTGATTACACCGAAAGGTATGTAACACTATTAAACAAAATAATATGTCCTTACGAAAACTTGTCATATTGGGAACAGCAGCCCAGGTTCCCACCCGTGATAGAAACCATTCCGCCTATTTTCTTTACTGGGATCATCATGGGTTTCTCATAGATTGTGGTGAGGGAACACAGCGTCAGTTAACGCACTTCAACGTTAAGGCTTCCTCGATAACCAAGATTTTCATCACTCATTTTCATGGGGATCATTGTTTGGGATTACCGGGCATTTTACAAAGGATTGCCTTGGACAAGGTTTCACACCCTGTGGAAGTGTATTTCCCCGCATCCGGTCAGGTATTTTTCGAACGCTTAAGGGATGCTTCCTTTTTCTCAAATCATCTGGAGCTGGTTCCACGGCCTGTAAACACCGACGGGATAGTATTTGAGGATCAGTCTGTGCGAGTGGAGGCTTATCGCTTGGATCATCCGCTTGATACCTTTGGCTACCGAATCAAGGAAAAGGACACTGTTTCCCTGCTACCCGACAAATTGGCACTCCATGGCTTGGAGGGCGAGGAGATCGGCCGATTAAAGGTAAACGGGAGTATCACAAAAGCCAACCGGAGCATTACCCTGTCCGAGGTGAGTGTGCCCAAAACTGGTCAGTGTGTTGCTTTTATATTTGATACAAGACATTGTGAGAATGTTTTCAGACTTGCTTTGAAAGCAGATTTGCTCGTTTGTGAATCAACATTTAGCGCAGAGCATCACGACCTTGCAGATGCTTATGGACATTTAACCTCAATTGAAGCTGCGAATATCGCAAAAGAATCAGCATCGGAGCATTTGATCCTAACTCATTTTTCCCAACGATATATGTCGGTTGAGCATTTGTATCAAGAGGCAAAAGCGGTTCATCAGCATACGAGCGCGGCACGAGATGGGGATGTCTTTGTACTTCCCCGACGGAAAAAAAGATGAAGGAGTCATCGGATCTAAGACAAATCATGCCCTTTCTATTGCCTTCCGGAGTCTCAAGGTTTCGTTTCCATCCTGCTGACGTTATGCAAAATCACTGTGGTCTTGCCTGATTGGTGGATGGCAGACAGGAGGTAAGTGATTCATCACCTTGGGTTCTGGTTTTTAAATGAAACAACCTGCTTGCGCCCGATGGTTTGTTTGGTGATCCGGGGTGAGTGAGAGAAAGGATAGCAATGCGATTGGCACCCATGCATTTGGTTTTCAGGACAAATTTTTCCCCGGTTTTGCAGTCTGCTATTCCGGTTAATTGATCGGCAGGACGATATTTTAGTTTGAAGACCCTGATTATTTTATCAACCCGCTCTTTGGCATTATCTCCATATATCTCACAAAAACGATCGATAGGCATGCCCTGGCCCAGGCAGAAAAAGGGAGATAGGAGCAATATCGTTGTCATGATCATGGTGGTTGTTCGTCTCATCTGGGCCTCAATAGTTCTGTTTGCTTTGATTGGTTTTCATCCGGTTTTGGAATTATACTGATGAGAAGGGGAAAAAAGCAATCTGTTGAAACTTAGTCAAAGAAGTGTATCACGCATATTTTGAGATTCAAGGCAGGACTGTGTTAACAATCAGGACATGTTGTAATATCAGATTTCTTCCCGGTAGGCATGGTGGATTCACAATCCTCCAAAATCCGATACTGTTTGATTTTTTGCCTGTATTGTCTGATAATTAAAGAACGAAAAAAATCTTTAAATCGGATTAGCTGCCCTGTCTACTATTCTGTTTTTTGATAAAAATAGTCTCAGCAGGTGCGAGTTTACGGACAATACCGGTAACAACTCTTTGTATTTGATAGACAAAGGAAAAAACGAATGTCAGGAAAACGTGCCAGAATCCTAATTGTGGACGATAACGAGACCATTCACGATGATTTGAAAAAAGTATTGGAAACCAGAAAAGAGACCGATCGTTTAGAGGCACTAAAAAACGAACTCTTTGGGGAAGATTCCAAACCCAGTACACCTCAAATTAAAACCGTTGAATACTCCATAGATGACGCATTCCAGGGAGAAGAGGCTATAGAAATGGTAGATAAGGCCGCTGCCGAGGATGATCCGTATGCGCTGATTTTTATGGATGCAAGAATGCCCCCCGGAATGAACGGTGTTAAGACGATCCAGGAAATCTGGAAAAAGCATCCGGATATTGAAATGGTTTTATGTACTGCCTATTCAGATTACACCTGGCATAAAATACTGGAAGAATTCGGATCCACGGATCATTTGCTTTTTATAAAAAAACCCTTTGACAGTGTTGCGATTCGGCAGCTGACCTTATCGTTAACAACAAAATGGGACCTTGCGAGAATTAATAGGAGATATGTTGCGAACCTCGAAAGTGAGGTTGAAAAACGCACCGTAAAATTGAACATTTTGGTTGAGCAGTTGTCGGATGAAATCAATCAACGTAAGGAAAAGGAAAAACAGCTTTCCATACTGGCGAATTACGATTCGTTGACTGGTCTTGGAAACAGATTCCATTTTTACAAGACAATTGAAAAAACAATCGAAAGGGCAGCCAGGGATAAGAACGGAAAATTTGCTCTTTTTTTTATCGATATAGATTTTTTCAAACAAGTAAACGATTTACTCGGCCATGACATAGGAGATTTGCTTCTTATTCAAATTGCAGAACGACTAAAGTCGAGTTTTCAGGGTATAACACCGGATTACATAAAGACCTCTCTTGAAGACACTACCAAAAAATACTCTTCAACTGTTTTTCGATTAGGAGGTGATGAGTTTACCACCCTGGTGAAGGCTGAATCGGTGGACCAGGTAGTGGCAATTGCAAATCAGACCATTGCGGAAATCAAAAAACCATATTTTATCTCAAACAAGGAGATCATTATTTCCTGCAGCGTTGGTATCAGTATTTTTCCTGATGATGCAAGCGAACAGGCGGAACTGGTAAAGTATGCCGATGTTGCCATGTATCAGGCAAAGGAATCCAAGGGATGCTGTGTGTTGTTCGACAAGATCAGGGACAATGAATTTTTGTCGAAACTGGCATTGGAAGAGGAGCTGAAAAAAGCGTTGTTAAACGAGCAATTGGTTTTAAACTACCAGGCGTTGATAGGGCACAACCATGAAATTGTCGGTATTGAAGCTTTGATCCGGTGGGACCATCCCAGGTTGGGGATATTGCTGCCAAACGATTTCATACCGATTGCAGAAAAGTATCACCACATGGTTGAAATAGGTGAATACGTATTGCGAACAGCATGTCGACATCTCAAGGAGCTTCACAATAAAGGATTTAATGACCTTTTTATCTTTGTAAATTGTACCAACAAACAGTTTTATGATCCCGGATTTATAAGCATTATTGAGTCTGTACTGGAAAACTCCGATCTTGATCCAAGGTTTTTGAAACTGGGATTGGAAGAGGAGTTTTCCATTAAGGAGCCGGAAAAGTCATTAAACATTATAAAATGCCTGAAGGACAAAGGCATTCAGTTTGGAATTGATGGATTTGGCAAAGGCAAATCAATTCTGAGTTTTTTAAGCCAGGTTCCTGAAAACTCCCTGATCAAAATCGATCGCTCTTATGTATCAAATCTGGAAGGGCATCCGAACAACGTGGAATTTCTGCACAGTATCCTGGATCTGATAAAAAGCAGACATTTGAATGCTATTGTGAGTGGCATAGAAACGGCACGACAAAAGGAAATCATATCTTCCAAACAGTGCATTGTGCAGGGGTATTATTTTAACAAACCAAAGGAGTTTAATGAGTTTCTGGAAGATATCACAAAACTGGCTTCGGTTCGATCAAACTAGTCACCGCTTTAACCACCGTTAAACCTCTTGGTGAAACCGGCCTTCGCTAACAAAAAACCAAACGCGGTTCATTCTGAAAACAACTTGGTTGCTGGCTAAGCATATCCGCCTTGTTGTTTTCATAAGACAGACAGTCTCCGTTATTTGAACAACTGGGTATTTGCTTCCTCAAGCCGGTCCGAAAGCATGCAGACCATGTTGTAATAGAATCGCGCTGCCAATTTATAGTTCATTTTGTTCATTTGCTTTAATCCATTAAAGCTAATGAAGATTACTTCAGAATCTTCCACCGTTAGTATACTTGAGGTTCTGATATTTTCCGAACAAAGTGCGGAAATGGTTCCGATGATGTTGCCTTCAAATATGGTAGCGATAACTGATTTTACTCCATTAATCTCTTTTTCCACATTAAATTTACCTTTCAGTATCACCAGCATGTAATCTCCGTAATCTCCCTGGGAAAAAACCCTGACGCCCGACGGTATTTTTTTGACTTCAAAGTGCTTATGGAGCCATTTATGTTGTTTGCTGGAAAAATTCTGAAAGATGTCCACAAAAACCGGATCATGTTTTATCACGACACCTTCCTTAATCAACTGATTCAAACGGTCCAGTTCTTTTTGTTCTTCGGCACTGATTTTATGATCAGCAAAAATCAGACGATCGAGATCCCTTTGCTCTTCATAGGTAACCACTCCGTCTGCGATAATTTCATCAACCACTTCCTTCACGGAAACGTCGGGTTGAGGTGCCGTGGACAATCCGGTTGCGAAGTCCATCCTCTTTTCTGCAATTCTTTCGCTGGTGTCCATGATTGATTTCGAAAGGCTTTTTGACAGATTGATAAATAGCTTGGTTGCCACCTTGGGGTATCTCTTTTGTAGTCGAATTAATACTTTTTGGTTAACCGCCAGCAGCCGGGTTTTAGATCCGGCTGCAGCACTGGCAGCACGTTTGGAGTGACGGAACAGTCCCATTTCTCCGAACGACTGCCCTTCAACCAATTCGGCCAAATGTCGGTGCTTGCCGTGAAACTCCTGATCCAGGTAGATATCAATCGATCCGTTTAAAATGACGTACAACTCATTCCCTACATCTCTTTCCTTAAACAAAATCTCACCGGGTTCCAGATCGATGATATAAGACATTAAAGTGGCCAGTTTGGTTTCCCTAAGGGTCATATCCTCAAAAAGATCCACTTCTTTCAAAATTGAACGATCGATCTTTAATCCCAGGTAATCCCAAGCTGTGATCAACTTGGTATTAACCATGATCGAAGGCAGAAAATTGAGATCGGTGATTAAACATACCACTAAGGTGTAAGCTGTCAGTACCCCAAACATCACCTGACTTTCCATATCAGCGAGATAAAATATCACAAATCCCAGTCCCAGTGATATGGTGGTGTATATCATCGGCTTACCTGTCTGCCGAAGGGTTTTCATCGAGGCTTCTTTTTCACTGCGCAGACTGTTAACATTTTTATTAAAGTGGGACAAAAAATGGATGGTATCATCCACCCCGATACCAAGGGCAATCGATGCGATGATGGAAATCGTAACTCCAATGGGTATGGCAATCCAACCCAAGGTGCCGAAAAACACGGAAATGGCAATGATATTAGGATAGAGTGCGACTAATCCCATTTTAGGGGACATAAATAAAAGTGATAAAATAATGAATATGATTGCCAGCGCGAGAATGATGCTCTGGACTTGACCTTTGGCGATATTATCCGCTGATTCGCTGCTTAAAATCCCACTGCCTGTATACCTTACTTCCATTTGCGGAAGGAATTCCGGAATTTTTTTATCCAAAATATCACGCAATTCGAGTAATGCCGTTGTTCCCAGCATTTTCATGCGTATATTCATTTGCAACAGTTGATCATCATCACTGAGGTATTTGGGAAAATTTCTTTTTCTGGAGGTTTTAAAATAACTAACTACCTCTTCATCCTTGAGGTTATCCAATCCGTTTCGATAGATATCCACATATTCTACGACCGTGTATACCTTATCAACCCGGATTCCACCGATATCCGCCAGTTCGTTGGGACCGTTTTTCTGCATCAGCCAGTGTTTTAGTTCTTGAACACCGTAAATGGTGGCGGCAGTCTGCAATACATCACTATTCTCTTTACCATTGAATATCAAACGTAACGTGCTGGTTCCTGCTAACTCTTCCTGTACCAGTGCCAGATCCATTTCAATGGGTGAATCGGCCGGAAAATTTTTGGTCTCACTATCGACAGTCACCTGCATTAATCCCAAAAACGCAAAAACCCCCAAAACCAGCCAGGATATGATGAACTTCTTGGAATGGTTGCCTATGGCGACAGAAGCCTTCATCAGAAAAGCATCGAAGATGCCCTTTTTTAAAGCCCTGCTGCCGGACTTCGGTGCGGGAAACATCAACAATACGGATGGTGCGAAGGTAAGGCATAAGAAAATAATCATGGCAATACCAAAGCAGGCGAATGAACCCATCTCTTTCACAGCCGGAATGGGACTGGCTGTAAGGGCTCCAAAACCTGCCAGGGTTGTCAATGCGGTAACTGTCAGCGGTACGGTAATATGACTCAGGGTTTTATCAATTACCTGCTGTTTTGTTTTATCTTTGTCACTCTCACTGGAATCCTGGAAGTATTGATTCATGAAATGAATTATATAAGCACTACCCACACAGATAAGCAGAGGTGGCAGTACCATGGTTACCAGGTTCATTGTAAATCCGGTTAAAGCCAGAAAACCAAATGTCCAAAGGATGCCGATAACCACAACGCTTAAGGGAATCAGAACTCCGCGAAAACTTTTAAACGAGAAGAAGAGGGTAATCATCATCAAGAGAAGACTCCAGGGGAGTATACGTACAATGTCTTCAGTGAGGGTTTTTGATGATAAATATTCCATCCGGGATTGACCGGAATATGCAATCCTATATTCTGACGAATAAAATCCGGACAACACTTTCTGCAGGGCAAGCTGGGTTTCGGGGTTGGATGGAACGGCTTTTTCGTTGAAAGTGATGACAAGAGCAGCTGTTTCATAATCGGGAGAGAGCAAATCCCTGATAATCAACGGATCATTTTGAAGCTCCTCAAACAATGTTTTACTTACTTCATTGTTTTCGGAGTATAATTGAGATGAAGTTTTAGAAAAAATATCATTGGTACAGATAAACTCTTCGGTTACATCGACATAGTCTTCAGACCCTTCGGCCGGATCATCCAAATCGGCGTCAAAGGAATTCCCTTCAAGATCAAGAGAGTCGTCTTCAGGTAAACCACCTTCCAAGTCCAGACTATCGTCTTCAGGTAAATCACCTTCCAGATCCAAAGAATCGTCATCCAAAAGTGGATCGTCTGATTGGGCTGATGGGTACTTATCCTTGTTAGCCAGACAGTTCAACTGATTCCGATGCTTTTCCAGAATCGACTCGCAAATTGAACCTGCTTCTTCTACATGGAAGTATGAACTACCGGAGCAAACCCCACTGGTTCGCGGGGTGTTTGTCAGGCTGACTACGTCCTGGATATCGGGTAATGCTTTTTCCAGTTCCGAAGTCATGGTGTCCATCATTAAAAAGTCCTTTAATTCAAATGGATCACCTGAGTTCTTTTTAATAGCCACCACAAGCACTTCTTCGTTGCCAAAAACTTTCCGCATTTCCTTGAAAAATGCGTAAGCTCCGGAGCCCCTGGCCATGAACGGTTCAACAGTGCTGTCCACAATCAGTTTTCCACGACTGTCCAACAACTCGTTTTTTGCCTGATATACAAAAAAAGCAGTCAGGCACAGGGTGAGAAGTATAATGATTTTGGGGTATCTAACAAAGGTTTGGAATATTTTGATTACCATACTTGCTCCTTCTTACTGCAATCAATTGGCTCAAGATTTAAAATTTATAACTGTATTTTATGGCAGCCCGTTTTGTTTCGGCTTTTTTATCCGTCATTTTTATTTTTTCAGTGATGGAATAGTGCATCTTGACCTGAAAATAGTGCTTTCTGTTGCCGGATCGATAGGTCCAGATATTGGTGACGGCATCCTGTTTAAACGGAGATGTGGAAGATCCCACCAGGTAAACCTGCAATCTGTTTGTGATATCCCAGGCCAGAACAAGTGATACCTGTCTTTTTTCCAGGTCTCTTTCTTCAGTTAACGGTGTCAGCTCATTTTCATAGCTCAGAATATGGGTGTCTGCCGTGACATCATAGAGTATTCGATAGGAATACACCGGCATGATAAAAAAAGTATCGAATTTCTTTTCTATGGAAATAGCTGCGGCTCCTTGTTTTACCTGAATGGTTTCAAAGGAGCTGGAGCCATTCGACTCTTTGTAGTAATCATAAACATTTTTATCAACAAACTGGGCTAGGTCGATTTTAAACACCAATCCACCGATGGTGAAATCTAAATCAAGAGTACCAAATTGTACTGTTGAATCTTCTTCTTCGTAACTTTCGCTGTAATCGCTGGTGGCATCCAAAGCACCACTGGCGACAGATTCATCCTTCCAGGTGATGGTGTTGTCCTGATCAAACCACTGAAAGACACCCAATCGAATGTCAAACGAATCAAAGGACAATTGATACGTTAATCCTGCGTGAGGTCTTAACACACTGCGATCAGTCGGCTTTTCATCACTCTCCTCTTCTTCCACCTCCGTTTGATAGATAGTGTATTCCGTCCCGGAGGTTTTTTGACGGAAAGGAGAAAGATAAAAAGACAGGGTTTGGATTTCTCCCAACCAGTCAGCCTTCAAAGCGATTGTCGGGTCCTTGGCTTCATCAGTTTCCATGAGATCCAACATGCTCTGGTTTTTCATGTTTAAAGCATCTATGGGACTATCATAATCGACTTTTCCGTATTTAAATATCTGGGCGCCTAGCCTGAAACGTATAGAACCTGATTGATTGTGGATGTATCCTTCACGTAAATGAAAAATATAATCGTCCGTGTAATGCTCGTCTTCTTCGTGGTATTTCTGGGTGAAGGAACCGATAATACGCAGGAAATAGTAACGAAAGGGTGTTGTTTGAATTTTGATGCGGCTTTGGTAATTGTACGAGATGTAGGAATTGGTTTCTTTATCGGTATCCTCATCCTGTGTGATCCCCCCTTTTTTGCTGGAGGAATAGGCTAAAATCAACGAGAGTTCTTGTTTTATCGTGGTTCGGATTTTGAACTCCGGCTCATCATCCATGTCGGCTGTGTCTGAATCCAGATCCAAATCTTCATCATCACCAAGGGGATCGTCATCTCCTTCCAGGTTTAAAGCCTCCTCCCCATCGGCAAACGGATCATCCTCACCTGTAAGGTCAAGGTCTTCTGACTCCGCGGTTTGTGCGGATGCAGTCTGATTAAATAAATGGGTCTGCCAGTGCAATCCAAACAAAAACACAATCGAGATTAAAAGAACGTTAATAGTATTTTTCATGCTGTTTATGTCTAGTTGGTGTTAAAAATTGTATTCCAGTTTGCGCCTTTAAGCAGCGGGTCTTTCTTGGGATCAAGATGGATCAGGTATTTTTTCGCTTTGTTTTTCTGAACGTAAATCAGCGTTTCGAATACATAACGCTTTTCACTGCCTTTGGTTGTTCTAACCCGTGTCACAGTTGAAATCCATTCCCCATCCAATTGGATGTAATATTTGGGGAAAAAGCGATAGACTTTTCGCAGCACTTTTTTGGAAAAATAGTTCATGATAACAGGGATCTCTTTTTTCTTATCGTAGTAATTTTCGATAGAATCATAGGGTGAGTCCCCCTTGTTTTTTGTGGTAATGATTTTGATATAACCGGGTTTTTTGGGCATCTCCTGACAGACGGAGCTATGATTGGCGTCTTCCAGGCGATCGAAATCGGCCGTATCGATATTGGTTCCCTTGATTGTTGTTGAATCCTCGTCTGATTTATAGCTTCGGCATTGACTGTTGGTAAGCAAGGTGCACTCGGAGCAGATGAAATCGCGTTCTCCGCGATTGATAATACAATTTGGAGCGTCGGGACCTTCGATGAAATACAGGCGTTTTCTATCCATAATTCGGACACTCTGGGCCAGTTGTTCTTTTTTCTCCTTTTTCTGCAGGTCATTGGTTTTCATTTCCAAGCGGGAACTCAGGTTCTTTCTTAACAAAGGGTTTGATTCTCGTGTTTTTTTAAAAAACGCCTTGATTTTTTTATCGGTATTCAATTCCTTGCAGGAAATCGCCCGGGCGCTGTTAAACGTCCATGTAGCTGCAGTCATGAAAACAAGAAGAGTCAGGATGGTTTTTTTCATGGGGTCTCCTTTTTGGCTTTACCGGTGCTTTAACAGTCCAGGGGCTCTTAAAACCAAGCTTTTGTTCAATAATATTTTTATGGGTTAAAACATGAGTTGAATTTACAAACGATTGGCACCATTATACATATAACATCAACGAATGAGCAAATAAAATTGTTCTACCTTCGAAGATAGAATCGATGGATAGCATAAATGGAATAATGGCAGATTCAATGAATAAACTGCCCTATACAATTTGCTTACAGGCGAGAAAGCCAACTCCTTGTGTTTTGTTCTCAAGTCGACTACTCTGCTGGTATATTCACAGGGGATACAAGTTGTCAATCAAGCTGATACCCACTTATTATGAATGCTTGTACCTGTGGGTTTCATTTAATGACAGGAATATGGCATGAGTAGAATAGTAATTAGTGGTACGGGGTTGTTTACACCGGGAGAATCGATTTCCAACGAGGAGTTGGTATCTTCCTTCAATACCTATGTTGACAATTACAACAGCAAGCATGAGAAGGAAATCGGGGAAGGCAAGCTGGAAGCCAAGGAGAAATCCAGCGTGGAGTTTATCGAAAAAGCATCCGGAATCAAAAGTCGTTTCGTGATGGACAAAGCAGGTGTGCTGGACCCGGAGGTTATGTGTCCGAGAATTCCGGCTCGTTCAAACGGGAATGCTTCTATTCAATGTGACATGAGTGTTGCAGCTGCTAAAGAGGCAATGGAACAAGCCGGTAAAAGCCCGGAAGATATCGATGCCGTGATTGTGGCATGTTCCAATATGGAGAGGCCCTATCCTGCCATGGCCATTGAAATTCAGAACGCCCTGGGGATCGATGGTTTTGGATTTGACATGAACGTGGCCTGCTCCACTGCCACCTTTGGCATCCAGACTGCGGTTGATTCCGTCTTTAGAAACAGTGCCAAAGCAGTTTTGATGGTCAATCCGGAGATTTGCTCCGGTCATCTCAACTTTAAAGATCGCGACAGTCATTTCATTTTTGGGGATGTCTGCACAGCTGTGATCATTGAAAAAGAAGAAACCTGTCAACGCAAAGATCCTTTTGAGATCATCGCGACCAAATTAAAAACACGCTTTTCCAACAATATCCGTAACAATTTTGGTTTTTTAAATCGAGCCGATCCGGATGGCGTCGGCACCAAGGATAAGCTGTTCGTTCAGCAAGGACGGAAGGTTTTTAAAGAGGTAGTACCTCTGGCGGCAGAGCTGATAACCGGACATCTGGCAGAACACCGGATTAAACCCGAAGACATCAGAAGAATCTGGTTGCATCAGGCCAATATGAACATGAATCAACTCATTTGCAAAAAGATCATGGGAACGGAGATCACTCATGATTTAGCTCCCACAATTCTGGATACTTATGCCAACACTGCATCTGCCGGATCGGTGATCTGCTTTCATAAGTACAATGAAGATCTAAAGGAAGATGATATCGGTGTGATTTGTTCATTCGGAGCCGGTTACTCCATCGGTAACGTCATTGTCCGCAAGATTGCCCTATAGCCGACCCCCAGCATATCTTTTTAAACCAGGGTACAGGTACTAAGTCCTTGTCCCCTGCCATATGTCCTTTTCCTCAAGCCCATCAAGTTGTTGTTTGTTGAGAAACAGAAGGTATTTTCGAATCCCATGCAAACAAAACGTTTCCGTTCGCGTAACCTAAATATGTAGCTGATTAACCGCAAATATAATCGTAATACCAACAAAAAATCTATTCAATCAATGGGATCGTGGGATCGGGTCGTACCAAGCTATGTAGCTGTAAATAAATAATAAACCCTGAAAAATCGGCCTTTTTGAAGTTTTAAAACCTCCTTTTCACCCCTAAAAACAAAATTCTAAGCTGAAAGGAGGGCAATCCTGTCCTATGGAAGTGTTTTGAATCAAGCTTGAGCAAAATGCTTGTCAAGGTAAGCGCTAATCCAAAAAACAAACTTTTAAGAAGTTCAACCCCATTATATTTTTATCCTCTCTCTGTTAGGTTTTCGTGCATTCCTGTACTCATTATTGTGACGCTGGATGACCCAGCCAGGTCAAAGCCCATGTTGAAATCCGTTTATTACTTCCAAAATGAAAGAAGAATGAAGTAAAAAATCAGATCCAAAAATCGACTATTTACCTATTTTCCAATTCCAGCGCTTCTTGGGCTATCAATGGCAATTCAATAAAAATGAAATATGATTCCGGGTAAAGGTAGTCCTCGCCAGATTCATCGATTACCCTTAAATAGCCATCTTTTTCTGCTTTTTTATCGTCCAAAATATTGTAGATTTTTCGAACTTCTAAATCATCACACTCTTTGTTGTTAATACAAAGGGCGTATCGTTCTTGTGACTTCATAGTCGTTAACCCAATATATGTTTGATTTTCATTTTCTTCTTGCCAATTCCATGAGCTTCATACCAATGAATTTCGGCTTTTACCAGACTTCCATTTTGAAGTCTGACGGTTGCAATGCCTTTGAGTTTTCGCCATCGACCATGACCGTATTGCTTTCTCAATCTCATGATATCTCTAATTTTTCCACCAATAGCAATGATTTCGATCTGCTCAATTTTACCAACAACTTCAAAATGCATTTTAATTTATGTCCCCTAGTTTATCCCGAAAAGCGACTTTTTCAAAACCACACTTTTTGATAAATGCGTCCAGCACAGCAATTACGGTGGTTTGGTCTTCTTCTGGCAGACTGTTGAGCGCCTCTATCCTTTTTAGAAGCTCTTGGTTGCTAATCTTATTAACAGCCAATTCCTTTCCATCTCGAATCAGATAATCGGTAGTGACTTCAAAGATCTCTGCTATTTTGACCACTAATTCTAAAGTAGGCCAAATGACTCCCCGTTCATATCTGGATATCCTGTTTGGATCTGCTCCGATTTTTTGAGCCAGTTGCGCTTGTGACCATCTCCGACCTTGCCTTAAATTCCTGAGTTTTTCCGGGAAATCTTTTGAGAGAATGGACTGTTCTTTTACCATAATTACCTCCTAGTGCCATAATCTGAGATAAAAATGATAATATCAAATACTAATTAAAAGACAGCGTGATAGGAAATACATTAATTTAGGTTAATATTATCACATATATTTTATCATAGTTGATGAGAAGTTCCTTTTTTTGAGCACTAAGCAAAAAGAGTAGACTTGATTAACTGGTAATTGTTTAACCTAAAATTATCGATCTGTTTTTAAAAAGACTACAAGATATTCTGGTCCCTTTCGGCAATAACCTGAGAAAAGATGACAGTATCAAATATTTTCTTATTGACTATATGATAAAATAAGATTAATTAATAGGCTACTATTGTCATGACAATTTTGTCATAATCAAAAATGGGAACCTATGAACAACATACGAACCATGACCATAAACGATCCATTCCGAGCAGCTTTCCTGCTCAAATACGGACGTTACAAAGAAACCAGAATTGAAAACGGTCAGCAATGTTATGTGATAGAAGGTGATACGCGAACCTTGTTTGAGCGGGATTTCTGCTTTCGGACCGAAAATCAGGTGACAGCATACTTTTTTTGTCAAATCGGTCAGTAACCCATCTTTGATTTTGTCCAATTTAACCTTGTTGCCTTGCTCTTTCAGAAGGGGAAGATAAACGGTGCGGTCTTCGTCTTCAAAAAAAAATCGATGCTTTGAACGCCTCTTTTAGTAACATGATGCACAACCCCTGGAAGCAATACTCTAGCAAGGCCAGATATCTATTGTCATATTTATTATTCCACTAGATTCATTGAGTTTTAATAGTTGACTAACAAGAATTAGGTATGCTTTCACCTGTTTACAATACCTTTCGCTGCCGCGATAGCGGTCTGCACAAGAAACATGTTGTGTAATTGTTCGAGCTTGACTAAATTTTGGCATGTAATTACAGTAATTATATAAATATCAAGATTGGAGGTAAAAATGGGTCAATTTGGTGAACTAAAACTAGTTAAAATAGGGAATTCAAAAGGTATTCGAATTCCCAAGTCGATTCTTCAAAAATATGGTTTCACCGACACTATTCAAATTGAAGAGACAGAACATGGTATATTGCTGCACCGTAACAAAGCATCAAAGCTATCCTGGGAAGATACATATAAGGCGATGCAATCAGAAAATGAAGACTGGTCTGACTTTGACAACACCTTACATGATGGATTAGATGACTAAAAAAGCCTTCCCAAAAAGATATGAGATTTTTGTGGCAGACCTCAACCCAACCATAGGAGGAGAAATAAAAAAGGTTCGTCCTGTTGTTGTCGTGAGCCAAAATGAAATGAACCAGTACTTGGAAACTGTTGTCGTCTGTCCACTGACCTCAAAGCTTCATCCCATGTGGAGAAGCAGAATTCAAATTGATTGTGCCGGGACTGCATCCGAAATAGCTGTAGATCAAATACGAACAATTAGTAAAAAAAGACTAAAGAAAAAAATTGATTCTTTATCTACAGATATTTCTGCTCAGCTTCGCTTCATTATTACAGAAATGTATGGTGAATAATCTTAGCTATGATTTTTCCTCGCTGCTACAAAATCAGGTGTATACCAATTTCTTAATCAAATGAGGTTACAGTCACTTGATTTTAATTTCTGCTCTTGGACAGATTCTAACTTAAATCTGGTTCTCAGATGACGGGCATTTTCTATTCTTTGCCGGGTAGTTACTTATTCCACCAAATTACCGCCAATTCTCTCCATATCTATCGCAACACTTGCTGTAACTCCATCAAATCATATCTATTTTATTGTTTACAAAGAATTTTGTCTGAAGATTCGTTTGTCCCGGAAGTTAACGGGAGCGCGCTCTATTTAGCTATAAAATGTGAGAATGATCAGGATAATTGAGGGAAAAACCGCTTAAATTTTGCATGGTAGGTGAGGTTTGATTACGGAGTTCCCTCACTTACTGCGAATAAGCCATC
>JANQLH010000386.1 GCA_028280735.1 SAR324 cluster bacterium | reverse complement strand
CAAGCATGGCAGTGGCAATACCGGTTATTACATTGGTGGCTCCCGGTCCTGATGTAGCCACTACGACCGCAGCCTTTCCGGACACCCTGGCGTAACCGTCTGCCGCATGCGCTGCCGCCTGTTCATGACGAACCCTGACTACTTCAATTTCCTTATGATTCAAAAATTCATCAAACAAGGGGATCACGCAGCCGCCGGGATAGCCGAATATTCGCTCCACTCCCTCATTTTTTAGAGCTTCCAGTATTATCTGTGTACCAATCTTTTTCATAACGGATTTTAGATCTTAAAATCGGATTAAAACTGCTTGTCAGCCGCTGCAAGCCATTCTCCGATAAACAATTTATCGACCTGATTCATCTGATACCTTTTTTCTGTGATAAACTCGATTAATACAGGCTTTATGAAAAGATAATAACTGTCTTTCCAGTTTTTATCTTCTTCCAGTCTCACATTAAAGGTATAACTTCCCACGCCCAGGGATCGATGAAACTCCTGCACTCTCGTATGGCTGTTTTGAGCATAATAGGTCAATTCCAATTTGACGGTATCTGCCGAGTAGGGAACCAGGTATCTTCCTTTGGCATCAGGTAAAGCTACAGAAGCTGTAACCCGGTTTAAATACCCTTGAGACGTTTCCATGAACGTCCTGTGATAATTCTTCACCAGAATAAAAGGACGATGAGCCGTGTCTGCATCCCTGATACTCAGCGTACCTGTCACTGATTTTGTATATAAACCGAAGTCGTAATCCAGGGAGGAAGAACATCCAGGTAGAATTGCCAGAATGCAACATACCATCAACCAATTACAGATTCTGTTCATTAAACGCGCTCCTATTGTCAGATCCGGATGCTCACGTGGGAAACGACAGGGCCAGATTTATCCCTCAGGCTGCTGCTGATCGCACTCAAATCGAGAGATTTTGACTCATGCTGGATTTCAGGGGAACTGCGAAGTTGGATTCGCTATACTTAACTAGCTGAAAATCTTAGCTTTTTTAATATTTTATTCTGGCAAGTCCAAATAAAGCTGTCAATTGCAGAAACAACAGTATTAAAAACGATACGTTATCTATCTTAATAAATCGATACAAAATAGTTGAGCGAACGATCGGTCGGGATGGGTATTTTAGATTTATGAATTACGATTTTAGACTTTCTGTTTAGTGACAACTGCGTTGTCTCTTTAATATTTTGATTCATTGATCACCGGCTTTAAGCTGTTTGTCTATTTTTCTGAAACATTATGGCATTACACGATACTTTCAAATTTTTCTCTCTCCTTTTTCGGCTGAATCGCTAACTGTTTGTTGTGATTACCGATGACCGGGTGGCATGGCACTTGTATTAACTTTAGTCAAAGCTCCCCGATGTAATTACTGATTGATGGGCAATTTTGAAAATCCAACAGGGACGTTAGGATTCGGCC
This sequence comes from SAR324 cluster bacterium, assembly GCA_028280735.1. Lineage (GTDB taxonomy): Bacteria > SAR324 > SAR324 > XYD2-FULL-50-16 > XYD2-FULL-50-16 > JAHJTV01. The sequence continues at coordinate 7,397 of JANQLH010000386.1, read as the reverse complement.
GGATGGTCGGAGAGCAGGGAATCAAGCTGGTTACAGCACCAAGTATGAGTTAATTATCCCTGGACGGGAGTCACTGAATGATCAATCAAGCGGCTGAGACCCTATGAACAAAATGCAAAAAGTCGACAGAATTTTCCGCTCCTCCTTTGACGAATTGGTCGAAAGCTTTTTTCAGCAACCGCAAGTCAAAGAAGCGGAGAAAGAAACGTTACCGCTGGGCAATATTGGCGATTACATTGATATATATAAAGAGAAAAAGTCTTTGGAATCAAAGGTCAGGTATTTGAAGGAACAGATGCGGACGCTGACGGCTGAACTGCAAGCCATTGAAATAAAAGAAAGAGAATTAAAACGTAATGAGCAAACATTGAAGGAGGAAAGGACCCACCTTCAGGAAGCTTGTGAATCAAAAAGTTTATTTTTGGCCAATATGACACATGAAATAAGAACCCCCATGAACGGTGTAATTGGCACACTCGAAGTCCTTAAAGAAACCAGTCTTTCTCCCGACCAAAAGAAATACCTTGGAATTATCGAGACCTGTGCCCACACCCTTCTTTCCCTTGTCAATGATGTGCTGGACTACTCCAAAATAGAAGCAAATGAGCTGAAGATCGATTCCGTGGATTTCAATCTGAAAGAGATTATTTCACAGGTCAGGGACATTTTAATTTTCAAAGCTCAGGAAAAAGGAATTGAATTTACCACCCATATCTTTCATGAGGTACCGATCTGGCTCAAAGGTGATCCCCTACGAATCAGACAGATTCTGCTGAATCTGGCCGGTAATGCCGTTAAATTCACTGATAGGGGCACGGTTGCCATAGAAGTGACCATGGCTATGGAAGATCAAAACGAAACCTCCCTGCTTTTTAATGTTAAGGACACTGGAATCGGCATCGATGAAGAACAGACCGACCGACTATTCCAAAGCTATTCCCAGGCTAATTCCGAAATAGCCAGAAAGTACGGCGGTACCGGATTAGGACTGGCTATTTCCAAAAAACTGACTGATCTGATGAAAGGCGATATCGGTGTCAACAGCACAAAAGGTATCGGTTCCGATTTTTGGTTTTCGATTCCATTGCAGAAACAAAAGGGTACAAAAAAGCACCAGGGTGATCTGGTTCAGCTTACCAAAAGGATTCAAAAGACCGATTCCGGAAAAAATCGTGAATTGTCCCTTCTTTTGGTCGAAGATGATGTTATCAATCAAAAGATCACTTCCATTCTGCTCGAAAAAGAGGGATTTAAGGTGACCGTTGCAGAAAACGGAAAAAAAGCAATTGAGACCCTCAAAAACAACTCGTTTGATTTGGTATTAATGGATGTTGAAATGCCCGGAATTAACGGATATGAGACTACCAGGCAAATCAGACAAATCAAATCCAACCGATTTGATACCAATCTGCCGATTATTGCCATGACAGCCCATGCCATGAGTGGTGATCGTGAGAAGTGCCTCTCGGCAGGAATGAATGATTATATTACCAAGCCTATCAATATGCATTTATTGAATGACATCATTGATAAGCTTGGAATCGGTCAATCCTTATCAGGGCTTACTCCCCTCACGGAAGAGGTATTGGGCTCATCCAATGCGGCGATTCAAATGAAAAAGCTCCAGGTTTTGCAAAAAGAGGTCGAAGAACGCTTTGATTTGCTGGTTCGAGTCTTCCTGGAGAGTATTCCCCAAAAGCTGGCAGCCATTTACGAAGCGATAGATACAGAGTCCTTTGAAGATTTAAGAATCACCGCTCATCAGTTGAAAGGAAGCTGTGCTTCATTTTACGCCCAAAACATGGTGGATCTGTGTCAGGAATTGGAAACCCGGGCCACCAATCCGGATACTGAACAAAATACCCTGATGCATCTGGCTAAAGAGCTGGAAAAAGAAGCGCACCAGGTAGTACGCATCCTCAAAGACCATTTCCGCAATTAGTTCCGGTTCGGTTTGAGCTTCTATGGGTTCAAACCGATTCAATCTCTCTTCTACATCCATCATATAAAGCGATTGGGGAATTTCCCCCCGAGTTCCTCCTTGTGAAAAACCGCAAAAAGCTTCAAGCTTAGAAGAAAAACAGTTCATTATAGAATGACTTTACGGACCAACTGACAAATGAGTTTCCGGCGTTTTAGCCAGGACCAAGATGTCTTATTGATTTTTCTAAGTGCCCCGAGATATGCCAAACATCCAAATACTACCGGAATCATTAATCAATAAAATAGCTGCCGGAGAAGTTGTAGAACGGCCGGCTTCGGTTGTCAAAGAACTGGTTGAGAATGCGATTGATGCCGGCAGTGACCAGATATTTATCATAATCAAAAACGGCGGAAAAGACTTCATATCAGTGCTGGACAACGGCTCGGGAATGTCTGCCGATGACGCGAATCTGGCTATTGAACGACATGCCACCAGTAAGATTGAAACCAACGAAGATCTGGAAAACATCACCACCATGGGCTTTCGTGGAGAAGCTCTTGCAGCGATTGCTGCCGTGTCAAGATTTGAGCTTACAACCTGCGGTGATGAAGAAAAAGGCGGTTTTCAAATTCGCATGGAGGGGGGGAAAATAGTCCATTCGGCTCGCACGGGATTTCCCAAGGGAACCAGGATCTGTGTTGAAAATCTTTTTTTTAACACACCTGCCAGACAAAAGTTTATGAAATCCGTGAATACCGAGTATAACCATGTTCACGATTTAATCGTACGCCTCGCACTGGGAAATCCCGCTGTTCAATTCAGGCTCACTCACAACAAAAACCTCGTTCTGAACATACCCAAAACAACCAGTTTCAAACAGCGTGTGGAACACTGCTTTGGTGCTGAAATAACGGATGATTTGTTGGAATGCAAACACGAAGAGTCTTATCTCAGGTTTCACGGATTGATATCTCATCCTTCCAAGGCAAAATCATCAAAAAGATGGCAGCATACTTTCGTGAATGGAAGGTATGTAAAATGCCAAACTATAAACCATGGCATATACGAAGGATTCAAAACCCTGTTGATGAAGCATACTCATCCTGCGTTTTTCGTTAACCTGGAGCTTTCCCCACAGGAACTGGATGTCAATGTCCATCCGGCTAAAACAGAAATCAGACTGAAAAATGCCAACCTGGTACACACCATTTTAGCTAACCAGGTCTCCCTGCAATTGAAAAGTATCGAAAGGGACATGTTGATCGGCAGCAAGGATGAAGAAGTGCTTGAAAGCACGTCTAATCCGGAAATAGCTTCCAAATCAGAAATCAACAGCGTTAATACCATTCCGGAAGAAAAAACAACCAGTGTCTATATTGAAAAAGATAATCAATTGGGTTTCATGCCACCTGTGCCTGAAACATTCAGTCCTCCAAAAAGAAACAAATCCTTCAACAAAGTGGAACCGGCCGAAACAGAAGATAAACCGTTTTCTTTTGCAAAATCGGAGGGATTAAAACCTCTTGCGGAGTTTGAGACAGAAACCGTCGATCCGGAAACAGGGTTCACGGTGATTGGCCAGTTATCCAATAAGTATATTTTGGTGCAGGGGGAGGATAAACTTGTTTTGGTTGATCAACATGCAGCCCATGAACGCATTCGTTTTGAGGAGATAAAAAACCAGTTTTTTTCAAACACATTGCAGTCACAACCTTTACTGGTTCCCATGATGATTGAACTACCTCCCCAGGATGGGATTCTCCTGGAACAATACCAGGATTCATGGGAAAAGCTTGGATTTGTGATCGATCATTTTGGCGGGAATGATTATTCGGTAAAAGAGATTCCTATTGTTCTCAAAGATACTAACATCAGCAATGTCATTAAAGATGTTCTGGACGAAATGGCACAATTTGGCAAAACCGGTAAGCTGGAATCCTTTTTTAACGAAGTATTTGAAAAGATTGCATGTCATTCTGCCATTCGTGCTTCACAAACCTTAACCATGGAAGAGATGAAGGCATTGATTAACCAGCTGGTAAAACTGGATATCACCTTACATTGTCCACATGGAAGGCCTGTCTGGATTGAGTTCACTTTGCCGGAACTGGACAGGCGATTTAAACGCTAATAACCAGCCGGGATTGCTTGATTGGGAAAAGCTCCCTAGAATGATACAACATCCCTTAATTAGCACAATTCAGAAACACCCTACTCATTACTACAGCATGAAAGTCTTTGCTTTGGTGGGCAAACCCAACGTGGGTAAATCTACCCTTTTTAACCGGCTCGCAGGAAAGCGTCTGGCAATTGTGAACGAACAACCGGGAGTAACTCGGGATCGAAACACAGCGATTATCGATTACAAGGGATTCGGTTTTATCCTGATCGATACCGGTGGATTTGAACCTGATTCCAAAGAGATCATTCCCCAAAAAATGAAGGAGCAATCTCAATTGGCCGTCGAAGAGGCTGAAGGGATTATCTTTTTGCTTGATAAACAATCCGGATGGACTCCCCAGGATCAATCCATATTTGACTTCCTCAGACGTTCCAAAAAACCCGTCTATTTTGTTGTAAATAAAATTGACAGCACTAAACATGAGCAGGATGTGGCCGAGTTTTACGAGTCCGGCAGTTCCGAAGTTCATGCTGTTTCTGCCGAACATGGAAACGGAGTCCTATCTTTGCTGGAAAGGATTAATGAGGATTTTCCGGAGATAAAAAAACCTGATCAGGAGGATACAGATGATTCTCAGACCAATATTGCTATTGTCGGTCGGCCTAACGCCGGAAAATCTTCCCTGGTGAATCAGTTTTTGGGCAAAGATAAGCAAATTGTGCACGATGAACCAGGTACTACCCGTGATCCGGTAGACAACTTTATTAAGCATTACGGAAAAACCTATCGTTTAATTGATACGGCAGGGATTCGAAAAAAAGGGCGGGTTAGTCAGCTCATCGATAAGTACAGCATGATTGGAGCGTTAAAAAGTATTGAACGGTCTGATGTTGTATTGCTGGTAATCGACGCTACCCAAGGAGTCGTCGAACAGGATGCCAAAATTGCGGGGTACGTACTCGATCGCGGCAAGGGTATCATACTGGTTGTCAATAAATGGGATTTAATTGAAAAAGACGGCAAAACATTGGAGCAGATGAAAGCCGATATCAGGGACAAGCTCCGATTTCTGGAATTTGCACCTATCCTGTTTGTCAGTGCTAAAACCGGGCAGCGTTTTGGAAAAATCCTGGAAACCGTGCAGGAGGTCTTCTCCCAATTTACCAAGCGCATTCAAACCTCTGACTTAAACAAGATCATGGAGTCTATAACTGCCCGGCACACCCCACCCACCAAAGCCGGAAAAGCCACCAAGATCTTTTACTCCACACAAGTCTCCACTCGCCCACCGACTTTTATTGTCACAACCAACAATCCCAAAGCTATCAACCTGTCCTATAAGCGATACCTGGCGGCTCAATTCCGATACTATTTCGGATTTGAAGGAACGCCGATTCGCATTATGTGGCGAGATAGAAACAGAAAAAAAGACGAGGATACTTAAGATTTATGCCGGTTAACAATATCAACATTTCAGCTGCTGTCATCACCCTAAATGAAGAAAACAACATTCGGGACTGTCTTGCCAGTTTGGCCTGGGTTGATGAAATCGTTGTAGTGGACTCATTAAGCACCGATAAGACCAGGGACATTGCCGAATCGATGGGAGCCAAGGTTATCGATCAGGCTTTTCTGGGTCATGTCAAACAAAAGCAGTTGGCCGTGGATTCATGCACTTACGATTGGGTTATTGCCCTGGATGCTGATGAAAGGGTCACCGATCCTTTGAGAGATGAAATAGTCAGGCTTTTCAGTACTACCAATGAATCGGATTTACGACCCGGTTATTCAGTAGCCCGGAAAAGCTTTCATTTAGGACGATGGATCATGCATGGCGGCTGGTATCCCGATCGAAACATCCGGCTGTTCAATCGAAAGTCCGGCCACTGGACAGGGACCAATCCCCATGATGTGATAGCAATAGAAGGCAAGGCCGGGCACCTGAAATCGGCCCTGGAGCACTATGTTTTCAGCGATCTTGCACATAATGTTCAAACCAACAATTCCTACTCCAGTATTAGTGCCAAGATTCTGTTTGAGGAAAACAAAAAGCCGTCTTTTTTTAAACTGTTAATTAAACCTCCCGGTAAATTTATCGAAACTTACTTTGTTAAACGAGGTTTTCTGGATGGCATGCCGGGATTTATTATTGCCGTTGGTGCCGCCTATTCGATGTTTTTAAAATATGCAAAGCTTTGGGAACATTATCATTTAAGTAAAAAACAGACCTAACTCCCCACTCTGCCCGATATGTGCAAACAAAAAAGGCTTAAGGCTGTCAGCTATTTGATCTTCGCAGGAGTTTCGTATTTGCTGCTGACATCGGCTGGATTTGCACAAACTGAAGACCAGGCAAACAACTTCATTCAACAATTTTACGGCCGACCTGTCATTCCCGAATGCAACGATAATCAAACCAGGGGCTGCGTAAGACATCTTCGTGATAAGAAAAATTGTGTGGAATGTAACCTGAAAAACACAAACCTTTCTAACATCAAGATTAATAATGCCGATTTAAGAAAAGCGGATTTAAAAGACGCCAATTTTGAAAATGTAATCCTTCAAAATGCTAAATTGGATGAAGCAAATCTTGAAAATATCAAGTTGATGGGAGCAAATCTCAAAAAAACCAGGCTTCCAAAGGCCAGAATCATCAATGCGAACCTTTCGGATGCTGTCTTGGAGGAGACTGTTTTAAAATCGGCCGCATTATCAAATTCAAACTTTACAAATTCAAATTTAAAAAGTGCTGATATATCCTTCGCTAATGCAAGCAATGTGATTTTGCAAAATGCCGATTTGAGTGAAGCAAACCTGGAGGAATCCAGCTTTACGGAATCCGATTTTAAGAATGCTGTATTAAACAGGGTTTTTGCATTTAAAGCGAACTTTTCAAAATCTGATTTAAGATCCAGTCGCTTTATTCTTTCCAACTTGATCGGTGCCCGGTTTTCCGATTCCAAACTCCAATTCGCAGATTTTGAAAGTGCAAAGCTGGTCAGCGCCGATTTCACCGGGGCAGATTTGACGCGGACCAATTTCTTAAATGCTTCCCTGGAAAAAGTTGTATTCAGAGATACCATTTTAAGAGGTGCTAATCTCAAAGGTGCTAACCTGGACCAGGCGGATTTCAGCCATGCCAATCTTTCTGAAATAAACCTGGAAGGCGCAAATTTAAAAAATGCTCAATTTGACGGAGCCATCCTGCGGGGAGCAAACCTGGCTGGTGCAAATTTGGAAGGAGCCGATCTTGAAGGTGGTAAAATGACAGGTGCGAATCTGGAAGGAGCTAACCTGAAAAATGCCAACCTGCAGCAGGCATCATTAATCGGGGTAAACTTCAAAAAAGCC
>JANQLH010000350.1 GCA_028280735.1 SAR324 cluster bacterium | reverse complement strand
GGTTGCCATGGCCATTGCGTGCGAGCCGGATATTCTGATAGCGGACGAGCCTACAACAGCTTTGGATGTCACTGTTCAAGAACAGATTTTAAAACTGATTAGTGATTTGGCAGACAAATCAGGAATGGCGCTGGTAATGATCAGTCATGACCTGGGAGTAATAGCCCAAACCACAGAGCATGTCATGGTCATGTATACGGGCCGGATCATGGAACAGGGCAGAACCGTCGATGTATTTAAGAAAATGAGCCATCCCTATTCTTTGGGGTTGTTTTCAGCCATTCCCCGGCTTGGATCATCCCGTTTTAAGGATGTGAGAAGACTGCCGAGTATTCCCGGCCATGTCCCGGACCTTCGTCACCTACCTACCGGTTGTACTTTTGCGGACAGATGTTCTTTTGCCACTAAACAATGCTCACAACACGAGCCTCGTCCGGTCCAAATCTCACCAGGTCACAGGGCATGGTGCTTTCACCCGGTTACAAATGAGCGAGACCAATAATGCCGTTGATTAAGATTCAAAACCTGGTTAAAGACTATCGTTTACCGCGAAAGTTCATTTTTAAAAAAGCGCCGGTTTTCAGGGCTTTACACGGTATTAACTTGTCGATCGAAAAAGGTGAAAGCTACGGAATTGTCGGTGAATCCGGATGCGGTAAGTCTACCTTGGCAAGAATTGTCATGGCTCTGGATAATCCCACTTCCGGTACCGTTTATTATAACGGAAACGATTTGTTTTCCATATCCCGGAAAAAATTGAGAGGACTAAGAAGGCATTTCCAGATGGTTTTTCAGGATCCCTACAGTTCTTTGAATCCGAGAAAGAAAGTGCTCTCCATTGTGTCGGAGCCGCTTGATATGCTTGAAAAATCCATTTCATTTTCGGAAAGAAAAGACAGGGTTGGATTGATGCTCTCGGAAGTGGGATTGAACAGAAATGATTTGGAGAAATACCCACATGAATTTTCCGGAGGCCAACGCCAACGGATCGCAATTGCCAGAGCTTTAATCACGAAACCTTCGTTGATTGTCGCAGATGAATCTGTATCAGCCCTTGATGTTTCGGTTCAAGCCCAAGTGCTCAACCTGATGATGGATCTGCAGGATAAATTCAACCTTGCCTTTATGTTTATCAGTCATGATTTAAGTGTGGTCGAATTTGTGACACAGCGCTTGGCTGTTATCTATCTTGGAAGAATAGTTGAACAGGGGACGACGAAAGAGATATTCGAAAAACCTTTTCATCCCTACACACAACTGCTATTGTCAGCAGTACCAAGCATCGATCCGGAAAAGAAAAATCAGGCTTGCCATGGCGAAAGTTCCAAGTATTCTCTGGGACACAACAGTTGTCCCTTTGTTGATCGATGCAACCTGGCCACTGAAATATGTGAGCAACAAGCACCCGAGTTGCTTGAAAAGGCCGGTCATTTTGTCTCTTGTCACCATGTAACGTTCGATTAAATTTGCTGGTATAGACAACCAGACAGCATTTCCCTTAAAAAAAAATGGATCGAAAAGGGCTGTTTATCAATGGAAGTTGGACCGACAGTGTGTCGGGAGATTTTATCAAAGTGGTTAATCCCAGTACCGGAGAGCAGTTTGGAGAAATAGCCAGGGGAATTGACAAGGATATTGATAAGGCTATCCAAGCAGCCCGAAATGCTTCAGCCGGAAAGTGGAAAAAGCTCTCTCCCGTGGAGCGAGGCAGGTATCTAAGCCGCTTAGGCTCATTGATTATCGAGTACAAAGACCGGCTTATCGAAATTGAATCCAATGATGTGGGGAAGCCCTTAACCCAGGCTAAAAACGACGTCATTGCCTGTGCGCGATATTGTGAGTTTTACTCGGGCGCTGTCGATAAACTGCACGGACAAACCATTCCCTATCAAAGCAATTACACGGTAATGACGCTTAGGGAACCGCACGGAGTTACGGCTCACATCATCCCTTGGAACTACCCCTTGCAAATTATTGGTCGCAGTGTAATTGGCGCTTTGGCTGCGGGAAATGCCGTTGTGATCAAACCCGGCGAAGATGCTTCCCTATCCACACTTTTTTTGGGCGAGCTCTGTGAAAAAGCGGAATTCCCGGAAGGAAGTGTCAATATAGTGACGGGTTACGGGGAGGAAGCAGGAGCAGCACTGGCTTCCCATCCCGGGATTGACCATTTAAGTTTTACCGGTTCTCAAAAAGTTGGAACCCTGGTGCAAAAAGCTGCAGCCAACAACACGGTTCAAGTGACTCTTGAATTGGGAGGAAAATCACCCCAGGTTGTCTTCGATGACGCGGATCAGGACAAAGCTCTTCCGATAATTATTAATGCCGCTATTCAGAATGCCGGACAAACCTGTTCTGCCGGAAGCAGGGTATTGATTCATAATCCCATCTATGAGGAGTTTGTGGGTAAACTGATGCGGAAGTTCGAATTGCTGACTGTAGGGCCAGCGAGTGAAGATCATGATTTAGGGCCTCTGATCAGTCAAAAACAGCTTGAACGTGTCAATAATTACTTAAAGCAATCATCAGATCTGCAGATTTTGGCAAAGGGTAAATTTTCGCCTTCCCTGCCGAAAGAAGGTTTCTACACGCTGCCGATCCTGTTTGGCAATGTACCTTCCCAGCATTGTCTGGCACAGGAGGAGATTTTTGGACCGGTGCTGTCGATTATTCGGTTTTCCAGCGAGGAAGAAGCCATCGAGATTGCCAACAGTACTAATTACGGGCTGGTAGCCGGAATCTGGACCGCCAATGGAACCAGGCAGTTCCGGATTGCCAAAGCATTGCATTCCGGTCAGGTCTTTATCAATAATTATGGAGCGGGGGGTGGTGTTGAACTGCCTTTTGGAGGAGTGAAAGGCAGCGGTTTTGGAAGAGAAAAAGGCATGGAAGCGCTGTACGGCTTTACCACCCTAAAGACTGTTGCGATGTATCATGGATAAACCTTGCACATTATTCTATAGGCACTTGCCTGATCCCGCAAAAGTGATAAAGCCCGGCTGAGGGTTGGTTTGTCCTCAATGCGTTGCCTAACTTCGTCCCAACCAGTTTCTGTCGGAGTTATTGATAAAGTTTAAATAATTCGTTTTCAGGGAGTGGTTTAACAAGGAATTATGATGAGACTTGAGAAAAAGACGGCTGTGATTACCGGAGCTGCTTCCGGATTTGGTAAAGGAATGGCTGAACGATTCAGAGCGGAAGGGGCCAATGTCGTCATTGCTGATTTAAATGAGGAGGAGGGGCAGGCGTTGGCGGACAAGATAGGTGCCTTGTTCGTTAATACGGATGTTAGTCAGAAAAAAGAGATGGACAATCTTGTTCAGCAAACAGTCTCTGAATACGGAACCATTGATATTTTTGTGAATAATGCCGGCTTTACCCATCGCAACTGTCCTTTGTTGGAAGTCGAAGAGTCGACTTTTGACAAGATTTTCCAGGTTAATGTTAAATCGATCTATCTTTCCTGCAAGGCGGTTATTCCCATCTTCAGGAAACAGCAAAAGGGGGTTTTCCTGAACATCGCCTCTACGGCGGGCGTGCGGCCTCGTCCGGGACTGGTTTGGTATAATAGCTCAAAAGGTGCCGTTATTTCGATGACAAGGTCTTTGGCCATTGAGCTCGCTCCGGAGAATATCAGGGTTTGTGCAATTAATCCCGTGGCGGGTAAAACGGGAATGCTGCCCCTGTTTATGGGAGAAGAAACCGAAGAAAAGCTGGCACTGTTCAGGTCGTCCATTCCCATGGGCAGACTTTCCACGCCAACAGACATAGCGAATGCCGCCTTGTTTCTCTGTTCGGACGAAGCTGAATTCTTAACCGGGGTGTGCCTGGAGGTGGACGGAGGGCGTTGTATTTAGGGAACTTTAACCACCCTGAATCCATAACTTAAACAATGAAAATCCGGGTAGTTGCTAAAGCGGTTGGTGCAGCGTTGATGACTTGAGCCAAAGTTCCAGGCTCCCCCTCTTCCCACTTTTCTTATGCTGGGCTTTGCCCCTTGCGGATTTATTCTGGGGCTTTGAGCGTAGTAGTTCTTATTGAGACTTTTCCAGTCGGAAACCCATTCAAATACATTGCCGGACATGTCATACAAACCCAGGGCGTTTGGAGGGTAGCTGCCGACAGGAGAGGTGAATTTGTGACCATCCCGTATATCTCCTTCACCCCAGTTACCGCTGCCATAATTGGCTAATGTTGGGTCCAGTTCACCTGTTTTGGTGCCGTATCGCAACTTCTTACCTCTGGCGCGACAGGCAAATTCCCACTCGGCTTCAGTAGGCAATCGGTATTTTCCTTTTCCCAATTGATTGAGTTTTTCAATGAAAGTATTGGTTTCCCACCAGCTAACCCATTCAACGGGATAATCATCACCAAGCTTGTATGCCGAGGGATTGTCTTTCATGAGGAATTTCCATTGTTTTTGTGTAACCTCGTACTTTCCCAGGTAAAAATCATCCAGACAGACTTCATGAACAGGAGATTCGTCGGCTTCTCCTTCGTTGAAAACATCTCCCATGTCAAAGCATCCACCTTTAATAAAAACAAACTCCATTCCAGTATTGGGTTCCTTGAATTCCAAAGCCAAACTGCCGTTATTAAGCAGCGAAAGCAATAAGAGTAAAGGAAGAATTTTTGCAAACGCAGACATGGCGGTTTTAAACCTGGGGATGGTTCTTTATCAATTGCTGCTTAACCCACCACAAACCGTATTTGCCGCGGGCATTAAACAAATGGATTCCAAAATAAAGTATCTTTCGGGTAAGGGGAGTCAAGTAACAGAGTTTCATTAGCTTGTCATACAACTGGTGAATATCCTTGCTTTCAATAAATATTGTTGCTTCGACAGATTTGAGTCTCCACCTTTTGGCCAGTCTTTTGGCTACCGATTCCCCGTCTCTCATGGTTACAGCGGCGTGAAAAGGTCCTTCCGGGAAATAAGGCCGACTCTGATCATTGTCAAGTGATGAAACCGCAGCCTTGGCCAAGCCGTATCGCCATGAATCAGCGTCAAAATTCTTCTCCGAGATGGCTTTGTTGATAGGATAACATTGAATACCTTCCAGGTGCTGCAATGCCTGATGACAGGCCACGGGACACCCCGAGAAGAATACCGGGGTAATTTGATGCGGAGCCAGAGAAGATGAAAAAAGCTGAGCTTCGGACATCAACTCGCCATTGACTTCCAGCCTGGCAATTCGCGAGGTCAGGGTATGTGCCAGGAAGCCTCCCGAACCTGACGGAGCATGCATACCCACCATTAAAACAGCTGTTGCCGGTTTTGGGTTTCCTATCCCGGGTACTGGTCCTATCTTATATCCATGAACAAGCTTTGCCTTAGGATTTATATATTCGGGAATAATATTGTAACCGGTGCGATGAAAATCCTTGACCGTAATACTTTCCACTCCGGCATTGAAGAGGGCATTGACAACGGCAGATACATCCAGCGACATGCCAAGACAGGCTTCCGGCCAACTGTCCGTCATAAAAGAAGACATTTCATAGTTTCGGCATAGAGAACTTCCTTCAATATCCGAAATTATCAGAACATGTTTGTGTTTGACTGTCATACAAATCGTCAAGGCGGTAAAGAACAATTCTTTGGGGAGTCACGAAATTGAGCCAAAACTAACAAAAAATACCAATTTCAGCAAGATCAAGAGGGGGGTATTAAACCATAAGGAACCTGTCGCACTCCGTATCGCCGTTGAAAAAGCATGTTCATTCTCTTCTAATCAAACAGCATGATGTATTTGTACATCAAAATATAGTGAGAAAAACTTCCCAGCATGACAAAAACATGAAAAATTTCGTGGAAACCAAATTGGTTTGGCCATGGATTGGGTCTTTTGATGGCATATATGATAGCGCCTATTGTGTACATCATTCCCCCAAAGGCCATCCAAAAAACCGCACCAGGTTGTAAAATCCTTACAATTGGAACGATCCCTAAGATTACCAGCCATCCCATGATGAGATACATGAGAACAGATATCCACCTTGGCGCCTGAATCCAAAATATTTTTAAAAAAAGACCGGCCGCAGCTATTCCCCAAACGCTGAAAAACAATTCCCATCCAATGGAGTTTCTTAAGGCAATCAAGCAAACCGGCGTGTAGGTAGCTGCGATCATGATGAAGATCATTATGTGGTCAATCCGCCGTAACCTCTGGATACCGGTTTCAGAAAGAGGCAGCCAGTGATAAAGAGTGCTGGCCATGTACAACAGAATCATTCCTGAACTGAATATGGAAAACGTGGCAATGTGCCAGGGTTTGACCGGATCAACCGCTTCGATAACCAGTAAAACCAAACCTAAAATGGCTAGCAAACAGCCTATAAAGTGGGTTAACCCGCTAATGGGATCTCTGAGTTTTGCGATCATGTTGACACTTCCTTGTTGGGATTAATCGATTCGGATTAGTCATCATAACCTGCTTGACAGAAGTATCGGAGGGATAACTTGTAAAACAAATGTAATGGGTTCCGGATAGTTAGTGTCTGCAGGAAAACCCCATAAATCCTTATTCCGCTTTGATGCTATCATTCAGACTTATCTTGAGGTGTGACATGCTTTCAGCACTCAGCGATCAGCTCTCAGCCAGTTTTTGTTTGAACTTTCAATTCTATATGCTGAATGCTGAAAGCTGATAGCGCGTTAATCTTCAAACTAACTTCCGGTATCTAGCACAAGGCTTGATAAGGGTTTAGCGATTTTCTAATCAGGCACTAGTGAAAGAAGAAAGTCCGGTCCTTTATCGGTCAAAACCGATCGTTTTAACCCGGGTTTTCCACAGTCTTAAATGGTCTTATCCTCGTCAACAACACGGGAGCTATGAAATAATCAGCTGCCAGAGCGGCAACAATTCCAATGGCAGCCAGAAAACCCATGTTGACTATGCCGTCCACGCTGCTGAATCCAAGAATACTAAATCCAAGGGTCAGCACAATTGAGGTGAACAAGAGGGCATGGCCGATTTTTATAAAGGTTTGCCTGTTTGCCCGGTTATAATCTTTAAAACCGTGCAACTCATCCTTGAAATGAATAAAAAAATGAACGGTGTCATCGACTGCGATACCTATCACCATGGGGGCTATCATAATAGTCATGATATCCAGGTTGATTTGCAGGAAACCCATTACACCACCAATGATGAACAAGGGAAACATGTTTGGAATCATGGAGATGACCCCGGCTCGAAAAGATCCCAGGATAGTTATCATAACGAGGCAGATGACTGCAAAAGCGACTACAATCGATTTTAGCTGACCGATTGTCAGCAGGTTCATCAATCTCAGTAAAATAGGAACATCACCTACGATACTTATTTTTGTGCCGCCGGGAAACAGGCTGAAGGCCAGTTCTCGCATGTGATTAACATGCTGTTCCAGGTTTTCAGAGTCGGACATTTGTACTGATAACCTGAGTTTGCTGTAATTATAATCCACCCAGTTATCCAGTTCTCCACCTCCGGATATTTCATAAAGCAACAGATATTGGGCAATTTCTTTTCTGGTGTCCGGAATTTTATAGAACGCAGGCTTTCTGTCATTCATCACATAACTTATCTCCTGCAAGAGGTCGGCAAGCGACATTGTCGTTTTAACAACAGGCCATTTTTTTGCTTCTTCAGCGAGCTGATTTAAAGCAATGAGATGTTGCGGTTTTTTTGCATCGTCTTTGTTCTCAAATTCGATAAACACTTCATAAGAGTAGTATCCACCAAGAACATCCGTGATATGGGTTGAATCCATAACAAATCTGTTTTCTTTTCCCAATATTTTCAGCATATCCGTTTCCACGGGTGTTCTTAAAAAATTAACGGCTCCAAAAATCACCAATACAGCAGATGCCAAAAGAATCAAGCGTTGACGTTTAAGAACAAAGTCCGAAAGAGCGACCATTCCCCGGGGTAAGCTTGGTTTGGAAATGGTTTTCTCTATTTTTTCTTGTTCGGGGCCGAAAGAGTAAAAAACCGGCACCACTATCATTACCAGCAGAAAAGAGATTAATGCGCCACTTCCGCAAGCAACACCCGCATCTCTTATGGGCCTCATTGTAATAATCAAAAAAGAAGCAAACCCTGTGGCAGTTGTGATAGCTGTCAGAAAGCATGGCCACGTCGATTGACCGTAGGCGTAGTGGATCGCTCGCAGTCTTTCACCCTTTTGCCGAAAGTAAAAATTGAAATGATTAATAAAATGAATGGAATAACTGACGGATAAGACCATTAACAAAGGAGCAACAAACATGCTGCCCATGGAAATAGGTACCTGCAAGCGCCCCATGGCACCAAACAAAATCACAACTGTAGAAACGATCACCAGCAAAGGAGCTACAACACCAACCGGGTTTCGAAACAAGAGCAACATGATTAAAAAAGCCACTCCTATTGCGATTATCCCAAGCTTTTTTCCTTCTTCAGCAGTAATCTGGTCGACCTCGTAATCACCAATGGACATTCCTGTTGCCAGTAACTCAAAATCATCCGCCCGGTGATCATGAATTATTTTGCGTAATGCCGGTGATATGAGCTTTCTGGGATCTGGTACTTCGACAAGCTCCTGTTCCGGAGATTCGGAAACATCGTCGATAATGTCTTCCGCTTCAAAGATATTCTCTTGCTCCCAGTTAGATTGATCCATCGGTGTAAAGCCTTTTTCCGCTCTTACCCAAACCGACTCGGGCATTTTTTCAAACGTGACGGCAATTCCTACATGGGTCCATTCCCTGGTGACAATCCTGTCAAAATATAAGGTAGAGGAAGCTATTCTGCGTTTGATTTCTGCCAGCTGCTCATCGTCGGTCGGTATCTCTTCCGGAACAAGGTCTTCAACCAACAGACTATCACCGGCAGTTTCCATATATTCAACACTGGTGATTGTATTGACATCCTCTGCGAATGGTAATCTTTCTTCCAGATCTGTTTGCAGCTTTCTTAACCTGTTGAGGGATGTTGCACTAAAAACATCATCAGCCTTTACCAGGATAAAAACGAATTCTTCGTTACCAAACTGCTCCTTGAACCTCTCGTTGGCGAGATATAGTTCATCGGTCTTCGGCAGAAACGATTCATTGGAAGAGTCCAGTTGCAGTTCTTGTAAACCAAATCCAAAAAAAACAAGCATTCCCGTAACTAATGCCAACCAAAAAAAACGGAAACGAATGATTCCGTTTATCCCGATATTGGCAAGCTTTTGGTTGAAAACGATCTGTTCCATTGATTTCAATGAGTTTATTTTTATCTAACTATTTAGTTAATTATGAACAGGGATTATCAAAGCCTATTTGATTGGGAAACATACGAACGTTTACTTTGGTTTTTGTCCCAGGTGATAAGCCAGGTGGGTTGAGCTGTAGGCTTCAAAAAACATGCTTTTGAGTCGCTCCTTGTCTACTCCGAAAAGACGGCTCCATTTATCCTTAAAAACCACATAGGTGAGGATGGGAATGATATCGGTAAAAAACTCGGTCACCATCATCTGCTCCTTGTCGTCACTCATATGAAAACCACGCTTTTTCATCGATTGGATGTATTTTTCAATGTCTTGTTGAAAAATCAGATTCATGAAACCGAAAATCGGGGGTTCGTTTTCATTGGATTTCAATGATTCGGTAATCATGATTTTTAGGATATCTTTTCTCTCCTCCAGAAAAGTCATGAAGGCATCAAAAAAGGTTATCAACCATTCGGAGTCTTCCAGTTCAGCTTGGTCTTGAAAAAAAGAGATAATTAATTTGGAGGATTCATCATTAAAAATCCGGAATATCTCCTCAAGGATCAGGGATTTGCTTTTAAAATAATAATAGATCAATGCCTTATTCACCTTCGCTTCCCTGGCTATTTCATCAACACGGGCTCCGTCAAATCCCTTGCGGGCAAAAATCTTAACCGCCACTTCCATGATCTTTTTCTGTGATGCTTCGCTATTTCTTGGCAAAATTCCTCCCGAAAATATATAACTAACTAGTTGGTTAATTAGCCTATTAGCATTTTAAACCGATGTCAAGGGAGTGATGGTATTTATTCTATAAAAGGCGATGAACCCGGGATTTGCGAAAAGATGGAGGCAACCCCGAAGGGATTGCCGGTTCGGATTAGATAACCTGCAGGCTGGCGAAAAGATCGATGACGGTTTCACCAAAAGATTCGTAACTATCGAGTTCTTTAGTTATGCTGATATCCTTCTCAACTTCCAGATCGATCAGGGTGTGGTGTTCCAGGTCTTCTCCCTGTCCGTTTCTTACCTGAACCACTTGAGGACGGGTCAGGTCTTTTTCCGGTATGCTGACCACAAAAGCTTGTGATCCGTCACTTAATTCAACAGCTGATCCCTTTGGGTATCTTCCCATGATTTTCATGAACTCGGACCAGATATCGAGATCGTATTCCACGCCGGACAATTGATCGATGAATTTCATAGCGGCGGGAGGAGCCCATGATTTTTTGTAGCTGCGTTTACCAACCAGTGCCTGATAGATATCGATGATGGCGATAAGTCTGGCTTCCATGCGAATATCTTCAAAGGCAATGCCCGAGGGATAGCTGGAAGCCATGGATGTATCAAGTTTTACATGGTGATAGTGAGCCATATCCACGATATAATCCGGCATATCCATTTTTTTAAGCATTTCGGCACCATATACGGGATGAGCCTGCATCAGTTGCATCTCTTTGCTGTCTCTTTCAAATCGTGCCGTGCTGTCCAGAATTTCCTTGGGTACCTTGGCTTTTCCGAAATCGTGCAAAAAGGAGCTGAGCAGCATTTCGCGTTCATCTTTGAAAACACTCTTAAGCCCCATATTTTCTATGGTCTTTAAATACACAACTTGAAAAATGGCTCCAACATCCACGCAGTGGGCGTATGTTTGATCGCTTTCCTTGAGACTGGCAATGGCTGATATAGCATCGGCAGATGACTGTTTGACGATGCTGTCCACAAATTCCATGATATCACCGGTATTGGCTTTGCCTTGCCTTCCGTTGTCCATTAAACTTTCAACAGCATTGGAAGCGGAGTCTCGGATCTGAATGCTTTCTTTAACTTTCTGTACAAATTCATTTGTTTCCTGAACAGCTTCCTTTCTCTTCTCTTCTGCAGAACCAGCCTGTTTTTTTATGACTCGCACATCGAACTGGTTGAATCCCCTGTTTTCCAGTTCCTTAATTAGCTTATCATTGACATGAACCAACTTCTCCAGGTTGGCAGGGAATTTTTCAATACGGACCAGGGTATCGCCATCCCTCAGATCATCGACCGGAAACTCCAGGCTCAAACCATCTCTCTCGGCCACAATGGTCGTCCCTTGAAAATTATGTCTTACCCAATCACTGGTTTGTTTATCCATCGATTTGAATTTATTATGAAATCCGGTATAAGCCTCAATCATCATTTGATTAGTCAGATCGCTTAAACCAACAGATTGCTTCGAAGGATTATTTGCAGCCATAGTCTTTAGTTTTCAGGTGGTTGGTACAGAATTGCAGTTAATTGTTTTAACATAAATTGTTAATTTATACGGATTATTATCGCATGAAAATAGAAGATAAAAAAGTTATTTTTTAATCCTTGAGCGAGAAGCTTTTGGGTTAAAGGTTTTTCAATGAAGTGAAGGTTTTTTCAATATCCGGAGTTAATTAGGTGTAATGCAATCCAATGATTTAAAAATATTTACGCTTTAGACTCAGGCACATAGATTGGAAATTTTTGTAAGAAAGTCATTCATTTGTATAAAAGGTCTATCATTTCAATGAATAGAGAGTACATGCTATACCTGCCGACTCTTTCAGGTATTCAAAACTTTTCTTGCTGATCAATGGTGGTTACGCTGCTGCTTCGCATAGATGGAAAGGGTCGTCTTCTGGCCGGATATTGTTTTCCGTATTGGTATTAAAGGCGGCTGAATCACGGATCAACAAAAGAAAATCGTTGACGAAAATAGGTGAGTCTGAATCAATCTCTTTAACCACGGTTAAACTAGGGTTTCTAAAGGAATCTGTAATGTCAAGCTCCTAAGCTTGGGCCTCGGTCAATTAATTCAAGCAGAAAGAAACCTCACTGAATGATTCACTGGTTTAGTGAACTATTTTCTGATATTTTTAAAATATACTAATATAACAACAAAGTGCTATTTAGGAAGATGGGATTTGGTTATGGAAAGGACAACTGCTTGAGAGGTTGTTAAAAGGAATCCGATGAAGAAAAAAGCACCGGTTTTGATATCAGTTCCACATGGAGGTAACAGGGTACCCACCGAGCTCAAAAAACACTGCTCGCTGACACCTTGGGACCTATTTGAAGATTCGGATGGAATTACCCGAGACATATACGATTATAAAGACAGGGTCATTTCCTATATCGATACGCCTATAGCCCGCGCTACGATAGATTTGAATCGGCGTCGGGAGGATATCGATCCCAGGAGTTCGGAAGGGGTGATTAAAACTAAAACTGCATCGGGCGCGAAGATTTACACACAGGGTCAGTTTCCCGGTAATAGTTTGTCAGAAGCCCTGTTAAAGAAATACTACGATCCTTATCACCGCAAATTAGATAGTTTGCTGAAACAACATCCCGTCAAGTTTGCTTTGGATTGCCATAGTATGGATCCTTCGGGACCAAAATTCGGCAAAAAACCGGGAGAAAGGCGTCCCACGTTTTGCCTGAGTAACGGCGGTGATTCCTCGGGATTTCCCATTGGAAAAAAAGGTTATGTGACCTGCTCCCCCACACTGATAATAAATTTTGCGGAGATTCTTGCTCAAACCTTTAAAATATCGGAAGACGATGTGTTGTTAAATGATCCCTTTCCCGGTGGGCATATAATCCGTTCCCACTACTCGGAAAAAACACCTTGGATCCAGTTGGAGATCAACAAGAAATTGTACCTCTCACAAGACAAATTCGATAAACGATCCATGACTTGCTTTCCGGGGGTGATTACGAAACTTAAGGAGCAGATGTGGCAGGCCATTCAAAAGTTACTTGCCTCCGTCTAGGAATCTTTCCAATCCATATACTCGTCAACTATTTAAAAACGTTTTTGTCCGGCGCAAAAAGCAGGATAGTCATAAGGAGGAATCTTGTCGAAACGAAAAAGGGTCAATCCCGGTGAATTTGGGCTACACCACACCACCGTATTGGAGCGAACCGGTGATGATACTTTTATCATGGTGATGAATCGCAAAAGCAGAATCATCATGAAAGATGGCAACACGATTCTGCAGAAAGCTGAAAAAATAAAAAAAATCAAACCCAAGGCAAAAATTATCGTTGAAACCAATGCCCCGGTTTGTAGCAAAACCAAGGCGTTTCTCGCTGATAAAGAAATCGGACTGATTGAATCCCCGGAAGCTTGATTCACGATATAAAGATTTGAGTTACGTTGCGTAGATCAAGTTTCTCCGCACCAGGGTATTTGGTGGCAATTTAAGTTTCCTATAATGGAGCGAAAAACAATATAAAAGAAAGTGGCATGAAAGATACGACGGATGTGCAGTTCAATGAGGAAGAAGAATATAAAAATATAAGGGAAAAACTTGAAGCGGAAATAGCTCCTGTCGCCTGGAAGGACTTACAGCGGGTTTTCGCCAGGGGAATTGCCCTGTATGTAGACCCGGACCTGAGTTTGGTTGATGTGGCTGTAGAAATTGCGGAAGACAATACAACGAAAGTGGAAGAATGGATGTCTCAAAACAAGATAACTCGCATCACAGACCAGCAGGCTATTGAATGGAACAACAGTAAGGCGGAGCTGTTAACGGCAATAGTGAAACCATGGGTGTTAGTGCAGATTATTAAAAAACCATAGGGTTTTCTGCAAAGGCGTGGAATACCCGGTCTCAGCTCCGTAACCGAGGGTGCTTTAAATGCTTTGAAATTTTTTTTCAATAAAGGATTTAAAGAGGTCGGCGATCGGAGATAAAGTGCGTTTTGAACTCCAGGTCAGGAAAAAGTTTCGTTTCAAATCAACGCCGGTAATTCGCAATGCGTGTAGATCTTTGCTTTTTAATTCATTGGAAACAGCTAACGGTGAAAGGACAGAGACGCCCAAATGCCCTTTGATTCCAGCAATAACACCATTGGTATCACGAATCTCCGAAACGACATTAACATCGTCAAAATCGAATCCTGCATTTTTTAACCCTCTCCGAAAAGAGTTCCAGGTTCCCGATCCGTTTTCGCGTTTGATAAAAGGCTCTTTTTTAAATGAGTCGAAACTAATTTGGTTTCTTTTTGACCACCTGTGGTTATTGGGCACAATCAGCATCATTTCATCGGAGATGATTTTTTTTTGATTTATGCTTTTCTGTTCGGAAAGGGAACCGACAATTCCAATTTCGGTCTGTCCTTCGTTTAACTTCCGAATTATGCTGTTTGTGCTGTCGATATCCAGGGAAAACAAGACTTTTGGAAAGTCCCGGCGAAAATCAGCCATCAGTTGAGGCAAAATGTAAACTCCCGGGATGGTGCTGCCTCCTACGTCCAAACTCCCCTTCATCTCACCCAGAAAATCACTGATTGCCGCTTCCGCTTTTGCCTGCAAAGCAATTAATCGTTTTGCGTATCCAAACAGAATTTCTCCTGCCTTGGTGGGAACAGCCTTTTTGCCGATACGGTCTATTAATAGGCAGCCCAAGTGGCTTTCAAGCTGTTTAATGTGACTGCTTACGGTTGGTTGAGCCAATCCGCAGGCTTTTGCAGCCTCGGAAAAGCTTTTAAATTCTATAACATTAATAAAGACAAGCAATTGCCAAAATCCCACGATCCCCTCCCAAAAACCTTCGATGCAGTAAAGATAATCTATAGCAATTTAAAATCGTATTTATATAATCTATTTGTCAAATAGATAATTTGGATATATTGTCAAAGTTCGATAGCCGCACATTGATTTATCACTCTTATGTAAACTCATAATGGCATTCACTGTAATCAAAAAGCCTCTATATTTGGTTATCACCTGGATAACTGCCTTGGTATACCTGGTGGCCGGTACTCAAAAACTATTTGATCCTTCAGCATTTGTTGTTCTGATTGATAGCTATGGTCTGGTGTGGGAGCCGTTTTTGTTACCGATTGCCGTTCTACTCCCATTATTCGAAATTGTCGCCGCGATCGCTCTGTTATTAAAAAAACGATGGGCGATGATTGCAATCGGGGGGCTTACATTGATGTTTATCGCTGTGTTGTCCTATGGGATTTGGCTCGGTCTGGATATCGATTGTGGCTGTTTCGGAGTCGGAGATCCGGAGCGTGAGGCCTATTCAAATCTGCATTCGGCGTTGGTCAAAAATGTGATTATTCTTGCAGGCATCGGATACCTGCTTGTTTTTCACAAAACAAACTTGGTCAGGTTTGTGAGAAATAAGTGATGTTCAGTTCGAAACCAGTGTCGGTTGCCTTTTCCCGGGTATTGAATTCTGCCCGTAAGCCTGCTGTTTCAGGTTATTGTTTTTTACAACTGCCCAATGTGGCAGTAAAAATCATATCGTTTGCGAACCGGTTAATAAAAACCAACTATCAAAAAGGGATTATGTCTTACAGAAAGCTACTCAGTTCATTTTTTTTAATCTTGTCAATCAGCATTTTGGCCGGATGTTCAGGTGAAAACAAATTTGAAAAGGAAATCGCCATTGAAGCGTCGGCAATAAAACTAGCCCGTGAAGCTTTTCGAGGAAACTACAAGTTGATAGACACTAAAGAATTGAAACAAAAGATCGATGCCAATACTCCTCTGCTGCTGGTCGATACCATGCCTTTCGAAGAAAGCTACAAAAAAAATCATATACCTACGGCAAAGCAGTTTTTGTTTCCCATTCCCGAGATGGAAGCTTGGGAAAGCAGTGAAACAGCGGGCCAATCAAAAGAAGATTTTCTGAAATTGTTAGGTGAAGATAAAACCAAAACAATTGTGATCTATTGTGGATTCGTAAAATGTACCAGAAGTCACAACGGTGCCATGTGGGCTGTTAAACTGGGCTATTCCAATGTTTATCGTTACCCTGGCGGTGTTTTTGCCTGGAAAGGAGCTAAATATCCTTTGAATTCAGCCAACTAATTCGCTTTTTTTTTGGAATTAAAATCGGTCCCCGGAAGTTGTGAGGGACCGATTTATATTGATCACCGCATGTTATGCTATGACGCCGGGATTTGAATGACAATTATCGTCCATCACACTACTCATTTTTCGATTGCTTTCGATCAAACCCAATAGATCCTTCATCTGACAGCGAATCATACCTTTGCTGATCTCATTCAAACCGGCTGTAAAACATTTTTGAGTCGATCCTGCAACAGATTCAATCACTTTCGCATCTTTCATGGTTGAACATGCTGCTCCTCCCTTCTCGGGATATTGCCTTGTGAAACAAGCCCTTTGCCAAAGGAGATAAGAGCATAGCGGATACCTTATATCCTCCGATCCTGCCGGCGTACCCGCTTTAAGCTGGGTAATACTTCCCCTTTGATTTGCCGATTGAGGACAAAAGTAACAAAAACCGGGACCTTCTTACGTAAACCACCTTATCACTGCCTGTTTCAAATCACAGTGACCGGTCTCTCCTGGCTAACAGACTGTGTCACAATAGAAAAACCTACGATTTTTCCAAGAACCGTAGGATGGGTAACTCCGTTACCCATCGGGTTGAATGTGATCAAAAGCCATATATTAAAGAGTTGATGGGTAACAAGTTACCCATCCTACATTCTTCGTTGTTTTTCGATATAACAACAATGAATTGCGCTTAACGCTGAAGGCGTTCATTAAATTAGCCTATGGTCAGCGAGCTTGCGAGCGCCACCATAGGTCAGATAACACCTCAGTTAAAGAACGCTGAAGGCGTTCATTAAAGTAGGTTTCGGAAAACTCAACATGAACTCCTTCAGAGTTCTTATCTATTTTTCAACCATACCTAGGGTGACGTTCGCAAGCTATCGGGTCAGTGGGAGCTGACGCTCCCGACTGCCCACAGAACCGTGCGTACGGGCCCGTACACGGCTCATCATGTTACCTTTACGATATGATCCAGAC
>JANQLH010000338.1 GCA_028280735.1 SAR324 cluster bacterium | reverse complement strand
GATATTTACGATCCGGCATCGCATAACATCATATCGAATGCCGGATCGTAAATATCATGGTTGACCCCCATAACGATGGTGATATCCGGATTACTGGCCGGGGCGGATATGAGCACCTTTTTTGCGCCGCCTTCAAAATGTTTGGATGCACCATCACGATCCCTGAAAAATCCGGTACACTCGCAAACGATATCGACACCGGAATCGTTCCAAGGAATTTGGGCCGGATCTTTGAAAGCACTGACCTGAATCGTCTTCCCATCAACACTGATGGTGTCCTGTGTGAAAGTTACAGATTGATTCAACTGGCCATGAACAGAATCATATTTCAAAAGATGTGCCGTAGTCCGGGTATCGGTCAAGTCGTTGATGGCAACGACTTCTATTTCCGGATGGTTTAATGACGCACGGAAAATCATACGGCCGATACGACCAAAGCCATTAATCCCTAATTTGATTGTCATGAATGACCTCCTTTTCAGGTTAAGGATTGAGTACTAAATGTTTTATGCGCGTTTGGACCCTTTTAAAATACCGCTGGCAAGAGAAATGGATTTTTTACCGTGATCCACAAGAGACGAGGTTAATTTTTCCATGTTCATTTTTTTTCTGGAGTTCACTGCTTTAAGCAATATGGGGAGATTCACTCCGGAAATTACTTCAACCAGGCCTTCTTCCAAGAAGGAATAGCTTAAGTTGGACGGGGTTCCACCAAACATGTCGGTTAAAATGATCACCCCTTCATCGGTCCGCGCATTGGAAATTCCACGCTTGATTTTTTTTCTTAAACTGTCAGGATCTTCTTGAATATTGATGGATACAGATTCCAGGTGGTCCTGCTCATCGCCTAAGATAAACTCGACAGTTTCAATAAGTGCGCTTCCCAGATTAGCATGGGTGACAACGAGTATCCCGATCATGTTTCTTTCACATCCCGGTCGATGTCCCTGTGAATGAGGCCGGGATTGAGTCCTTTACTATTTAGATGTTCATAAATGCGTCTTGCAATCGCAACACTTCGATGCCTTCCGCCGGTACAGCCTACAGCAAATGTTAAATAAGCCTTATTCTCTCTTTTGTAAAGAGGGATTAAATAATCAAGAAGATCAAGGTATTTGTCAAGAAAAACTTTTGTCTCTGTATTGGATAAAACAAAGTCCCTGACCGCAGGAGATTCTCCGTCCTGGTTTTTTAACTCCGGCACAAAATAAGGGTTGGCTAGAAAACGCATATCCACTAACAGATCAGCATCATTGGGTACACCATATTTGAATCCAAATGACATGATGTTAACCTTTGTCAGGCTGACAGCGCTTTTACCATTGTGAATCAAATTTAAAATTTTGGATTTAAGCTGATGGACATTGAGCGTGCTGGTATCAATGACATGCTGAGCCGTCTTCTGGATTGGCGATAACATATCCATTTCCAATCGGATACTGTCCAACAGGCTTTTTCCATTAGTGACCGGATGCTGCCGGCGGGTCTGGCTGTATCGGTTTACGAGGGTGTCTTCGTTTGCTTTTAAAAAGATAACTTCCGGTTTAATCCCTAAATCCTCTAATGTACAAAGGGCGGGAGCGTACTGAGAAATAAAGTCTTTGCTGCGCATGTCCGTGACAAATGCAAATCCTTTGTTATCCGGATTTTCATTTAAAGGCAGATCTAAAAATTTAGGAAGAAGCTCCAAAGGCATATTATCGACACAATAGTATTTTGCGTCTTCAAATGCCTGAATGGTGGTTGTTTTACCTGAACCAGACAGGCCGGTTATGATATAGACTTTAGGTTTCGGCATGGTTTAATGTTATGACCCTCAGGTTGCTTGCGACCCTTAGGTTATGTGAAATACCCTAATGTCTTGAAACCTTCAGGTTAGAAGTCTTCGTCCTGTTCTTTTATTATCGTATAAATCTCATCAGTGGATTCAGCAGCCAGTAATTGGTTTTTGAACTCATTCATTTTAAGCATCTTTGAGATTTGCGCAAGTACCTTAAGGTGCCCTCCAGTGGAGTTTTCGGGTGTCAGCAAAACAAAAAAAATATGGACCGGTTTGCTGTCCAGGGAGTCGTATTCAACACCTGTTTTACTCAGTGCAAACCCAATGTTGATGGAATCAACCGTTTTCAGTTTTCCGTGTGGGATGGCAATGCCGCCACCGATCCCGGTACTGCCCAATTGTTCTCTCTCAATCAGGACTTCTGCAATTTCCTGTCCTGAAGCCTGAGTGGCTGTTGAAGCTGCAGCGGCTAGTTCGTCAATAGCCCCTTTTTTGTCTGATGCCTTTAAATTGGCAATAATTGAATTTTTGTCAAGTAACTCGCTGATACGCATGTGATGAATTATCCCCTGGGCTGTATGAGCCCCAACTTACCATTGTTGTGTTTATAAAGAACATTGAGCTGTTCGGTCCGTGCATTATTGAAAACAAAAAAGGATTGTCTGCCGGAATCCAACTCAATGACGGCGTCCTCAACATCCATGGGTTTATAATCGATGGTTTCTACAATAATTTGATCAACGACCGGGTTGTCCATGTAATCGGATTCGTAATCCAATGCTTCGCTGCCGTCTTTGATGCTTTGCTTGCCGCCGGACATATGGCGTTTGATCTTTTCTTTGTGTTTTTTGATCTGTGCTTTTATTTTATCCGTCAAAGCGTCTATGGAAGAGTACATACTTTCGGAGTCTTCTTTGGCATGAATTCTAAGCCGATCACAGGTTAAAGTTATTTCAGCGATATGTCTGATTTTTTCAACAGAAAGGACAACATGGGCTTCTGCAGGGCTGTCGAGCATTTTATCAAATTTATCCAGCTTTTTTTGGACGTAGGATTTTAAGGAATCTGATGCATCAATTTTTTTAAAGGTTACTATTGTCTGCATAAATGCCCTCCCTAAAGCTGTTTACGTTTATTCGAAGGTAGAATGTTCAGAACCTTCCGATATTTTGCCACGGTTCTTCTGGCTATCTGTATGCTGGATTCCTGAAGAATCGAAGCAATTTTTTCGTCACTCAGTGGATGTTCGGGATCTTCATTTTCGATGAGGAGCCTGATTTTCTCTTTTACACTGGCCGAGGCCATGGATTCGCCCCCGGTCCGTTCAATGGAGGAGTTAAAGAAATATTTAAGTTCGAAGAGTCCCTGGGGTGTATAGGCATATTTGTTAGAAGTGACACGACTTACAGTGGATTCGTGCATTTCAATATCTTCGGCAATATCTTTCAAAATGAGTGGTTTTAAATATGCGATCCCTTTTTCAAAGAATTCCCGTTGAAATTTTAAAATACTCTCCATGACCAGATAAATAGTTTTCTGACGCTGATGAATACTTTTAATCAACCATGAAGCCGATTGCATTTTTTCATTCAAATAGGTCTTTGTCTCTTTGGATATTTTCCTTCCGTTGGCAATCGCATTTTTATAAAACCTATTGATTTTGAGCTTGGGCAGCCCGTCATCATTCATTACAATTTTAAAACCG
>JANQLH010000297.1 GCA_028280735.1 SAR324 cluster bacterium | reverse complement strand
TTTAACCACAGAGACACAGAGAGCACAGAGAAAAACATAATAATTAATAATCAATTGTTAACTGCTAATTGTTCATGTTAAGACCGGCGTAGCCTCGTTATAGAAAATCTAAAATCATCAATCTAAAATCTAAAATATTGAAACATGATACCTCAACTTACTGAAAACCCGGGAAAGACGATTACCATTACTGCCAGGGAGGTTTTACAACCCTATCGCTTTGTGGGGTTTTCCGGGCATGTTTGTGGTGCCGGTGAAAAATCATTGGGTGTGGCTGCGTCTCAATCCAGTCCGTTTCATGTCGATGAAGATGCAGCCGTTGTGACAGATGGAGTAGTGATTGTTGAAGCTTCCGAAAAGATCGACCTTGTTGAGATCAGCAAGGGAGTGGCGATAACTTCCGATATTAACGGTCGTGGAGCAAAAGCCGGAGGAGGGGACGCCGTTAATGGATATGCAATCAGCCCTTCAAGCGGACCGGGTGATCATATTCGTCTGAAAATGGTGTGATACGGATGCACAGTGTTAAAAACAGGTCGGTGGGTCAGCCAGGCTTGATCCACCCTACATTTGTACAATAGTTTCATTTCATATCCTTATCATATGAATAAAAAAATCTTCAATATAGAAGTTCCTGCCAATCGAAAGCGGGTGTTGCACATTCCCGAATTATCCGGATCGGATTTGACAAAAGTTACGGCTACAATTGATGGGGAAGTACAAGGAATCACACAAACCGATATTGAGGGTCGTGTTGAGATAGACTTTCAAAGCGCACAGCCAGGGCAATATGTAGACCTGGTAATCGGGACGCCGGAGGCAGATCACCAAATGGTGAGTATTCAAGAGCAAGAAGTTCTTTCCATAAGTATCTCTGATATGACTGCCCTGCGCGCACTTCCGCTTATCGGGGACAAGCAGTTTTCCAGTTATACCGGGTCGCAATTCGGCTTGTTCCTGGGAATCCTTATGGCAGCAGGAATCACCGCTCCTCAATTGATTCAAGCTTTTAGTGTTTACGGTTTGAGAATGTTTCGACTGCGTCTTTTCGATAAAAGAAACCGGTATACAGGGCTGGAGGAGTTTTGTCGCGAGCTGATTCCCAATGTGGATGCCATGG
The DNA here is from genome assembly GCA_028280735.1 of SAR324 cluster bacterium. GTDB lineage: Bacteria > SAR324 > SAR324 > XYD2-FULL-50-16 > XYD2-FULL-50-16 > JAHJTV01. The sequence continues at coordinate 3,809 of JANQLH010000297.1, read as the reverse complement.
CTGTTAAGGATCTGCGGTCCGATATATTTATTCCGTTGGTCAACGGCTCGACAGGGAATCAGGAGTTCATTACCAAAGCGGGCACACCCGATCTACCGGTACTTTCAGCTGTTAAATGTGCTGTGGCCAACCTGCTGGATTATGTGCCGTTGCGTACGGAAAAGGGTGAGGCTGCTTCGGACAGCGCGTTTTTCGGACCGGGCCTCATCTGGAACTATTCCACCTTTTCTTTTGCCTGTCCGGATCTGGCATATTATCGATTTTCCGGAACCAGGAACCTAAGCTTTACTACCTACGCGTCCTATCCAAGTGTATCTTATAAAAAACCAAAACGAATTAAAAACCACAAGGATGTGGCTGCACACTTTCAGGTCGATGAAATCGGGAAGAAAATCCATCTGGAAGAAACAGCCGGGATTATGTCGCAGCTCGTTCCCGGTTACAAGTTTACTTTGCTTGATCCCATGCCCGTTTTAAACTACGCAAATAAAAACCAAATTCGATATCTGCTAAGCGGGATTTGATATGGATAGAATCAAACGGTTTTTTGCCAGTCCCACTCAATGGCAACGACTTGCGATCCTGAGTGTTCTGGTCATGTTCATTTCACACGTGATATTGCTGAGCCGACAAGGATCGAAATCCGACGGAGAAATTGATTTTTTTGCCGTGATAGCAGGGGCTGCTATTCTGTTGTTTGTTGTCGGGTGGTCTGCATTAAACGGGGCCTGCGACACAAAATTTATTAGTCGGACGATCGGGGTGGTCTGTGCAAGTTTTGAAACCCACAGACTTGTTTACAGTTACATCTGGCCTGATAAGCTGAATGAGCTTGAAGAACCGACCTTTTACCTGTTTGGAATCATTCTAATCGCGGGACTGCTGGTTCAATCCCTTTTCGGAAAAACCATGTCGGATTATTTGGCAATGGTGCATTCACAAATAATAAAACTCAAAAAGGGAAGTCTAGATAAAATGATGTCAAAATCAAGTGTCGCAATGACAAAAGTGGACAGCACAAATGACAAGGGTTCACCATGAGCCTCCTGACTTCAGCCTTTGCATACCTCCTATGGACCTTCGATCACGATTTGCGCTTTGCGGTGTTGATGCTGACGGCCCTGGTCTTTTCCACTATCATGGGCGTGAAAATATGGATTCCGGTGCACACGAGCTGTCCCGCCACATTCGGGGACGGAGAGTTTCAGCTATCCGATGTTTATTATTCAATAAAATGGGTCTTTGCCACCTTTTTGACTTTGATACCATGGCTCTTGCCTCTTAAAGGGCTTTAGGAGAAACAGATGAAGAAATTACACACCAATGTAGAGATGCATAATCGTTCCAGAATGAGTCCAATTCCATTTCTCAATACACGGGAAAGAGACCTGTTGTGGACAAAGAGAGTGGCAATTATTCTGCTGGTACTTTATGCACTGGTTTCAACTATTATCTTGATGATTGCCAGGAGTTATCCTGATTCAGCCGTATCCAAAACGGTGAGGGCCCTGTTTTTTGATGTCGATCCCCAAATTGCCGAAAACGCGGTGCAAAAGGGAAACGAGATGATTGACAGGTTCAAGGCCATCATCAAAACCAATGATGAGATTCGATACGTCAAATATGGTCGGCACCCCATTCAGGATCAAATCGCGAAACTTTCACCCATGGCTTACCTGGGCAACGGCATCCTATCTACTGAAACCGCACTGACAATTGAGGATTACTATAGCGGTGATTGTGCCCTGACCGAAGAACAGGCCTTGCTTCACGAAAAAGATTATTGCCACGAAACCGTGCGCCTGACCTTTAAAAAAGCGCAACAGGCATGTGAAGTCAAGTTCGATGGAACTGTTGCCGATTACCATGAATATGTAAAGTATATTCTGCCTTCCAAAAGAACCACAATCAAAAATCAAGCTCATTGGACCCGTCAACTGCAGGTTGAAGAAGGCTGGTTTTTCGATACCCATCGCCGGTTGATTCTGGATCCTGCCAATTCAGGTCAGTTTCTTTTTGATGAAGAAGATGAAAAACACGCTTTCTTTTGTATAACAGATATCACCAGCGTGGCTCCGGTTGCGCAAAAACAATAATAATCACCCCGCTACTTCCCGGGGAGCAAGCTTCGTCTCCCCAAAAGCCTCTATATTACCGAGTATTGGTCCTTTTCTGTTCTTCTCCTATCATCGCCCCTGTCGCTCTCCAATTATTGCGCAGTGTTTAAAAGTCTTGCCGGATAACGATTAAGAGTCGGTGTTTCGGTTTCCGTAAACCGACAACCGAAAGCAGTCGATTGAGATGTTGATTGATTGAGTAGACTGCAATTCATTTTTTGACGTTGCTGATAAGCTATTTTGCATATTAATAGTGGAAAAAGAGGAAGGCAATTGACACCCGGATGCCTGTTGATCAATATTGGGTGGATATGGAGGATTAGCATGAGTTGGCTGTTAAGCGTACAATCGGAAACAAGAACAAGATAAAGATCGGGAAAATGAAAGTAAAAGTTGCCATAAACGGATTTGGCAGAATCGGGCGTTGTGTTTTTAGATCGTTGTTTGAAAACGATTACTACAGAGAACAGATAGACCTGGTCGCCATCAACGAACTGGCGGATTTATCCACCATGATTCATCTAACCAGGTATGACTCTACCTTCGGCAGGTTCAAAAAACCTATTGAAGCCGAGGGAGAGAGCATGGTGGTTGATGGAGCCAAAATTAAATTCTTCCATGAGAAATCGGCCGGGAATCTGCCCTGGAAAGAGCTTGATATTGATGTTTTGCTGGAGTGCACCGGTACTTTTACCTGTCGGGAAAAAGCACAGGAACACATTGACAGCGGGGCGAAAAAACTTATCTTTTCCCAACCGGCAGATAACGATATCGATGTGACGGTTGTTTACGGTATTAATCATTACCTGCTGCAACCCGATCACAAGATAATATCCAATGCTTCCTGCACCAGTAACTGCATCATTCCGATCATCTATATTCTGGACAAGCATTTTACCGTTGAAGCAGGAACGGTGACAACCATTCATTCGGCCATGCTTGACCAGCCCATCCTTGATTCCTATAACAAGGATTTGCGCAAGACCCGCTCGGCCATGCAGTCGATTATTCCTGTAAAAACCGAACTCCACAAAGGGATTGATAGAATCTTGCCGCATTTGACAGGTAAGTTCGAAACCCTTGCGCTTCGGGTGCCTACGACCGATGTTTCCCTGATGGATGCCAACATTGCAGTCCGGGAGGAAACCGATATTGAAGAAGTGAATCACCTGATCTCGAAATATTCGATCAATTCGATGAAAGGTATCCTGGGAGCAACCAAAGAGGAACTGGTTTCCTGCGATTTTATCGGAGATTCAAGATCCTCGATTGTGGATCTGAGCCAAACACGGGTTGCCGGAAAAAAGCTGGTAAAGATACTAACCTGGTTTGACAACGAGTGGGGTTACTCAAATCGAATGTTGGATACTACCTTGGTGGCAACAGGGAGAGAGGCTTGGATGTAAATGACCTTTGATCTTGTTCCGCTTGATGGGTAACGGAGTTACCCATCCTACGGTTCCTTGTCACTCCGGACTTGCAGACCGTGTCAAAATTCGAGTTTTTGACTATTTTGTGAAGAACGTGACTATTTGTCATTCCGATCGATGCTGCAAGCTTCGCATCTCATGACCCGGAATCCATTTGCAACTAATTGAAATAATTAATGGACCCCGGACTTGATCCGGGGTCCATTAATTATTTCAATTAGTTGCAAATGGATTCCGGGTCATGAGATGCGAAGCTTGCAGC
>JANQLH010000289.1 GCA_028280735.1 SAR324 cluster bacterium | reverse complement strand
AACCATAGCATGATACACAAATGGTTTAATTATGACACAGTCTGCAAGCCCGGAATGATGAGAAGAAATCCAGTCAAAGCGGCAACTGTTAGTTCTCGCCGGCCGCAAAGCAGTTGTTTCCAACTAAAGAATTTAACCTGCCACCGTTTTTTCGATCAATTCATCATCAGCAACAAATGGCAAGGTCAGGTGATCCGTATCGGCCCTGTTTCGATTGTATTCTCCGGCAGTAGAAATGGAGTTCGGATTCCTGGCCCATGCCCTGCGGGCAACTCCGCACATGACATCCCAAGGCATCGCATTTTGAATGATTTCGTCAATGCGTTTGCTTCCGTCCAAAACCAATCCAAAACCACCATTGACGGCATTGCCGATTCCCGTTCCTCCCCCGTTGTGCAGGGCAACCAGACTCATTCCACGAGCAATATTGCCTCCAAAACAATGAGTCGCCATATCAGCCATTACGTTGCTACCATCTTTTATATTTGCCGTTTCGCGAAATGGAGCATCGGTACCGCCTGCATCATGATGATCGCGACCCAGCATGATCGGACCGGTTTTTCCGTCTCTTACCAGTTTATTGAATGCCAGGGCTATTTTCATCCGTCCTAATGCATCCTGGTAAAGGATTCTGGCTTGTGTTCCCACAACAAGTTTATTGGCAGCTGCATCCCTGATCCAGTTATAGTTGTCACGATCCTGGAAACGACGTTCGGGGTCGATGCATTCCATAGCGGTGCGATCGGTTAAAAACAGGTCATCTTCTTTGCCGCTTAAACATACCCAGCGAAATGGACCGTAGCCGTAATCAAACAGCAGAGGTCCCATAATGTCCTCCACATAGGAGGGAAAGATAAATCCGTCTCTTGGATCTTCACCGTTGGCGCAGATTTCATCCACTCCGGCTTCGAAGACTGCTTTCATGAAACTGTTACCGTAATCAAAAAAATAAGAACCTTGATCAACCAACTTCTTAACTGCCTGATAATGTGCTCGTAAAGAAACATCAACTTTTTCTCTAAATGCCTGGTTGTCGGTTTTAATCAGTTCTGTGCGTTCTTCAAAGGTTAATCCCTGGGGACAGTACCCACCATCGTAAACAGCATGGCAAGAGGTCTGGTCTGAAAGCAGATCGATCTGAATCTTGCTTTTCACAGCGTACTCCAGCAGATCGACAATATTTCCATGAAAGGCGATTGCTATTCCCTTTTGCCGGTCAGTGTTTTCTTTTGCAATGTTAAAGGCTTCTTCAGGGTTATCCGTCGCTACGTTCACCCAACCCTGGTCCAACCTGGTTTTGATTCGGGAGTAATCGACTTCGGCAATAATCCCAACACCATTGACAATCTCGATCGATTTGCCCTGGGCCCCACTCATTCCTCCAAGGCCGGAAGATACAAAAAGGTGTCCGCGCAGATCTTTGTCAGCTTTAATCCCAAGCTTTACGCGAGCAGCATTAAGGATTGTGCTGTAGGTTCCATGGACAATACCTTGCGGTCCGATGTACATCCAGCCGCCTGCAGTCATTTGCCCGTAGTTTGCAACGCCCAGCGCCATGGCGCGATGCCAGTTTTCCTGATCGTCAAAGCAGCCAATCATCAAAGCATTGGTTATAATGGCTCGAGGAGCTGAAGAAGGCGATTTGAACAAGCCCAGGGGATGCCCGGATTGTACTACAAGTGTTTGCTCATCCGTAAGTTGTTCCAAATAAGCTTTGATTAGATGGTATTGCATCCAGTTTTGGCAGACCTGTCCTGTTTCTCCGTAGGTAACAAGCTCGTATGGATAAAGTGCTGTTTCAAAATCCAGGTTGTTGTCAATCATAACCTGAAAAGCCCTTCCTTCGATACATTTCCCTTGATATTCATTTATGGGTTTGCCAAAGATTCTACCCTGTGGCCGAAAACGATATCCATATATCCTGCCTGTCTGTTTCAATTCCTGCAGAAACTCCGGCGCGAGTGTTTGATGCCATTCCCGGGGAATGTATCGCAGTGCATTTTTCAAGGCCAGTTTGATTTCATTATCGGTCAACGTAAGCCGTCTTTGGGGAGCGCGTCTTATTCCTTCAACAAAATCAGGCTGCTCGGGAAGTTCATCAAAAATTGTTCCCAGGTGATGCTGCATGGTTTGAGCAATTTCCGAATTATTCATTGATATCCATTGATTGGTAAGTTGCGATAAAGTATATACAAATTAAGGTTACTTTTTTCAACTCCTTTTCCTTTTATTCTTTACTTATAACTTCAATTTCACTAGGTTTTTTAAATGTATATACAACTGGTTTTTGGTCTGTCAATTTGAATAAAACATCAAGCATGGTCGTTGAAACAAATCACAAAGATTCTCCCTGGCCGCTGTATCAACAGGTGAAAAACCTGATCATCCGAAGAATTGAATCGGGTCACTGGTTATCAGGAACAAAAATACCTTCTGAAAACGAACTGGTGGAATCGCTGGGAATATCCAGGATGACCATTAATCGCGCGATCAGAGAGCTAACGACAGAAGGACATTTGGTAAGGAAGCGGGGAGTCGGAACGTTTGTAAAAGCTCAAAAACCGCAGCTCGCATTTCTGGAGATCAGGAGTATCGCTGATGAGATTACAGCCTGGGGTGGAGTACATTATAGCGATGTGATATTGCTACAAAAAGAAACGGCTAATACCCAACTATGCAGAGAGATGGGATTGAAAACCGAGTCCGAAGTTTTTCATTCCATTATTGTTCATAGGGACGGAGAGGTTCCTATTCAGTTGGCGGAAAGATATGTTAATCCGACCATGGCACCGGATTATCTTAACCAGGATTTCACCCAAATCACTCCCAGCAAGTATTTGCTTGGAGTTGCATCTGTCACGGAAGTAGAGCATATCGTGGAAACCAGCATTCCGGACAGGCAGATGAGCACACACCTTAATATGAAGACCGGTGAACCTTGTTTGGTTTTACACAGGACCACCTGGTTTAAGAACATTGTCGTAACCAGGAATAGATTTTTTTATCCGGGATCACGCTATTCCATCGGTGGAAGATTCAAGACCAGTAATTCAAATCGCCATTTAACGGTCTGATATCCAGTTGTAACCCGATCACTCCATTCGTAAGAGGCAACATGACATTACCGACAACCTTTGAATCGTTAATAAAACCTCAAAAAGATCTGTTTTACCACTCACAGGACCCAAACGACCTTCGAATTGGAGCAGTCGCTTCCAGTGATGGAAAAGATTACGAGAGATGTGATTTTGTTTTGTTAGGATGTCCCCAGGATATGGGTGTGAACCGCAACCATGGTAGAACCGGTGCAGCAAAGGCTCCCGGGGCAATTAGAGATCGGCTTTACAGGCTTGCTGCCCCGGAAGGTCTGAAACCGGGACAATTGCTGGATCTGGGTGATATTCCAACGGATCAGCCTCTGGAAAACATTCATGATCACCATTGTGCCGTTGCTGAACAGGTTTTAAGAGACGGCAAAGTTTTGATTGTACTTGGCGGAGGCAATGATCTTTCTTACCCGGATGTTACAGCGCTCCGGACAGTCTATCCGGAAAGCCTGACAGTCAATGTGGATGCCCACCTTGACATCAGGATTAACAAAGAAAGAAACAGCGGTACTCCATATAGGCAACTGCTTGATGAAAAGATAATTGAGCCGGAGAGATTTTTCGAAATCGGATTCCAATATCATGCCAACTCATCAAAATATCTGTCCGATGCAGAATCAATGGGAATCAATATGTTGCCTTTAAACAGTCTATTAAAAGCACCGATTAAAAAAGGTTTAGACAAAGTATTTATGCTGGATAAGTCTCAAACCTGTTTTCTTGGTTTTGACATGGATGTGGTGAAATCAAGTGATGCTCCCGGTGTCAGTGCCCCTTCTCCAACCGGGTTATCGGCCGAACAGGCCGTGGAAATCGTCGAATTTTTGGCTATCTACAAAGATACCAGGCTGTTTGAGATAACTGAAGTGAATCCCGAATTTGACATCGACGCCAGAACATCCAAACTGGCAGCCATCCTTATTTTCAGGTTTTTATTAAGGTGTCTGGAAAGCCGGTTTTAACAGTCTGCCAAACACTGAATTGCCGTGATGTTTAGTATATGGGAAGCCGTAAAACGTTACTGATATGTCACTGCATCATTCCGTTCACTGTTACAAATTTCACCGAATTTATATGACTAGCTTTTTATCCCATACCCCGGAAACTAAAAAGGGGATGTCGGTTGTTCGGGTTTAGACGGAGGAAACGTTTGAAACAGCTAACCAAGCGAATAAGATATTCAGCTACCTTATAGGATCGGTTTACCATTGATCATTCCGTAAACCGGAATGTTACTTAGTTTCATGTGTATTCAAGCAACACCGCTAACAACAAGATATTACCCACCAAATCAGATGGGGGTCCAAAGTTATTCCTAATTATATTTATGAAAATTGAACTTCATCATTTAAAAGAAATCAGCCTGGAACAAGTCAATGCCGTTAGCCGGGGGAAAGGCAAAGTAACTCTATCTAAAGCAACCGGGAAGGAGTTGGATAAACGGCGAAAGCAATTGGAAACCTTCATCGAAGAGCAGGGATTTCCGGCTTATGGTTTTAATCGCGGATTTGGACACAATGTTGATTTAGAGGTAAGCAACGATCACCTTTCCAAACTGCAGGAAAATCTGATTGTATCTCATGCCGTCGGGCTTGGCGATATGGTTCGGCCGGAAATTGTCCGGATGATGATTTTGTTAAGAGCCCAATCGCTTTGTCGAGGGTTTAGCGGCATTCGGTCGATACTGGTAAAGCAACTACTAAAATTGTTGGAACATGACGTTTTACCGCTAATTCCCGAGTTGGGATCAGTAGGGGCAAGCGGGGATTTAGCTCCCCTTTCACACCTGGCTTTGGGAGTAATGGGTCAAGGTAAGGTGTTGTATCGAGGCAAAATTATGAAAGCGCAAACAGCCTTTAAAAAAGCTGGTATTGAACCATTACAACTCGCCATGAAAGAAGGCTTGGCGCTTAACAACGGTATCCAATTTATGACAGCGATTGGGCTATATTGTTGTTTGAAAATGCAGACCTATTTAAAAACAGCCTGCATTCAGACAGCGATGACGGCCCAGGTGATGTTATCCACGGAAACACCTTTTAGAAAAGATCTCCATGAGTTGAGGCCGCATCCGGGAGCAAAAAAAACAGCAGACTGGATTTTCAAATTAATGCAGGACTCTCCATTAAGAGAAGCGCACAGGGAATATCATATCGATGGCGAAATTCAAGATCCTTATAACATCAGATGCGCCGCGCAGATTTTGGGCAGTTGTTCCGAACTGGTCGATGAATGCCTGAATACCTTATTGAGAGAGGTAAACAGTGTAACGGATAATCCGCTGGTATTGCCTGTTCCGGAAGACAGCAAGGAGAAATCTTACCAAAAGTACCTGAATCAATATGTGGATATTGTTTCGGGGGGGCATTTTCACGGAATGCCGGTAGCAACAAGAATCTACAACCTGATTCAAGCCATGGGAATTATGGCCGGACTCACCAATCAACGTTGCGCGCGCTTTGTTGATGATAATCGTAACAAGGGATTAGGCAGGGACTTAAAATGGCCGGAAATGTCAGATGAGTTGAAAGCCATATCCAGTGCCATGATGATGCCGGAATACAGTTCAGCTGCCCTGGCAAACGCTATCTGGGGTGAAGCGATGCCAAGTCATCTCTTCAATATTTCTACAAACACGGGACAGGAGGATCACGTTAGTATGGGAGCCGGATTAGCAGTCCGCATCATGAAGTCACTACCCAAGCTTTCCTACATTCTTGCAATTGAAATGGCTTATATTAGCCAGGCAGCTGCTATCAGAAAGCGCTTGGAATACATCCCTTCAAAAGTTTCCGTTTCCCAAGGTATTCGGGAACGGTTTAAAAAAATTGAAAAAAACCTGGGGGACATCACCAATCCATTTTCATTGGACATCCAGCTTAAAGAAAAATATGCGGTTGATCCGTCTCTACGAAAACTGAATCCTGTGGGAGAATCCATTCTTTCTGAAGTTTCCGGTATTTTTCCAATTGTAAAAAAAGATCGGGTTATGTCGGATGAGCTGCAGAATCTGGCAGAATTGATATCCAGCGGAAAACTTGTAGAACTGGCCTCCAAGTACGTGGACTTTGAAGAAGTGTCTTAGTCCCCTGAGTTTGCGTTTGGAATGTCACGGACTATCTTGCATTAATGACCTGTCCAAAATCCGCTTATCACTCATAGATTGCCCCATTATTGTCTGGTATACTATTTATTATAGACGATTATTTATCTGCCCGACTCGATACAAAGACTAGAAAAATTAGAGATATAGTGACAACCCCAGTAGAAAAAACCCAACTTGTCATACACCGGGGAAAGTTTTCCCGAATGAATGAATCCGGCGATGATTCAGCTACGGAACAACGAAGCCATGCAGAAAGAAGAAAATCTCTCAGGGGTGATCCTTCAAAATCGGCCACCGGCAGGGAACGCAGGAAAGGGTCAAGGAGGCTGGAAGATGTCATTGTCACCATCGAAGTAAAAGATCCGAACAAAATTTATGTCAATGAGGATACCTTTAAAAAGTTTGTCGTTAGACTACTGTCCCGGGAATTTGAGGAGATTAACACCGCTGAATCTCCGAACAGCATTCTGAATATTATTCGGCAATCCCAAAAAATACTCATTGAAACCAAACTAAAATATCGAGACAAAGTTAAAAAGTTTATCCTGGCAAAAGGATTAACTTTTGAAGTGATCGACAATGGGATTTACCTTGGTGAAACCGATAAAAAAGTGTTTTCACGAGCAGAGCATAGCGAAGGAACTGATAGCATTGATGCCCATGAAATTGCGGAAATTTCAACTGTCATCGGCTTCTCACCGGAGAATTTGGGCAAGGAAATTGACAACCTGGTGTTTAAGGTATTTGTGAAATGTTTAAATGAGGTCCATCCTGTTTCGGGAGATCATGAAAGAGATGCTCTCAAGCAAAACGTTAGCCTGGAGCAACGGATAATCTTTATGGCAGGAAAGCATTATCCCAAATCGGAGAATTTTACTTATAAAACAATTGTTGACCAGGTTGTGAGTAAACTGCTCAAGGAATACAATAAAATCATCCAATTAGCCGCAGAGGTTTCCATGCTTGAGGAACGCTTCAGGTTATCTAATGACGGCAACCTAAAAGCCGTCATTGCATCAAAAACCGAAGAACTGGAGCGTTTAAAATCCGGAACAACCGAAGAGACTGTTCGTACGCTTTATCTTTACCTGGACTATTTCAAAGAGATCACTAAAGTAGGCGCAATCAGGGAGCGTATTGAAAACATCTTTAAAAAAGTGAATGAAAAACAACTTGAGATATTAAATCTCGACCAGGTTTGTGAGCAGCTCCATCATGTTATCGAGCTTGAAGACAAGATTCTCGAGCAAAAACCGGAAAAGCAAGCGGAATACCTCGGGTATTTAAAATGGTTAAAGGAGGAAATCACCAACGAGGTTTATTTCACCCGCCACCTTTGGATCAACAACATGAAAGGCAAAACCTATATCAATAATGCCGTAGAGCGAACCATGCAGGCTATTGAGTTATAGTTCACTCCCTTAAAATCATCTACTTCTTAAGTTTTTTTCTGCCTGGCCGATAAAGGAATAAGAGCTTTTATTCTTTTACACGGAAAATAAAAAAGAGGCGGAATGAAATCCAGTCAATTAGAGTTGCAATCAGCGTTAATAGAGGCTGTGGAAGCTGTCAACGATGTGATCACGATCTCTAAAAAAGCCAGAAGAATCGGGGCAATCAAACTATTCTTCTCAAGGTTAAGAATTTCCAGGATACCTGCCAAATTGGGCAGACGAAAGAAATCGGAAAAATCCGTGATTTCAATCAAACCCCAAAATTCGCAAGGTTTTCAAAGCAGAAGACCTTATGGAATCAACACCTGCTAGTTAGTGTCTGAACAGAAATTCGCTAAATCCTTACCCGGTCTTGTGCCGGATACCGGCATTCAGCTTGAAGATGAACGTGCTGTCAGCCGCCAGCTTTCAGTTCAAAGCATTGCAAAGGCAAGCAAAAACCGGCTGATCGCCGAATACTGAAAGCAGCAAACCTCGACGCGCCAAGCTGCTTTTAAAGCTTTTATTGGTATGGTTTAAACCAGTTTTCGTTCAGACACTGGTTATGCTCTTTTTGTAAACGAGGGCAGATGTTGCTGATAGCATTGATCCATTGCGGCGGATAGGGTACTCGGAAAGCCACGGAATCTCTTGTGCCCTGTTCCGTTTTAAATTCGACTTTCATAACGGATTGGTAAAGATCAACACCTTTATGTGAAAAATCGGGGTATATACTTGTAATTTCTGATCCCGGCACCTCAAGTTCAATGTTTGACCAGCGACTCCTGTAAAACAAACGGTCTTTCAGTAAGACCAAAAAACCGCTGCTTCGAGATGGTTTTCCCGGTTCGGATTCCCTGCCAAAATAATTCACTCCAAAGCTCATGGCAATGACGTTTACTTTACGAAAGCGCATCTCAATCCAACGATGATCCCTCCAACGAATCCATGAGATGCATCCGATGATTCCAAAAAAAGCCAATGCAATGAAAATCCATTGTTGGCCTGCCAAGGTGTTGATCATATCGTTTTCAATAAATGCCGGGTTCATGCGATTTGCTTAAGTAAAGGAAGAAAGATAGACCACCAGTTTCTTTTTAGCCATTTTGTATCGATAACCACCCCTGCCTCCCATTGCAGAAAGTATGGATTCTGCGATCTCATCGTCAGATATACCTTTTTTTCTCAAGGATCTGATTTTTCCATCATTCAGCTGAATAATCTGCTGAAATCCTTCCCGATCCCGACCGTAAAACACAAAAAAACCCAAGATAAATACCAATAGAGAAGTACCAAGTGCCACATAAACATCATGCCGGGGGTTGGGAACAAACTCTCTGAGAAAGCTTTTCGGATTACCGGCATTTAGTATTGAATACATGGCAAGCAATCCAATTGAAATCATCAAAAAATAGAGAATGAATTTAAAAAAACTGTTCACCGGATTTTCCTTATTTATTGCTTTCGCTGTTGAATTCTTAGGAGCAAACTGACGTTTTAATTTATGCGCCAAGATAGAGATAATTTAAAAGGATACGAACAGTTACATCCGCATCCGGGGAATAGTGTCAAACAGGTGGTTAAACGGGTCGCATTTCACCTTCCTTAAGCTTGGCCCATTCACTCTCCGCTTTTTTCCAGGCTTCTTCGGAAGCTTCCGATTCCCAGACTTCCAAACCACGTTCAGCCTTGGTAGCACCAGGCAGCAGGTTGTCAAGAATAATACCGATCAGGGCAGTAACTGCCATTCCAGTGATAAGGATCGCTTGACAAATATCTCCTAAGACCTTCAGGAACTGACCGCCCTCACTCCAGTCAATAGGGACCGCACTGGCTGAAATTTCGGGATTGAAAGCGTAAGGAACGCTTAAACCGGAAAAAAAGGCCAGGCCGATAATAAACAGGTTTCGTGAATTGTTAAGGTTAACGGTTTGCAGGTTGGAGAGCCCTACAGAAGCGATCATTCCGAACAATCCCAAATACATGGCACCTACGACCGGTCCCGGTAATGTAGCTAAGATAGCTCCAAACTTGCCGATAACCGGAATAAACAACATAACAACGGCTCCGCAACGAACAACCCGACGACTAGCCACACGTGTCAATCCTATTGATCCGATGTTTTCGGAATATGTCGTTGTACCATTGCAAGTCTGCAGGACACCCGCCACAAAACAGCCCAATCCTTCCGCACCAAGACCTTTGGAAATCATTCTGCTGGTGGGGGCCGGAGCTTCGGACATTCTTGCACAGGCATAATAGTCTCCGATGGATTCTATCATCGAAGCCAGATAACCGGCTAACATTCCTAAGGCACCCGCCCAGAGTGTTGTACTGCTAAAATCGGGAACTCCCCATTTGAAGGGCATCAACGGCATCAGACTGAACCAGGGAGCGGCGACTATTAAATCGGTATCTATATAGGCGGCATTCCCTTCCGGAATTAGTCCGGAAATAGTACCCAGGGCAGCTAATATCCAACCTGTAGCGATTGCCAACAAAACCGGGAACAACATGAAGATTCTCGACTTTCGTGAAAAGACCTGAGAATAAAGGATTAGTGCCAACAAGGTGGCAAGAGAGATAATCCAATTCCCGGCCATTGTTGGTGCGCCGATACTAAAAAGCGCCAGACCTACCATGGCAATTGTAGGGCCGATAACAATTGGACTGATAAGTCTTTTAATTTGGCCCAGTATACCGGTATAGCCCATTACAATTTCCGCGAGGGAAGCAATCATGATAGCGCCGGCGACTTCTTGAATCTGCAACTGCCAGAGTGGGAGATCACCCGTCATCTTTTTGGCGGTTACAATGCCAATAATCGCAAAGGTTGGCGGTAAAAACGAAAAAGTGCCGCCTTGGATGACAGGAAGTCGGTTTCCCAGGGGTGATTGTTGTATTAACGTACACAATCCGGAAGTAAAAAAGATGGTAGAAATCAACAACGCCATCTGCTCGGGAGGCAGTTTCATTGTCTTCCCTATAATAGTAGGAATTAAAACCGTTGCTCCGAACATGGTGAAGTATTGCTGAATTCCCAATAGAACGGCTTTGGGCCATTCCGGTTTACTACCAATGGGATATACAATCCATGCCTTGCTGTCCTTTGTTTCTTGTGCAGTCATGATTATTAAATCTCCTTTTTAACCTACAATTCAATTCTCACCGCTTAAAATGCCCTTCAGCGGTGTCGAATAACCAAGGTCCATGCCTGACGTGCGACAGACAATTGTTTGCAAGCAACACAAACCGTATTACATGTTGGTTTTAGGGTCTATCTTTCAATTTACGATAGATCCGGGAGTATTCACCTAATTTTGCCAAATTGAAGTTTTTAACATATGAAAGAAAAAATCAACAGGTAGCAAACGATTTTACTTTCTACTGACTTCAAATTCTTCGTCTTATCGATAATGTGCTGCCGGTATTTTCATTTAACGTGTTCTGTTACTTATTTACTCGTATCACAACCATATACCGGGAATTGATCAGACTGCCGTTTGTCAATTAACGCTTTCATGTTTAAAATGAACGATATTTTAAGGGAAAAAGCTTAATAAGCTCTTTAAACCCGGAATACCTGAAGCACAATCAAATATTATAGCTATAAATGCCAATGAAGTTCTCAGACCTGGAGGCAATCTTTTTCGATTTTGATGGAGTAATACTTGATTCCACGCGCATAAAAACCGAGACCTTTAAATCGATGTTTGTTGAATACGGCGAAGAGATCGTGAACAAAGTAACTGCGCATCATTTAAAGCACGGTGGAGTTAGCAGGGTGGAAAAAATCAAGCATTACTACAAAGATTTTTTAAATAAGCCGGTCTCCAACACACGATTAAAAGCCCTTGCGGAAGAATTTTCAAGCATGGTGAAGGACAAGGTTGTCGCAGCAGATTGGATTTCAGGTGCAGAACTATTCCTAAAAAGGTTCCATCAGCAGGTGGACTTATTTGTCATTTCCGGAACACCACAGGACGAATTGCTTGAGATTACGGCTAGAAGGGGAATTGCAGAGTATTTTCAGAAAGTGTTGGGATCTCCTACCAAAAAGCCGAACCATGTTAAAAGCATTCTTGAGGAGAATAATTATACGGCAGAAAAATGTGTTTTTGTGGGAGACGCATTAACTGATCTGAATACAGCTCGGGAAACAGGTACTCATTTTATCGGTATTCAGGGGGAAGTCGCGTTCCCGGAAGGAACGATCGTACTACCCGATTGCAGGGAATTGGCAGCAACCATTGAATGCATATAATCAAAAGCATACCGAATAGGGGATTCGGTATGTTCCTAAGAACCGCCTCACTGGCGGTGATCACTTTAAATCACAAGGAACCTGTATGAAATACGATGTGATTGTTATCGGTTCGGGACCGGGGGGGTACGTTTCTGCCATCCGGTGCTCCCAGTTGGGAATGAAAACAATGTTGGTAGAAAAAGACAAAACCCTGGGAGGAACCTGTCTCAATGTAGGTTGTATTCCAACCAAAACGCTGCTTGAAATGACGTCCCATGTCTACGACGCCAATAAGCAGTTCAAGAAATTTGGGATCAACATTGGGGATGTGACCATCGATTACCCAAAAATGCTGTCACGCAAGGAATCGGTGATTCAACAAAATGCCAAGGGAATAAGTGCGTTGCTAAGTAAAAATGGTGTTGATGTAAAAAATGGGCGGGCAGCATTTGAATCTGCAAAGGCGATTAAAATAACCGAAGGGGAGGATCAAGGGGAATCAATTGAAGCGGATAGATTTATTCTGGCCACGGGATCTGAACCCGCTTCGTTGCCGTTTGCCAGGTTTGATCATCAGCGTATTCTCTCATCTTCAGACATGCTGTCATTGCAGGAAATACCCAATACATTGACAATTATCGGAGCCGGAGTGATTGGTCTTGAAATTGCCACTATTTTTACTCGATTAGGCACGAAGGTGGAAATCCTTGAAGTCGCAGATTCCGTGCTGCCCTATTTTGACGGTGGATTATGCAAAGAATTGCTGCGATCGTTAAAAAAGCTGGGGCTCAAATTTAAATTCAACTGCAAGGTGGAAGAGGTAACCAATTTAGGGCAATCTGTCAGAGTTGCAGCAGTGGATGATAAAGGAAATACCGTTGAAATTGAAGCTGATTATTGTATGTCAGCTACCGGCAGGAAACCATACACAAAAGGCTTAAATCTGGACACTATCGGTGTTGAGATGAATGCAGACGGTTCTGTCAAAGTGAATGAGACGTTACGGACATCTGTCGAGTCCATTTATGCCATCGGCGATGCAACGGGTGGACTCATGCTGGCCCACAAGGCTTCAGAGGAAGGTATCTACCTGGCGGAAGTGTTTGCCGGAAAAGATAATAAAATTAATTATAAAGCGATCCCTTCAGTGGTTTATACATCACCGGAAACAGCCAGCGTCGGTTACACGGAAGAAGAACTGGTAGAACAGAACATTCCATACAAAACAGGAGTCTGCCAAAACAGATCGCTGGGCAGGGCACATACAGCCGATAAACTGGATGGGTTTGCCAAAGTCCTGATAGATAAAACCGATCACACACTCCTCGGGATTCACCTGGTCGCACCGCATGCCTCGGAAATGATTGGCGAGGCTGTGATAGCTTATGATCAAAAACTGACAGCCGACCAACTCATTCATACCAGTCATGCCCATCCAACCTTCCTTGAAGCCGTTAAGGAGGCTTGCCAAGTTGCAGTTGAAGGACGGGGAATTCACGTTGTTTAAGAACTGGTTCCATGCATCCTCATATTGCATCGCTGACGGATGGATACAGGTGATGAAAGAACAAGATTTAGCACCGTGTCTGCTTTCTGCAAGCAGGAAAAGAGATTTCTGATCTGAAGATTAAAAACGCGTTAATCTGGCCAAGCAGGTCAATGCTTAATCGTTTAGATCTTGAAAAAATAAGGTAATCGCGTAATGATTGAATCCGCTATCATGGAAATGTCTAATTTTTATTGGAGAACAAGCGATGAGCATTAAAGGGACAAAAACGGAGAAAAACCTGTTAAAAGCATTTTCCGGAGAATCGCAGGCACGAAACCGCTATACCTATTTTGCCGGTCAGGCCAAAAAAGAGGGTTTTGTGCAAATTTCGGCAATATTTGAAGAGACTGCAAACCAGGAAAAGGAACATGCAAAACGTTTTTTTAAATTTCTGGAAGGTGGTGATGTAGAAATAACCGAATCCTATCCGGCCGGAAAAATCGGAACGACGATGGAAAACCTCGATGCCGCTGCAAAAGGCGAAGAATTTGAATGGCAGGAGCTTTATCCCCGGTTTGCCAAAGAAGCCAGGGAAGAAGGGTTTGATGATATTGCACGAGTGTTTGAATTTGTCTGTGTTGCGGAACAATGGCATGGAGAAAGATACCGCGCTTTACAAGAAAACATCAAGAATGGCGCAGTATTCAAGAAGGAAGAAAAAACCACCTGGCGCTGCAGAAACTGTGGGTATATTCATGAAGGTAATTCGGCCCCCGATAGCTGTCCGGCATGCGCACATCCCCAGGCACATTTTGAAGCTTCGACAGGATTGATTGCCTTATAGAATCCTAAATCACGAGTTTTTTTAAGCAACGATAAGTCAGTTTGGGTAAAGCTCGAACAACCGCGAAGATTGCACTAATGACTTATTCCCAACGAAGGTGAAGAACCTCTCATAGTTATCGCGAAGTTCTTTTACGAAACCGGAAGGCTTCCTTCTCATGTTTTAACGGCGGTTACTAAAAATCATCTTTCAAGCAGTTAGTGCCCGAATGAAACATCGTTAAACCGGTATCCGGCCTTGTGCCGGATACCGGAACTTAGCTTGAAGATTAACGGACTGTCAGCCATCAGCTTTACGTTTTGAACATTAGAATTACAAGCAAAAAACCGGCTGAGCGCTAAATGCTGAGAGCATTAAATTGCGAAGCACCAAACTGCTTTTAAGCTTTTATTGGTATGGGTTCAGTTAGTTTTCGTTCAAACTCCAGTCACATTCGTATAATTTCTTATGCACATATTTGACCAGGGAATAAAACCGGAAAAAACCAGGGAAGAAGAGGACGGAATCCGGGTACACACAGTCAGAATATCCGATGGTTTTTTGGTGCAAGGAACACCAAACGGTGGCTTCTTGATGGGATTACTGGCCCGCCAGCTTTTAAACCAAAGTGACAAAACCTCAACACCGATTATAACTGTTAACTTTTTGGCCAAGGCGAAACCGACGGAACCTGCTGAGGTTTTTACCCGTGCGATATCCCGATCCAAACAATTTAATCGCTACGAAGCACGGCTGCTACAGGAAAACAAGGAAATTCTTTGGGCCACGGGAACATTTGTAGCAAATGACCTGGAATGTAGTCTGGATAAATACGAAGAGCATGCTATTGATGTAGCACCCCGAACAGAGTGTCTTGAAATTCCAAAAATGCCTAATTTCAGTATTTACGACAATATGGAAGTGTTGATGGAACCGAAAAGCCTTGCCTGGGTGAACGGTGAACTCGGAGAAAAATCTGAAATCAGGGGCTGGATACGATTTCGTGAGAAGAGAGAATTTGACCTTTGCGGAGTGTTACTTGCCGCAGATGCCTTTCCACCACCGATTTTCGTGACTGAAGGTCCTACAGCCTGGGTTCCCACAATAGAAATGTCTGTTAATATTAGAAACCTTCCTGTAAGCGAATGGCTAAAATGCAGGTACAGAACCAAACATATTACCTGTGGACTGCTGGAAGAGGACGGAGAATTATGGGATGAAGCAGGAAACCTGGTCGCTATTTCTCGCCAAATCGCCCAATTTCGCAAAGCCGACTGACAACCGGTCAATCAAACTGGTTGTGACAGCTCTTTAAACGATTTCGACCATGTGAATCTGAATCTTCATAAAAAGAAAATACAGGAAGCTCTACAGGTTTTTCGGGCCGATCATCTTTTCCGGTACGACCCATCCATTGAATTGTTCTTCGGTCAACAGCTCCAACGCCAATGCTGCTTCCAACAGTGTTGAACCATCCCGGTGTGCTTTTTTTGCGATTTTGGCGGCATTATCATAACCAATATGGGGGTTTAAGGCTGTCACAAGCATCAGCGATTCATCCCGCAGTCTGTTAATCCTTTCTTCATTGGCTTTGATACCGGTAACACACTTGTCGGTGAAACAGTAACATCCATCGGTGAGCAGCCTGATAGATTGCAGCAGATTATAGATCATTACAGGTTTAAACACGTTGAGTTCAAAATGCCCGTTTGATCCGGCGATGGTGATAGTGGTGTGATTTCCCATCACCTGGGCTGATATCATGGTTAAGGCTTCACATTGAGTGGGATTTACTTTCCCCGGCATGATCGAAGAGCCGGGTTCGTTTTCCGGGAGACTGATCTCTCCAATCCCACAGCGAGGCCCTGAAGCCAGGAAACGGATGTCATTGGCAATCTTCATCAGGCTTACGGCAACGGTATTTAACGCTCCGCTGGCTTCGACTATGGCATCGTGTGCTGCAAGGGCTTCAAATTTGTTTTCCGCGGTTTGAAATGGCAGCTTGGTAACTTCGGCAACCTGCTTTGAGAACCTTTTGTCAAATCCTTTAATGGAATTGATTCCCGTACCCACAGCGGTGCCACCTTGGGCTAGCTTATATAAGGCAGGCAAACTTCCTTCCACCCTGCGGATAGAATTATGCAGTTGTGCAGCATAACCGGAGAATTCCTGACCCAAAGTCAGCGGAGTCGCATCTTGTGTGTGAGTTCGACCGATTTTAACGATCTTTTCAAATGCCTTGGACTTTTGGTCAAGCTCCTCGTAGAGATGCTTCAAGGCGGGTCCCAGTCGTCGGGTAATTTCCTCTACAGCTGCAATGTGCATGGCTGTAGGAAATGTGTCATTGGATGACTGCCCCATATTGCAGTGATCGTTTGGGTGCACAGGTTTTTTACTGCCGATCTTACCTCCCAGGATTTCTATAGCTCTATTGGCAATCACTTCATTGCTGTTCATATTTGTCTGGGTACCGGAACCTGTTTGCCAAACCGAAAGAGGAAAGTGCTCATCAAGTTTACCCTCCATGACTTCCCCGGCAGCTTCCATAATTGCCTGACCGATTTTTTTCTCCAAAATACCCAGATCCATGTTTACCTTGGCAGCACTTTGTTTGATGATTCCCAGGGCACGAATCAAAGGTTTGGGCATGGTCTCCTCACCAATCGGAAAGTTCAACAACGAACGAGCCGATTGAGCTCCATAATATTTATCGTCGGGTACTTTTAATTCACCAAATGAATCACTTTCTGTTCGGTATGTTGTCATGCTGTCCCCATTGGCATTAGCTTAAGTGCACATCCAAAAAAGTCTATTTTAAAGGGTAATATCTTACGGATCGATCACACTGGCCAATAGCTCAAAACAGATTAAAATAAACAACCATGTCTTGTTCAGGCTTACAAGCTGAATGATAAGAACACCGTCTGAAAAAATAATATTCTTAATCCGAAAGAATTTGTTTATCAAAGCGATTTTTTAAATTGAATCCAGAAAAACAAAGCGTATTTATTTTCGAACACCAAAAACCCTTTTCAATCCCATCATAAAGAATTCGATTTTATCGGCCCGGATAGCGCGGCTCATATCTTTTAACAGGTCTTTCCGCATCCTTGATTTACTCTTTTGATGGGCCTGTAAATTCAAAGCGGCAAATTGATTAGCTTTCTCCAGTGCCGTTGCTCGAAGTTCTTTTTCCGGTACAACCTTATCCAAAAAGCCGGCATCTACTGCCGTTGTCGGATTGAACTGCCGGGAAAGCAATACCGATGTGTTCAAATGAGCTGGATTTAATCGCTGGCGACAAATTTCTATGGCAGAATGCGGTACCGTCAATCCAATTTCCACTTCGTTCGCAACAATCTTGAATGCTCCAGCTGCTCCTATTCGATAATCACCGGAAAGCAGTAAAAAAGCACCCATAGCTACAGCATGTCCGTTGCAGGCTATAACAACCGGTGTTGGGAATCCCAGTAATCTTTTGGACAGTTTAAAACCACCTATCAACATTTTAAAGGTATTTACCACTCCGGATTTAAGAATGTTTAAATCAAAACCTGCGCTGAATACTTCGTTTGTACCGGTTAGAATAACCACTGCATTCGCTTTTTCTGCCTTGTCCAGCGCCTGGTTTAATTGATGCAGCATCGTCGGTGAAATCAAATTGTTTTTACCGTCATCCATTTCGATGAGGGCAACCGATTTTTCGAGGGAATAGTGAACAATAGCTTCAGTATTTTCTTCAGTCATCGTTTCCTTTTTAGCTTCAAACCTTTGGCTTTCGCCTGGTTCGATTCGCGGTCATAATGAATCCGGCTTTATCCCAATACCCATTATATGAGGGCTTGCGCCAATAATACTCGTATCACGTTCCACCGTTCTCATTAATTCAACAGCTGATTTCCAAGCCTCTGCGTCTTTCCGTAGAGTGTCTAAATTGCTCGATGCCCATAACACGCCTTCAATACCCATAATCTTGAGGTCACAAAAACCTGTTAAGGTCATTTCGTTGTTCAGTTCATCCGGATGCTGAAAATATGCAGTCGTAAAATATTCCTGCTTTCTTGTGTGATTATTATGACAACCGCTTTCAAGGTCATTCTTGATGATGATTCTGAAATCAGGGTCATGAATATAGCCGCTATCAAGTCCATCAAGCAGTGAGGCAAACTTTGAAATGATTGTGCAAAATAAAAAACCTCCCGGTTTCAATATTCTGAAGGCTTCATTTAATGCGCGAAGCCGTTCACTTTTTTTCTGAAGATGGTAAAGAGGTCCCATTAGTAATACTATATCAGTCGAATTATCGGCAATATCAAGGTTACAGGCATCGCCAACCATCGTACTAAACTTGTCAGGTTCGGCAATCTTTTGCATTTTTTTTGTTGCCATCTCAACGTGTTTAGGTACTAAGTCGACAAAGGTTACCGAATAGCCTTTTTCAATCAACCAGCAGGAGTATGCACCAGTTCCACCTCCGATGTCATGAACAGAAGCAGGAAAAGCAGGAAGGTATCGTTCAAGGATATCAATTGTTCTAATCC
The DNA here is from genome assembly GCA_028280735.1 of SAR324 cluster bacterium. Lineage (GTDB taxonomy): Bacteria > SAR324 > SAR324 > XYD2-FULL-50-16 > XYD2-FULL-50-16 > JAHJTV01. The sequence continues at coordinate 637 of JANQLH010000289.1, read as the reverse complement.
ATTCTATGGATCCCCAAATATCCGAGTGTAACCTTTCATCCTCAAAGAAGCTTTTTGAATAGTATTCAATAATTTCTGATGTCAATTCATCTCTCCTTTTAAGCAGACATTTTAGGTTTTAGCTTATTCCTGCATAGGTAGTAATAATGGGAATTCATATATATATCCAAAGATACAGTATCAGGCGAGAACCTATTCGGGATTTTACCTCGGATCCGACATATCAACCTGTATATCCGATAGCTCGATGGATTGATGTTTCGACATAAGGTCGGCTACCTTTGGTCGAATGATGTTATTGGCGATCCAGAATTCTTCTTTTTTTGAAAGAGAGCATCCATAAAACTCCTTCAGCTCGAAAGGAGTACCAAATTCTATCAGGAGTTTAACAGGTAAGGCCGGTAAAAAAACCGCAGGTATATTTGGACCATGATCTACAATATTTTCTGTAAGAATTGGAGAAGCTTCACGGAATCCGACCATGGCCGTGGGAACTATCGGAACCTGGTAACGAATTGCCAATCTCACGACACCTGGGTAGAACACATCAAGTATTCGCCGGTTTTTATATAAGCCCGAGTGGCCTTCCGGAAAGATCGCCAGGGTTTCGGGAAAGTATTTACCGTCTTTATTCAAA
>JANQLH010000214.1 GCA_028280735.1 SAR324 cluster bacterium | reverse complement strand
TTCCGGGCTATGCCTGGCACATCACCCATCGTTGCCACAAACGTGAATTCCTTCTCAAATTTGATAAAGACAAAAGGCGATGGATTCATTGGTTATTTGAAGCCAAAAAAAGATATGGCTTGTGTGTGTTAAATTACATGGTGACTTCCAATCACATCCATCTGCTTGTTTATGAAAAGAAAGCCAATACCATTGCCAACTCACTACAGCTGATTGCAGGCAGGGTAGCCCAGGAATACAATATCAGAAAAAAGAGAAAAGGAGCTTTTTGGGAAGATCGTTATCACGCCACTGTCATCGGATCTGATAATTATTTGATTCAGTGTATGCTTTATATTGAACTGAACATGGTTCGAGCAGGTGTGGTAAATCATCCGAAAAACTGGGAGTTTTCCGGATATCGCGAAATTATGCAACCCAAGGAAAGGTACACCATAATCGACCATGAGATGTTACGGGGATTCTTTCGAGTCAAAACCAATCAGCGATTAAAAGAGGAATACAGAACCTTCATCGAGATGGAGTTAAACAAAGGATATCTTGTTCATCAACCTGATTGGAGCCAGGGAGTCGCGGTTGGTGAAGAAGGGTTTGTGATTGAAATACAAAATAAACTCGGTATCAACACTGAAAAAAGAAAAATAGAAGGTAAAGAGGACTATTGGCTTCTTAATGAACCGAGAAATTCTTACAACTAACTTTTTAAGGGTAAAAAAGCGGTTTTAAGCCCCAAAATAGCCCATTTTTATGAGCTATGATTCGGATTTTAGCCTGAGTAGTCTGGTCCGACCCCATTCACAGGAACCCGCTCCCAGCCTGACAACTATCCTACTCGATTTTTATTGTTTCTTTTTTGACAGCTTCAATTTTTCTTGATAGATTAACTTAGCTATAATGACTTAGTTCAATGAGGGGAAAATATGATTGTAAATATTCATGAAGCAAAGACAAACCTTTCCAAGCTGATAGCACGATTTGAAGAAGGAGAGGAGATCATCCTCGCCAAAAATGGAAAACCGGTGCTTAAATTTGCTCCAATAGAAGACAAACATAAACAGAAAAGAGAGCTCGGATTTTTCAATTGCAAAATTGATATGTCCAAATTTGATGAGCCAATTGAAGGAATGGAGGAGTACCTTTGAAATACATTCTTGATACACATCTGCTAATCTTCCTGGGAACAAACGATATCGAGAAAATAAGCAAAAAAGCCTTAAAAATATACCAAAATCCAGTCAATGAGCTGTTTATCAGTCAAATTTCCTATTGGGAAATGGCTATCAAGATCAATCTAGGTAAGCTCATCATTCCAGTCGGACTAAGAAGTATTATGCTACAAACACATCAGGCTGGTATTCAAATGATTCCTGTCCGCAATGAACATATTTTAAACTACGAATCACTACCCAGGTTTGATAACCATAAAGACCCATTTGATCGATTTATTGTTTCCGTTACCCTTAATGAAAAAGCGGAATTGATAAGTAGTGATAAAAAATTTGATCTGTATAAAAGCTTGAAAAGAGTGTGGTAGTGGAAAGGAGTGGGACATTTGTTTATAGCTTAAAAACTCTCAATTTTTTCCTGACAGTTTATTTGAGTCAACTCTTTTAGTTTTTCAACTCGGTTAGCCAACCACTCTAATTGCTCTTTGGTGATATGGAAGTTTTCCATATCATATCTGGAATCAATGTATGCGCGTTTCAGGAGGATAAAGTTCTGTTTTTCCAGGTCGGTGGATTGGGGAAAAACGGTCATAAAAGACCGATGCTGAGTAATCACACGCCGATTTAGTTTTTCCAGGTCATGAAGTTTAGGCTTGTACCCGGTAAACACTAACAGGGTTGTCATAAAAAAACGTTCTGTGGCTTGATGGAGTTCAAAGGCAGCTTTATGAAAGTGTTGCTTTTTAATCTCATCATAAGTCGCTTCAAGAAATTCGTTTGCGCTTTCAAACCATTTTTCAAAATGACGTGCCGCTTCTTCTTTGAGTTCTTCGGGTGTCAACTCCTTCGGTTCGGCTAATTCAAACTTTTTGGAGTTATAAAGAATGATCCCCTCTTTTCGAATATCGCTGTAGAAATATCTTCCTTTTTTCAGCTCTTTGTTAAGAGTTTGAATATCGATGACCAGGAGACTCACCCATGTCCGAATCAGTTTACAGCGTTGCAACTTTTTTTCGATTTTTAACCAGTAGGACCATTTTTGGGCAGAATGTATTGAAGATGTGACAATCATGATGTCAAAATCGCTGCGATACTCATAGACAATTCCATCATCCCCGGTGTAACGATCTTCGACCCAATCTCCTCTCGCGTGACTGCCAAACAGAAGAATCATTTCTGTTTTTTTGGTGCTGTTTTCCAGAATAATTTTTACGATCTCCTGAAGTTCTTCTCGTTTGAGTTCCGGTAAGTGTTCTAAAGAGATATTCATGATCACGTTATATGCTGGTCAAAAAGAAATCAAAAAGGTTTTCATAAACCCCATACTATCCTATATCACAGGCCATAAAGAAAGAAAAACAGGGTAATTGAGGGTTACCCCTTTCCAATCCATCCCGAGGGTTACGCTCCGCTCACCCTGGGCTAATGGGCGAATATAATCTTCTCTGCTTGAGAAGTTAAGTGGCAATAAGATTCGGAGGGATGAAAATGAGGTCATTAAGGAAGGTTTATTGGATCTTGTCTGTTGTCAAAGACTGCATGGATTACAATAACATCTTGCTCAAGTGTGTAGAATATTGAAAATGGAAATCTTCGGATAACACAGCGGTAAAATGATTTATATGGTTTAGGGTAGGAATCCGGATATGCAAGAATCCTTTTAATTGCAAACTCCACGCAGTCCAAAAATTCAAGTCCTAGCCCGAGTCTTTGTACTTCGTACCAACTGATTGCTGTTCTGAGATCTTTTTCAGCACGAGAAGTATACTTGATTCTCATTTAATTTCAGATCGAATACTTTGGTGGACGGTCTGCCAATCTTTCAATTCATGTTTGCTTTGCTGATAATCACTGTATCTTTTATCAAGTTTAGCCTTTTGCCATTCCGACATGGGCAACGTTGAATTTGCTTTCGCAATTCGATCCCAAATATCTTCAACCAGGAGTATTTTTTCTGATAATTCGAGCTTATCTATTGCGGCCAGTATTTCTTCAGGTTCCATTGAATTCTATTATGTATTTTAAGACTTATCTGTACATTGTTGTTCGAGCTTACCATAAGCCTATTAAAAGGAAAATCACTCTTTCTCTTTGTAACTGCTAAGGATCGCCTAATGCAAGGGAGTTGGTCAGATCTTCGGAATCGGAATTGTGGGATTTGGGGTCCGACCCCACTCAAAAACCACCAATGCCACTCAACCCAAAAAAAGAGTGTTCATTGTGCATAAACAACATAAACATTGTGCTCAAAAGATATTTATGATAGTTGTAGCTACACTTTTTAGATGTCCAACATCGCTCATGGAGTTTTTCCACAACCGACTATATAAATAATGATGTCAAGGGTGTTATTAAATATCTTCTCTCAATTCAAGGAATCTCAGTCCTGAGAGTCGGTGATGGTATCATATCATTTCGGAAGTGATTAATATGACTGAAGCTATAGAAAATCCCTCTCTACGAATTGTCCGTAAGTTCGACGTTTCACCGGACGTCGTGTTCGATGCATTCACGAAGCCGGAGTCGATGCGCGTGTGGTGGACGGATCAGACGAGTTTTGACATTGATTTAAAAGTCGGCGGTCGCTGGACAATCATCCGCAGAGAAGAAGAAACGGTTTATACGGCAACTGGCGAGTACCTGGAAATTGATAGGCCTCATCGACTCCAGTATACATATGCGATGCCGCAGTTCTCACCGAACAGTGACACCATTTCCATTGTAATTAATCCAGAAGAAACGGGTTGTGTTGTCACGTTTGTGCAGTCCGGTGAGGATATTGCAGGTGAATTACGAGCACTTTTACCCGGTTCCATTTCTGCCAGCGAAGAAGGTTGGCAACAGGGGTTCGATTTGATGGCTGCTGCATGGAAAAAAGGTGTCTAACGAATTAGGTTAGATTGTATGAGTGAGGGGATTGCCCGGATCAGGCAAGATTATCCGGAATGGCTTGGCGCAAGTTTGGAAAAAGTCATCATCCTGCGGCATTGAATTTTGGGGATTGTTGCTCTTATGCCTTAGCGGCTTATACTGGTGATCCTTTGCTATTCAAAGGCGATGATTTCACAAAAACAGATATTGACACCGTCTCATATTAACTTATGAAGGAGCGCGGCGACTGTCATCCAAATAACTTTATTGTATACAGCGTCATCAAACAGCTGACGATTAGCGGACG
>JANQLH010000174.1 GCA_028280735.1 SAR324 cluster bacterium | reverse complement strand
AAAAGGTGGGAGAGGAAACTCTTTAATGTAAGAGCCCACCGCGGAAATGGTGACATTTCCGGCAAGGTAAACCCCATCTGATGCAAGTCCAAATAGAGTAGTGCTAACGGTTGCTCGCCTAGCTACCGGGTAGGATGCAAGAACCTTTGGGTAACCAAATGTCTAGATAAATGATTACACGGTCGGTTTACCGACTGACAGAACCCGGCTTATTGACGGCTCAACTTTCACACCAACCATATGTCCACCTACACGACAGACAAAAACTTCTAATGGCTGCAAATTCGGAGCGTGAGCAAGTGCCTGTGTCAGCCGTCATCCTGGCAGGCGGACTCTCCAGTAGAATGGGCACTGATAAAGCCTTGCTTCCGATCAACGATGAAACAATGCTGGAACGAATAGCACGAGTTGCAGAGCCAATAGCGGGAGACCTTGTGATTATGCTCTCTCAATCCATGCTTTTGCCTTCCGGCCTGAAGTTTAATCAACACAAGATCCTGATCGGCAGGGATAAAGAAAAAGAACAGGGGCCGCTTCAAGGTATTGCTGATGCATGCTCGCTGCTGCCAAAAAAAAACGGGTATGTTTTTGTTTTGTCATGTGATCTGCCATTTATTTCAACTGGGTGGCTCCAGAGACTTCTTGACGAAATCAAGCAAAATAAAGGTATCAATGCGGTTTGTTCCCAACAGGATGGTTATCTAAATCCCCTGGTGGCAGTTTATCAATTCTCTACGTTAAACAAGGCCCGGTATCTTTTGAGTCAAGGAAAGCGAAGTTGCCTGGCATTGCTTGACATTAGTCATGTAATCCCACTAACACCCGCAGACAGTGAAAAACGTTTGATATCGAATATCAATACCCCCGAAGAATACCAACAAGCCCTACGATTGCTGGAACAATGATCAAGTTCATAGTCAAGTGACTTCCGGAAGAATATAGAAGCATATATCACTGGTGCGAACAAACCCTGAACCCGGTTTTTGGGAAAGCTCCTCTCTTCTCAAGTTTAATAACTAATTGAGACACACTTTTTAGGGGTTTCTTGAAAAGTGCAACTTCCTGGTAATTGCTACTCATATCAATGCTTGCATGGCATGGTGGTCAGTTGTCGGTTATCCGTTATCGGTCGCTGGTGAAAGCTTCGCATTCTGTTTTAGCAACATAATTATTATGGATAAATGTTGTTCTTGAATAGGCCGAGTGTTTTTCAACTCTTTTCCGGGCTTGAAAAATTGTTCCACAAACCGATAACTGATAACCTAATGAAAACCGGAATAAAAGTCATACTTGAAGGTAAAGCAAGGCTGAGACAAACTCTAAAAGGTGTTTAGAGAGTTGGTCCTTTCTAAGTGCCGGTCGGATAATAATTTGGAAATAGTAAAAAATATAAATTATTGAAATTGCAATTTAAGTTTTGTGAACTCTCGTGTTTTGTAAATTTTTTGTTTTTTTTTATGTACTTTTTGTTCCAATTTGCTTTATATAGGAAATATCTCTTGGATCGGTCTAGACCGGGAAGCCGGAATGAATGTCCTGAGTTTCGTGCACTAACTCACAAATGGATATTTATTAACGTTCAAAATGTGTTGATTTCCCGAATGTCTGTTTATTAGGGTCGCGCTACTGATATTCGGGTTGAATTATCAAAGGAGAGCAAGATGATCCAAAGAAATCAAACTGACGTTTATAAAATTCACCAACAGAGAAGAGAGCAACTTCGAACTTTAAAAGGAGATTTCAAACCATCAAAAAACGAACTGGATAACGCAAAAGAGAACTTTTTTCAAAAAGGTGGGAAAGTAACTACATTAAAAGTAACAAGTGAAACAAGGCCCAGCGTCTGGGGTGATTTTGTGAAATCCAGAATTAAGGCAAGTTAGCTGGCTTAGCCTTAAAAATCGTGTCCGACACCTATTCCGCACACAAAAAAGATAGAAAGAGATAAGTTCAGATTCAAGAGATCAAGTCGGACACATACCATCTAATTAATTGAAGTAACGAATATTACATTCTCAAGCCCCGCCTTCAAAGAAAACTGGCAGTCTATTCTCTGCAACAGACAACACCGCCGGGAGTGCAAAGGGCCGGTCTGCTTTCTGACTAACAGTCAAATTCAGTTCTCTCTTACAGTACTTTCCTAAGATTCCTTATCCTTCCCTGTATAATTCGAAAGTTTAATCTGCTTTAAACTCAATGAAATATATTCGAACAGACAGTGTTGGATATGTTTCCGTAAAACAAGGTAATTTACATTTTCGGCAAATAAATTTATTAATTTATAAATTTTCATTATTTATTTGAATTTTTGCAATGAAGGTGATTATAATTACCGATTTTTCTTTGTCTCGGCCAAATCAAGCTAAAGCTCGATTGAAAATCATCGATTAAGTGGTTATTATCTTGGTCTGTGAATAGCTTTTCTTTACAAAGCGATCGGATTACGCCTAAGTTTAAAATTCGAATTTTACAGCCAAATCAAGCTAAACAGGAATGAATGACAAGCCCTTTTCTCCTCAAAAGGTCTGTGATATTATTTGGCAATAGATTACTATTGAGTACATGAAGATAAGGCTGGTGTTATCGTACCAGTGTAAGACACTCAAGCTTTAAGACACTTAATTGGTTCCCCAAACGAATGACCAGCTACTTTATTCGCAGACTCCTTCTTGTCATCCCCACCTTTCTAGGCATCACCCTCCTCGTCTTTGTCATCACCCGCTTTGTCCCCGGCGGACCGGTGGATAAGATTATTTCTCAAGCTCGAATGATGAGTCAATCGAGTGATTTTGCTGCGAGCACCCAGGTTTATAAAACGGGTTCTCCACTCTCTGATGAAGACATCGCAGATTTAAAAGAATTTTATGGTTTTGATAAACCGGTATTGATCAGTTATTTTAATTGGTTAGGGAAGGTGCTTGTTTTCGACCTGGGAACGTCAACCAGGTATTTTGATCCGGTGTGGGAGATAATTTTAGATAAGATGCCTGTTTCAGTTTACTATGGAATAGTCACGACACTTCTAACCTACTTAATTTGCATTCCACTCGGTGTTTTAAAAGCAGTTAAGCATAAAACCATGGTGGACAATTCAACATCGGTAGTTATTTTGATTGGTTATGCCCTGCCGGCCTTTATTATTGCAATAATTCTTTTTGTTTGGCCTGCAGCAAAATGGGAGTGGTTTCCTTTAGGAGGGTTTGTTAGCGATGAATTTGATGATTTGGTGTTCTGGGAACAAGTATGGGACGTATTCTACCATTCTGTGCTTCCATTAATTGCCTATATGGTTGGCAGTTTGGCTACAATGACGTTTTTGATGAAAAACACATTGATGGACAATTTGGCTACAGACTATGTTAGAACAGCTATTTCCAAAGGTCTAACATTCAGAGGTGCAGTGTTGAAGCATGCCTTTCGCAATAGTATCATTCCTCTTGCTACACATTTTGGGCATAATATCAGTATTTTCTTGGCAGGTTCTTTTCTTATTGAAAAAGTGTTTAATATAGACGGCCTGGGATTACTTGGTTATGAATCACTCGTGGAAAGGGATTACCCAATAGTCTTGGGAGTATTGGTCATTACATCGATTTTGGGCCTGATCGGCAACATTCTCTCGGATCTTTGTGTCGCTTTGGTCGATCCAAGGGTGAGGTTTGAATGAAATTGTTTACGTTTAATCCACTTACCGTAAAAAAGATCAACCGCTTTAAATCCATTAGGCGGGGATACTACTCACTCATATTGTTTGTAGTGATGTTGTTAATTGCGGCCACGGCAGAACTGCTGATCAACAATCGAGCGTTGATCGTCTACGATGGAGAATCCCTCCATTTCCCAACCTATGGTGATATGATTCCTGGCAGTGCATTCGGATTGGATTACGAATACGAAACCAACTACCGCGAACTCGACGAGTTTTACGAAAAAGAAAACGATGGACGTTTTGTTATACTGCCTTTGGTGCCTTACAATGCCTTTGAGACGAATCTAAGAGCCGGAGATTTTCCTCCGTTTCCCCCTTCCATTAAGAATCGACACTATTTGGGTACCGATGAAGTTGGCAGGGATATCATTGCCAGGTTGGTTTACGGCTTTCGAATCTGCATTATTTTTTCGTTGCTGCTTCTTGTTATCAATTATGCGATAGGTATCACTCTTGGCTGTCTGATGGGATATATGGGGGGCAAATTCGATCTTTTTTTCCAGCGCATCATTGAGATTTGGTCATCCGTGCCGGTTCTTTATATCATTATGATCATTTCATCGATTGTAATTCCCAACCTGATAATCCTGGTGTTAATTATGGTTTTTTTTGGTTGGATGGGAATGACCTGGTATATGAGAACAGTAACCTATAAAGAAAAAGCCAGGGAATACGTATTAGCGGCCAAGGCACTTGGAGCCAGCAATGCTAGAATTATTTTTCGGCACATAATTCCAAACACACTTTCGTTGATTGTGACCTTTATTCCATTTTCAGTCGCTGGTGGAATCAGCTCATTGACCGCACTGGACTACCTTGGATTTGGTTTGCCCGCACCCACTCCGAGTTGGGGGGAACTTCTACAACAAGGCACAAGGAACCTTAATGAAATTTGGATCATCGCATCGACAGTTTCGGCCTTGGTGGTTGTTATGGTTGCGGTCACTTTCATTGGAGAGGCCGTGAGAGAAGGTTTTGATCCTAAGCTACACAGTACCTACGAATAGGTATGATTTCGATTAAGTAACATGGAGAATCCTATGAAAATTAAACTCCTTCTTTTGAGTCTACTTTGGGTTTTTTTGAGTTTTTCCCCCAATCTGTTGTGGGCAAACGAAAAACTGCCAGAAGGAATAAAATGGATAACAAACAATACAGCTCCCATATATGCATCACCCAATGCAAAGAAAGGGGGAACCTACAGGACCAATATTCAATCTTTCCCGTTAACTTTGAGACATGTCGGCCCTGATTCAAACGGAGTGTTTGCAGGAGTCATTCGAGGTCTAAATAGAAGTATCATCACAATTCATCCCAATACTGAAGAACTATTGCCCGATTTAGCCACACATTGGGCATATGATGATGATAACAAAACTATGTACTTCAAGCTGGATCAGTCGGCACGCTGGTCAGACGGGGCCCCTGTCACGGCAGATGATTATCTATATACTCTCACATTCATGAGATCAAAAAACATTATTGCTCCGTTTTACAATAACTTTTACACCGAAGTGATTGACAAGGTAATTAAATATGACGACTTCACCATAGCCGTCGTCGCAACGAAACCTCGAGCTGAACTATACAGATGGGTAGCGCTTGAGCCAACCCCAGAGCACTTTTATGGAGAGATTCCCAAGGACTTTGTCAGGCGGTTTAATTGGAAGATTGCTCCGACTACCGGGGCTTATGAAATTGATAAAATGAGAAAGGGAAAGTCGATCACTCTGAAACGGAAAAAGAACTGGTGGGGTAAGGATAAACGGTATTTTAAAGGGCGGTTTAACGTAGACACAATCCGGTACACTGTCATCAGGGATTTGAATGCGACGTTTGAGTTTTTTCAAAACAACAGGATTGATACTTTTCCTGTCATATTTCCAAATTACTGGCACCAAAAATCTAAGGATATGTCTGTTTACAAAGACGGTTATGTGAAAAGGATTTGGTTTTATAACGACGTTCCGCAGGGTGCAATGGGCTTTTGGTTAAACCAGGCGAATGAGTTGTTTAAAGACCGTAACGTCAGATACGCCTTTGCTCACGGGGTTAATATGGAAAAGGTGTTGACAAAGGTTTTGCGCAACGACTACAGCAGGCAACATAATCACTATACAGGTTATGGTAAATATACCAATCCCAATATCAAGGCTCGGGAATACAGCGTTGATAAAGTGGAGAAATTGATGGAAGAATCGGGTTGGCGTAGGGGATCCGATGGAATCTGGACAAAAAACAACAAACGATTTTCTGTTTTTGTCAATTATTCAGTCGAGGCTCACACCCAACGGCTGGTAGTGCTAAAAGAGGAGGCAAAAAAAGCCGGTATTGAGTTGAAGTTAAAACGGTTGGATGGAAGTTCCAGTTGGAAATTGAACCTGGAGAAAAAACATGAGGTAGCCTGGACCGGTTTCAGTACAGGGCTCAGACCTGTATTTTGGCAACATTACCATTCGGATAACGCGTTTAAAGTGCAGACCAATAATTTCACCAATACAGCAGATCCCGATCTGGATAAAATGATTGAATCTTATCGAGTCACGTTGGAAATACCTGAAAGAATAAAACTATCTCACATGATTCAGGAAAAACTTCATGAGATTGGTGCATTTGTTCCCGCCTACTATGTTGGATATACTAGGGAGGCATACTGGCGATGGTGGAGACTACCGGATACTCCAGGGACAAAACTCTCAGAATCCATGTTCGATGTATTGGGAACAGCCCTGTTTTGGTTTGACGAGAAGCTGCACAAAGAGACTATAGCTGCAATGAAAAATCGTAAAACGTTTGAACCGGAAACCTTTATTGACACAACGTTCAAAGCTGAATAAAGCAACAGATTCATAAAAAAACTATCATATGTCAGCTTTTACCAAAGCGATTCTGAAAGTTAATAACCTGGTCACTTCCTTTAATACGGAACATGGAGTATTGCGTGCTGTTGATGGTGTCAGTTTTGAAGTGAAAAAAGGAAAGACCCTGGGGATTGTGGGTGAATCGGGCTGTGGTAAAAGTGTGACGTCGCTCTCCATTATGAGACTATTGCCGAAACCATCGGGTAAGATTGAAAACGGTGAGATTTCTTTCGACGGAATGAACATTGCTGAACTACCACCGGCGGAGATGAGGTCGATTCGTGGTAAACGCATCTCGATGATATTTCAGGAACCCATGACTGCCCTTAATCCGGTTCATCGGGTAGGAAAACAATTGCAGGAGGTTTATAGATTACATTTTCCTGAAATGAATGCGGGTGAAGTATTACAAGCATCGGTTCGTCAACTTAAAAAAGTTGGTATTCCCGAACCTGAATTGAGGATCAACGAGTATCCACATCAACAATCAGGTGGAATGAGGCAGCGGGTCATGATTGCCATGGCATTGGCCTGCGGTCCGGAGATTTTGATTGCTGATGAGCCTACGACAGCACTGGATGTTACCATACAGGCACAGATTCTTGATTTGATGCAAGAACTGCAAAAAGAATCCGGAATGTCTATCATTTTAATTACCCATGATTTGGGTGTAATTGCGGAAAATTGTGATGATGTGGTGGTCATGTATGCCGGCAATATTGTTGAAAGCGCTCCGGTACAAAATCTTTTCAAATCGCCCTCGCATCCCTATACCAAGGGATTACTGCAGGCGATACCCAGGCTCACTTCAATTGGCAAGCAACAATTGAATACCATTGAGGGCATGGTTCCGGATCTAAAAGATCTTCCCAAGGGATGCAGATTTCAAAATCGTTGCCCTTTTGCCACGGAGAGTTGCGTTGAATCTCCTCCACCGACAGAATTGGTGGGCGATAATCATAGAGTTGCCTGTTTTAATTGGCGGGAGGTGAGTCAGGCATGACGGATTCCATGATTGAAGTTGTCGACTTGAAACAGCATTTTCCCATTTACGGAGGAGTGTTTTTAAGACAGGTGGGGACCGTTTATGCGTTGGATGGGGTCTCCATCAAGGTTAAAAGGGGTGAAACAGTGGGATTGGTTGGAGAATCCGGATGTGGTAAAACCACGATGGGTCGGACGATGTTAAGGCTGTATGATCCCACGGCTGGTCGCATCTTTATTGACGGAGTTGATATCACCAGGCTGTCACAAAAAGAGTTGCGTCCGCTAAGACGACAGATGCAGATAATCTTTCAAGATCCGTTTGAATCACTTAATTCAAGGCATACGGTTGGAGAAATCCTTGAAGAATCCTTTATCATTCATAAACAGCTTGACAGTCGGGAGCGGAAATCAAAAGTAAAACAACTTCTCGATACGGTTGGATTGTCAGGCAGCGCATCTGACCGATATCCCCACGAGTTTTCCGGTGGACAGCGCCAGCGGATCGGTATTGCTCGTGCTATTTCATTAAATCCAAAACTGGTTGTATGCGACGAACCGGTCTCCGCTCTGGATGTTTCGATACAATCACAAATATTGAACCTGCTTTTGACCTTACAGCGGGAGTTGGAACTAACCTACCTGTTTATTTCCCATGATTTGGCTGTAGTAAAGCATATCTCTGATCGCATTGCGGTCATGTATCTCGGTAAAATTGTTGAGTACGCCTCTGCAGCGGATATCATCGAAACACCGCAACATCCTTATACACAGGCCCTGATATCAGCAATTCCGGAGCCTGATCCGGAGCGAAAAAAGAAGAAAATTATTCTCATTGGAGATGTCCCTTCGCCAATTAATCCTCCCCCCGGTTGTTGCTTTCACACAAGGTGTCCTGTTGCCAAGGATGTTTGCCGTCAACAGATCCCTGTGCTTAAGCAATCAGATACGGGAATCGATCATCAGGTTGCCTGTCATTTTGCCGGTGAAGTGAATCTGGCCGAATAATGTTGGGACATCGCCAACGGCTTCCCGTCACCGACCCTTTTTTTAAATCTGCAATTGTATTTCCCTTGAATTTCCCACACACCAGGATTTGCACCGGTGTGCTGTCAAAGGTTTGGTTGCGAAATGTTTAAATATCAAATAAATACCTAGTAAATCATTTTGGTAAAGAATTGAGTTTTTTATGGTTACTATTTCTGCTAAATAGTTGAAAGATCATTGATAGGCGTGAGATAAAACTAAATTCGATTGATCCTAAATGACTCATGAATCAAGGATTAGATTCCAAAATTATTTTGATCCTGTTAGTATGATAAATTATTCGGAGCAATTGAAACTGATCGCCAATGAAAAGAACAGCATCCATTAGGTTTGGTGTGATCAGTGCAGCGTTATTCCGTTTTTCGGGCGAAGGAAAGGGATAAAGCTTAAATGATTTTATCACGTTGCTCTCAGCAAAAGGTTCAATGAATCGGGCAAGAACTCCCCATTAAATACAAAGTTACTGCGTCGCGGACAAAATTGGCGGCTTTATTGGCTTCAGAGTTCACAATTACGTCGTATTTTGCGTATAAGAAGTGTTGCCTCCCGAAAGATCGATTGCCAAAAGCCCGATCGAAAATCAGGATGCTGTAAAAAACCAATTAATGAACTAACATAGACAATTAAATTATGAAGTTAGCTTCGATTGTATATCGATTATATGAAAAGGTCCTCTGGCGTCAGATCAAAGAAGGTCCTAAACCTCAACACATTGGGGTGATCCTTGACGGAAACAGAAGGTTTGCCCGCGAAAAAGGATTGGAAGTTACCAAAGGGCATATGTTTGGAGCAAACAAAGTTGAAGACTTGTTGCAATGGTGCTGGAAACTCAACATTAAAATTATCACTTTGTATGCTTTTTCTACGGAGAATTTCAATAGAAGCAGCGATGAAGTCGACACCCTGATGACCCTGTTGGTGGAAAAAATAAAAAAATTCCAACAGGAACCGGCTATCGAAAAAAATAAAGTTCGTATTCGCGTAATCGGGCGTTTGGAATATTTGTCAAAAGAGTTAAACGAAGAGATTGCCAAAGCGGAAGAAGTAACCAAAGATCATGACAATTTTCAGCTTAATATCGCTATTAGTTATGGTGGACGAGCGGAAATTGTGGATGCGGTGAAAAAGGTCGTTCAACAGATCGAAAGGAAGGAAATCGATATTGAAGATATCGATGAGGATTTATTGGCGAAAAACCTTTATACCAATGGTATTCCCGATCCTGATTTGATAATTCGGACGTCCGGAGAAGAAAGACTAAGCGGGTTTTTGCTCTGGCAAAGTGCCTATTCGGAACTATATTTCACGGAGGTTTTTTGGCCGGCGTTCAGAATGATAGATTTTTGGAGGGCAATTCGAATCTATCAGCAACGTGAAAGAAGGTATGGAAAATAAACCGAATGAACCGACATTCATCCGGCTGGTTGTTCTAATGGTATAATAAAGAAAGGATTGCACCTGCATCGATAATATAAATCATCAACGGCAGTTCGCGAATCTTACCTTTCAATATCTTTAACACTGTGTACGATAAAAATCCCCAAACAATACCTTGGGTAATTGAATAGGTCAAAGGAATCAATATCAAGGCTAAAAAAGCCGGTATGGCCTCTTCATAGTTGTCCCAGGCTATTTTTGCCACAGGTTTCATCATAAACAGGCCGATCAAAACCAGGATTGGTGCTGTTGCTACAGCAGGCACGAATGAAAGCAGGGGGGATAAAAACATGAAAGGCAGAAATAGCAGCCCTGTCACAACAGCTGTTAAGCCTGTTCTTCCTCCTTCCTCTACTCCTGAAGCGGATTCTATGTAGGTAGTTCCGGAAGATGTTCCGAAAAGACCGGAAACGGTTGTAGAAACAGCGTCTACCAACAACGCCTTACCGACGTTTTTGGGTTGTCCGTCTTTTTCAATAAATCCGCCTACTTCTGATACTCCAAGAAATGTTGATAACGAATCAAAAATATCCGTGAACAGAAAAGTGAATATTGGGGCAGCCATACTTACAGTTAATGCACCCAAAATATCAAGCTGAAAGAAAACATCCAGGCTCGGAAGTGCGAAAATATTGTCTGGTACCGCAACCATGTCCGCTGCGCCATCGATTGTTTTTGAAGCCAGCAGGGCAAGAAGAGATGTAGTAACGATCCCAATAATCAGCGAACCTTTAACCTTCTTTGCTATCAGAATTCCGGTAATTGCCAGTCCGATCAAAAACAGGATGGTGGTTGGATTCATCCCGCCAAAAGTCACCGTTGTGTCAGGATCAGTGACAATGAAATTAACACTGGTAAGACCAATAATGGATAAAAACAACCCAATTCCGGCAGCAACGCCATAGCGAAGACTGGCCGGGATCGATTGGACGATTGCTTGTCTGACACCGGTTACGGAGAGGATTAAAAAGATCACTCCGGAAATAAACACGACTCCCAAAGCAGTTTGCCAGGGGATATTCATCCCTATGCACAATGAGAATGCAAAAAACGCATTTAATCCCATCCCCGGTGCAATAGCGAATGGTAAATTTGTCACCAGGCCCATCAGGATAGAACTCACGGAAGCAACCAATACTGTCGCAAATAAAACACCGGCGAAAGGCATGCCTGTGTTGGAAAGAATATCAGGATTGACGACAATGATATATGCCATCGTCAGAAAAGTTGCTATACCCGCCCTGACTTCCGTACCCACATCTGTTTTGTTTTCCTTGAGCTTAAAAAAATCAGCAATGGAACTCATTTAATGTCTCCTTTTTGATCATAACGATTTTTGATGATTTTCAATCCGTTGGAAGAAGGGGTTATCGGTTCGAATTGCCAAAATTCTGGAAACCGTTAGGATGCAGTAGCCGACTCCTGGAGTGTTATGGCCGGTTTTAGTACCTAGTGGGTCATCTCGGCGATATATGGCAATTGACGATATTTTTGATCCAAATCCAGCCCATAACCGATCACAAACTTATCTTCAATTGTGAATCCCACATATTTAATGGCAACTTCTTTAATTCGTCGACTGGGCTTGCTCAAAAGAGAGCACGTTTCCAGAGATTTGGGGTTTCTGCTTTTCAATACTTCAAGAATTTTGGTCAGCGTCAAACCTGTATCCACAATGTCTTCAACGATTAAGACATGACGATCGTGGATGTTCTCCGCAAGATCTTTATAAATCCTGACTTCCCCCGATGTTTCCATTCCTTGATAGCTGGAAACAACCATAAAATCAACTATCACGTCTCCATCTATCGCCCGGACCAGATCTGCAGCAAACATAAACGAGCCGCGGAGCAGCACGACAACGACAACCTGTTCACCATGATATTGATCCGATATTTCTTTACCTAATTCGATAACTCTTTCTTTAATTTTTTCTTCTGAAATAAACACTTTGTACATTATGTCTCCTAAATAGTTATTTAAGTTGGATAATTAAAACTGGTACTGTTGTCTGACGCTCGGAAAAAATGTGGTGCGATCAGGAAAGATATCAAAAGAGCAGGTCGGATCACAGCCCCAGGTCTGCTTTTTTCCAATGATAGATTTCGTCTCTTAGTTCAGCTGCTTTTTCAAAATTCAATTCTTTGGCTGCCAAGCGCATCTCTTTTTCCAATTGTTTGATTTTCTTAAGCAGATCCTTCGGTTGAGAACCATAGGCAGGTGAACTTTCTGCTGCCCTGTCTGCTGTTTCAAGCACCATTTTATCCTGAATTTTTTTAACGATGGTTTTCGGTGTAATATTGTGCTTTTTGTTGTGATCCTGTTGACGCTTACGTCGTCGATTAGTTTCATCAATGGTTAGCTTCATCGATTTTGTAATCGAATCCGCAAACATAATCACCCTTCCATTGACGTTTCTGGAAGCTCTTCCACAGGTCTGTAATAGGGAGCGATAGGATCTCAGGTATCCTTCCTTATCGGCATCAAAGATTGCTACCAGACTAACCTCAGGGATATCAAGCCCTTCCCTCAGAAGGTTAATTCCCACCAAGACATCAAACTCACCCAGTCTTAAGTCTCGAATGATTTCCGATCGCTCCAAGGTGTCAATATCCGAGTGCATATATTTCACTCGAACACCCATATCTGCGTAATATTCGGTCAAATCCTCGGCCATTCTTTTGGTCAGGGTGGTGATTAAAACACGTTCCTTGGTTTTAACGACTTTCTCAATTTCCGCGTACATATCATCAACCTGGCCCGCGGTTGGACGAATCTCTATTTCCGGATCGATCAGTCCGGTTGGTCTGATAATTTGCTCCACTACCCGGTTTTTCACGTTTTCCAGTTCTGTATCACCCGGGGTTGCGGAAACGTAGATAATGCGGTTAACCAACTTGTCAAATTCTTCATATTTCAACGGGCGGTTATCAACTGCGGAGGGAAGCCTGAATCCGTGCTCCACAAGTGTGGATTTCCGGGAATAATCGCCTTTATACATGCCTGAAATTTGCGGTAAACTAACGTGGCTTTCATCGATAAAAACCAGCGAGTTTCTGGGAAAGTAATCGATTAATGTAGGAGGCGGTTCACCCGCCGATCTTCGATTAAAAATTCGTGAGTAGTTTTCAATTCCAGTACACCGGCCTGTTTCCTCAAGCATTTCCAGATCATAATTGGTACGCTGCTGCAATCGTTGATACTCAACGAGTTTGTTTTGGGCATGCAGATCTTCCAAGCGCTCTTTTAATTCAGCCCTGATCAGTTCAAGCGTTTCAGGCATTTGATCTTCCGGAGTCACATAATGACTTCCGGGATAGATGGCAATTTTACTCAAGGAATCCAATGTTTTGCCCGTTAAAGGATCGATTTTTAGAATGCTTTCGATCTCATCTCCAAACATTTCGATGCGAATGGCGTAGTCATCGTAAGCTGGATATACCTCTATCGTATCCCCGCGTACCCGGAATGTTCCCCGGTGGAAATCCATGTCGTTACGGTTGTACTGAATCTCCACCAGTTTACCCAGGATTCGGTTTCGATCCATCTCACTTCCTTCCATTAAATACAGGAGCATACCTCTGTATGCTTCAGGAGAACCAAGACCGTAAATACAGGAAACACTGGAAATGATAATCACATCTTCTCTCTCGAACAGGGAACGCGTTGCCGACAAACGCATTTTGTCCAGGTCGTCATTAATTGAAGTATCTTTTTCAATATAGACATCCGTGCGAGGAACATAAGCTTCCGGCTGGTAGTAGTCATAGTAACTGACAAAATACTCGACGGCATTATCCGGAAAAAATTCCTTGAATTCGTTGTAAAGCTGTGCAGCCAGGGTTTTGTTATGCGTCATGATCAACGTGGGTCGACTAAAACTGTTGATCACGTTGGCCATGGTAAACGTTTTTCCGGAACCGGTAACTCCAAGCAATGCCTGGTACTTGCGATCCTTTTCCAAACCCAGCAGCAGCTGTTTGATCGCTTCTGCCTGGTCACCTGAAGGTTGAAAAGGAGTTTTTAAATTGAATCGTTGTTTCATAGCGACAGTTCCAAGCCCGGGTGGGTAAGTTTGATTAACCGTTTGCAGCGGATTCTAAGGCGAGAGTTAAAAAATCGGGAAACATCAACAAAAGAGATATAATACGATGCTAATAAACGCATGACAAGTTATAAATGATCTCAAAAAAATCAGGATAGAGAGGCTAACACTCACGCAAGTCTGCCCGGAGGCTTTAAACAGCAACAAAATTGACTTGTGGAAGAGTCGCAATGTTATTACCCTGACCAATAACACCTGTTTTCGAAAAGTAAAGTGGCTTCAACCAAAACATCTGGAATTTCTGAAGTCCGGGTGTTGACTGTAACCCTGCCGCATGCAAACGCAATCACATTTCAACCAATAATCTACAAATGAAAATCAAGAGAGCCCTGGTTAGTGTTTCGGATAAAACCGGAATTATTGAATTAGCTAAAGAACTTGACAATCTAAAGATAGAAATTGTCAGCACTGGTGGAACTGCCAAAGCAATTCGGGAAGCCGGTATTCCGGTAAAGGATGTTTCAGAATTAACAGGTTTCCCCGAGATTATGGATGGTCGGGTGAAGACTTTGCACCCCTTTATCCATGGAGGAATACTGGCAAAACGTGATGATTCCGATCACATGAAATCCGCAGAGGATTTGAATATTCCGTTAATCGACCTCATTGTGGTCAACCTTTATCCATTTATGGAAGTGACCAAAGACGAAGGTGTTCCGCTTAATGTTGCTATCGAAAACATCGATATTGGCGGTCCAACCATGCTGAGAGCAGCAGCAAAGAACTATGAATACGTGACCGTGGTCACTGATCCTGCTGACTACGCTGAGGTGCTAAATCAGATACAAACCTCCGGAGAGGTCACAAAACAGACCCGAGAAATGCTGGCTGTGAAGGTTTTTCACCATACGGCAATCTACGACGCATCGGTTGATACCTATCTGAGCAGAGCTGTCTTACAGCAAAACAGGCTGCATTTGAATTTTGATAACGGTGAAGTGCTACGATACGGCGAAAACAGCCACCAATCCGCTGTTTTCTATCAAGACCCGAAATCAAAAGAAGTGTCGGTGGCGGACAGCGAAATCCTGAGTGGCAAGGCAATGTCCTTTAATAATTACGTAGACGCCAATGCAGCCCTGGAGGCGGTAAAGGATCTTCCTGCAGGCAAACCGGCGGTATCGGTGATTAAACATACAAATCCGTGTGGACTGGCAACAGGTGATACAGTGGCTGAAGCCCTGGAAAAAGCCTGGGAAGGAGATCCGATCTCAGCCTTTGGCGGTGTTTTGGCTACCAACGCTACGGTGGATATGGATTTTGCCAGATTTTTAAAAGGTGAGGATGTCAAGCACTATTCATACAGTATTGTGGGCGGAGAAAATGTTCGCCAGGAAGTCCCCACGGGGAAATTTGTTGAAGTCGTCATTGCTCCCGACTTTACCGGGGAGGCCGTTGAGTTTTTCAAGAAAAAGAGCAAAATGATTCGTCTTGTTAAAGTCAAATCCGATGGGGAAAGCGATCAGCAAACATTCAGAGCCATTACCGGTGGAATCTTGGTTCAGGACAGAGACTCGGAATTGACAAGCAAGTTTGAAGTGGTTACCGAGAAACCATTTCCGGACAACTACCAGCAACTCGCTGAATTCACCCTAGTGGCTTGTAAGCACACCAAATCAAACGGAATTGTTTTGGGAAGAGAATATGCACCGGGGCGATTCATGGTGATGGGAATGGGTGCCGGCCAGCCGAACCGGGTTGACTCCATGCGTAAACTTTCAATACCAAAAGCCAAGGAAAACCTGAAAAGGGAATTTGAAGCGTTGGGTAAAACCGGGGATTTTGATACCTGGGCTGAGCAGGAAATCCAAAAAATGGTGATGGTCTCCGACGGATTCTTTCCTTTTGATGATACGGTTCGTGAGGCTGCAAGATATGGTGTTAGATATATTGTTCAGCCGGGCGGTTCCATGAGAGACGATGATTCCGTTAAAGCTTGTAATGAGTTGGGAATTGCCATGGCATTCTCCGGATTACGACACTTCAACCACTAACAAGGGTGTTTATGAGGAACTCCGTTCTACCTGCAGATTTTTTCGTGAAAAACAGACAACGGTTAAACGAAAAACTGACTGTCGATTCCCTGGCACTGATGCAGTCTTCTCCTCAAACGATACGGAATGCAGACGCACTCAATTTATGGAGGCAGGATTCAGATTTTTTCTATTTTACCGGTATTGACTACCCGGATTGCAGTTTACTGCTGGTTCCGGGGATTGAAGGCAAAACGGAAGAATACCTGTTTATTCCGCCGGTTGATCCCGAGCTTGAGAAGTGGAACGGTAAAATGCTGACAAAAGATCAAGCAAAGGAGATTAGTGGGATCAAAAATGTTCTCTTTAACGATAGTCTTTTAAACTCCTTGTTCAGGAACCAAAAGTGGAAGGAAATTCTCTATTGTGAATTGAATGATTATTTTCCCAATCAGCCTCTGACTCCTCAACACCTTTTTCTGACTGACCTCAGAAACCGACTGCCGGGACTACAGCAAAAAAAGCTAAATCTTTTGACCTTCCCCATGCGGACTGTTAAACAGCATCAAGAAATTGAAGTAATCAAGCAGGCAACCTTGATCGTAAAATCAGCCCTGGAAGCAGTGATGAAAAAGCTAAAGCCCGGCTTGATGGAGTTTCAAATTGAGGCAGAGCTGACTTATCAATACATCTACAATGGATGCAAAAGACATGGATTTGACCCGATTGTGGCCTCCGGCAAGAATGCCACGGTTCTTCACTATATTACCAATGACGATCAACTCAAGGATGGTGAGCTGGTGTTGATCGACACCGGTGGTGAGTTTCAAATGTATAGTGCCGATATTACCAGGGTGTTTCCAGTCAACGGTACTTTTTCAGAAAGACAAAAAGAGTGCTACCAGGCTGTTTTGGATGTCAACAAGACTTTTATCGATCAGCTCAAGCCCGGATCTAGCTGGAACCAGTTGCACAAACTGGCGGGAGAAATTACGGGAGAGATATATAGCAAGTGCGGTTTTATCGATGATCCCACAAAACATTTAGGAGTTAGTTATCATAGAATCGGCCATCACCTGGGATTGGATATCCACGACGTTGGCAATCTGGATGAGCCTTTGGAACCCGGAGCCGTGTTAACCGTGGAACCTGGACTCTATCTTCCCGAAGAAGGAATCGGTGTGAGAATCGAGGACAATGTCCTCTTGACAGAGTCCGGGTGTGAGGTGCTTTCTGCGGATATCCCCAAGGAAATTGAAGATATAGAAGCCTTCATGGGCAGTTGATCAAATCGCATACTCCTCAATAAAGTATTCTATTTTCTTGCGGTTTTCTTCATCAAGAGTCGTTATTTTGAATCCGGTGATGAATATGGCTTCGTGAATGGTTTTTTGGCATCTGATGCTCTGTGCCTCAAAGCCAATTTCCAGCTGTTCGTCTGCTTCTTCGGGTAATTGAATTTTTAGGCTGAACAATTTATCTTCCAAGATAGGATCATCGCTAACCAGCATAATCCCCTCTGTAGTGATGTCGCCCAAATCTCCCAATATCTTGCCGGAATTCTCTTCCTGTACCTCAATGTTTAAGATGAAATTCCTGCGTTTTAATTTACGTTGCTCGATTCCCGGTTTACTGCTTTCTATGATAGTCGTGAGCTTTTGATCAGTTTTGACGGAGGCGGATTTCGACTTCTGTTTGACGGTTATCGGCGCTCCAAAACCGGTAATGGAAACCTCACCATATGCGGTTAAATGCTCTACTATTTTGTTGACCATTTTATTGATCGCTTCTTTAACAGAGTCATCCGGCAGCTCAAGTTCTCTCGCCATCAGTTCGACCAGGTCATTTTTACTCAAGATATTTGACATGAATCCTCGATTAGGTTGCTTTATTTGAGAGGTCGTTGAATTTGCTGAATTCCTTTGCCCGGAATTTTTATTTAATAGACAAGGAATCGAATTATAGTGCTTAATAATATTTCTAATAAATATTCACAAAGTACAAAGATCTAGACTATACTGAAAGCAAGATTGTATTTTCTGGCTGAAATCCCGCTGGACAGCATAATACATGTTTTGATACATGTCCAGACAGCATTAACTCATTGTATTATATTACGTAATTTCTGAATTTCAAACTGAATTATAGAAATTGCCTTTAAGCTTAAATTAAGGCTAGGGTCACCCGGGTTAGAGTTTCCCTGGTAACCTATGTTCAAATTAACTGCTTCATGAACCGAATAAAGCAAACTGATAACCGAAGGCACGGATAGCGACGGATCGCTTCAATATCATTTGCTCAACAAGATAACAGGAATCATCATGATGAAATCGATTCGCGGTACTTATGAAAATGGTACCATCAAACTTCTGGATCCGGTGGATTTAGATAATGAGACAAACGTTGTTATAACGTTTTTAGATGATGAGTTTCCATTCTCAACAAAACCGGCCGCTCTGCAACCATCAATCACGGAAGAGGACTCCTCGGCAGTTCTCGAAAAAGATGAACAATCGGAAGAGTTTTATGAAAAACTTCGAAAACATAAACGTTACAAAGCCAAAGGCAATATTACCATCGTTCAGGACGGAGAGGAATCGATCTATCCCCTAAACGACTATTCTGCCGGTGGTCTTAGTTTTCTTGCCGACAGGGTTTTTGACATTGGGTCTAACATCAATGCAGCCCTGAAATACAATGCAAGCGGTGAAGTACTGATCATGGATTTCGAAATCAGCGTAAGAGGTGTGTTTGAAGAAGAAACCGATCGTTACAAAATTGGCTGCCAGTTCATAGATAATGTGGATGAGGAACTCTGGCACACGATTATGGGCCAGTAAATCCAAAACCTTCCACAGCAATGCGGGTTTAATACATCCGGATGAACATTTATGGCTGAAGGAATCCCGGCACGAATTGGGAAAATAGCGGGACCTTCATAAAACAGAAAAGTCTCAATTAAATCAGGTTGACGTAATAAAAGATGATCCGGCAGGAATTACAAGGATGAAGCTGTGAGTAAACTATCGAGGCTAACGAAAGGGACTTACTGAAGTTTGGCTCCCCGAGCAAGACTCGAACTTGCGACAAGACGGTTAACAGCCGTCTGCTCTACCAACTGAGCTATCGGGGAACTCGCTGATAATCTCTTAAACTAATGGCAAAAAAATATTCTGTCAAGGCACAACGACTCAAAAATTACTTCACTTGAACATCCCGGCGGGATTTTCATTCAAAAATAGATCCAAAAAATCAATAAAATCCTTTGTTTACTTACCGTCACCGGGTGAAACAAAAAACGAAAAAAATGAATTGAAATAGTCAGAACTCCTATATTAATCTGAGTGCTTTATTAGCAAATGATAGACAGCTGAAATCATCACAAACGGATTTATGATCCGCAAGGTTCCAACCACTAAGGAATCAAAAAACAACCATCTCAGCCTGAATTTGGTTTTCTGACTGTTATTCGGGCTCACCAAAGAAACGAAAGTCAAGTAAATACTTATTCCATGGCCGAGAAAAAAAAGAGAAAGGATATTGCTCCCGAGAAAAAGAGCAAAAAAGAATCAAAATCCAAAAAAGGGAAAGTCACTGAAATTGAAGTCGAAGTGATTGAAGAAGAGATAATCGAGGACCATCAGGTTACCGAGGAGACAGTGATTGCTGAAGGTATTTTTAAAGACCTGATGCCCAAGCTGGATATACTGCCTGAATTCCTGGGAATAATCTCCGTTCAGCACCGACCTCTTTTTCCGCATATGGTGATCCCCCTGGTGGTGGAAGGTGAGTTATATCAGAAAACCATTAAGTATGCTCAGCAGAAGGAACCGGGTTATGTGGGAATCGTGTTGGGAACATCCAAATTTGATCCTTCAAACCCCAAAGTACAGGACCTGCATAAGGTTGGCGTCGTTGCCAGAATTGCCAAGGTGTTCTCTCAAAATGAAGAAAGCAGCCAGTTATTGCTGGATGTACTGGATAGGATTCGAATTGTGGATGATGCCTCGACAAAACCTCCCTTGATGATTGCCAAGGTGGATTACATCGAGCAGGAAAAGATTGAGTTAAACAATGAAATTCGTGCTTTTAGTCGGGAAATCCTTTCCAACATGAAAGAATTGATTAATCTGAATCCTCTTATCAAGGAAGAGCTCAACCAGTTTGTCAGCCAAATCAGCCTGGATGATCCGAGCAGATTGGCAGATTTCGCGGCTACTCTAACATCAGCTGATAAAAATGAACTTCAATCCATTCTGGAATCGATCCCTATTATCAGCCGTCTCCGTAAGACATTATTCTTAATTAAAAAAGAACTTGACCTCAGCAGATTGCAGGCGGATATTTCACAACGAATTGAAGACAGGATATCGGAGCATCAAAGAGAGTTCTTTCTGAAAGAGCAATTAAAAGAGATTCGCAAGGAACTGGGATTGAGCAAGGATGAGAAGACCCAGGAAATTGAGAAACTCAAAAAAAGAGCTGGAAAACTAAAATTCACCACGGAAGCCAAAGAGCGGTTTGAGGAGGAAATGGATAAAATTGCCCTTTTGGATGTGCAATCGCCAGAATTCAATGTTTCAAGAACATACCTGGATTGGATCACCATGTTACCCTGGGGGATATACTCCAAGGATAACCTGGACATCGACAAAGCTGAGAAGATCTTAAACGTTGATCATTATGGTTTGGAAGATATCAAAGAGAGAATTCTTGAGTTTATTGCCACCTTGAAGTTGAAACAACAGGTCTCCGGAACGATTCTTTGCTTCCTGGGCCCCCCGGGAGTCGGTAAAACATCTATCGGTCGATCCATAGCTCGTGCCTTGAACAGGAAGTTTTTCCGCTTTTCCGTGGGAGGTATGCGAGATGAAGCGGAGATAAAAGGACATCGTAGAACCTATATCGGGGCGATGCCTGGAAAGTTTATTCAGGCCTTAAAATCTACCAAGTATAGCAATCCGGTGATAATGCTGGATGAAATCGATAAGATTGGTAACAGTTTTCACGGTGATCCTGCCAGCGCTTTACTGGAAGTACTGGACCCGGAACAGAACAATGCCTTTGTTGATCATTATCTGGACGTACCTTTTGATCTTTCCAACGTACTTTTTATTACCACGGCCAATCAGCTGGACACGATTCCTCCGGCATTATTGGATCGTATGGAAGTGCTGCGACTTTCCGGGTATATTACCAGAGAGAAGTTGAAGATCGCCAAGCGCTATTTAATCCCCAAACAGCGCAAGGAGACAGGCTTATCAGGAAAGAATTTCGCTATTACCGAACCTGCCATCAGGCAGATAATTGACGGATACGCCCGGGAAGCAGGGGTGAGAAATCTTGAAAACCAGATACGCAAGATCTGCCGTAAGGTTGCCCGAAAAATAGTGACCGGAGACGACAAAAAGAAATTCACGATCGGTATTGACCAATTGAAGGACTATTTGAAGAATCCAATCTATGAAGAGGATGAAATTCTGGCTGAAGGTAAGTCCGGTGTTGTAACAGGATTGGCCTGGACAAGCCTCGGCGGTGCCATTCTTCCAATCGAAGCTACCAAGATGACAGCTGACCGCAAAGGATTTAAACAGACAGGACAACTTGGTGATGTGATGGTTGAATCCTCTGAAATCGCATACAGTTATGTGCTTGCCAACGCTGGCGAGTTTGGTGGCAAATCGGATTTCTTTAAAAAGAATTTTATCCACCTTCACGTACCAGCCGGGGCTACCCCCAAGGACGGGCCGTCTGCTGGGATCACCATGGCTGCAGCCCTCTTTTCCCTGTTATTGAAAAAACCGGTTGTCTCAAAACTGGGGATGACGGGGGAATTGACGCTTACCGGGGAAGTCTTGCCGATTGGCGGATTGAAGGAAAAAATTATCGCTGCTCGACGGGCAGGACTGAAACGAATCGTTATACCCACCCAAAACAAAAAGGATTATGTTGAATTGCCCGAACATCTCAAGGAAAACCTGGAAGTGTTTTACGCGAAAACCTTCCAGGATGTCTTTAAGGTAGCCTTTGCAAGTTAGTTACCGTTCACTCTTTTCAGGTTGGACTGGGCCACCGCTAGAATCGCAATAGGAATACCAAATGGAGAACAGGAAATGTAATTCATTCCTATTTCCAGACAGTATTTGATTACTTTTGGATTGGCTCCGTGCTCCCCACAGATACCCACATCCAGATCCGGTCTTACCTGACGGCCATCCTGAATGGCTTGGTCGATCAGCTTCTTTACCGGATCAAGCAGATTTTGAAAAGGATCACTTTTCCAAACATCCATCTCTGTGTAAGCCGGCAGGAATGAATTGATATCATCCCTGGAAAGCCCCATGGTGGTTTGAGTCAAATCGTTGGTGCCAAAGCTGAAGAATTCAGCCTGTTTGGCAATATCAGCAGCCGACAGAGCTGCTGCAGGTAGCTCAATCATGGCACCGATTTTCACGTCAAAAGGTTGCCGTTTCAAACCACTGTTTTTCATAAACTCGCGAATAACACCAATAATCCCTTTCACCGATTCCTTGCCTTCCATGATCTGTCCGTTTTTGATCAGGTACATCTCTTCTTTGGACATAATCAAGGGAATCATAATGCCGGGCTGAACATCAATGTTCTTTTTGGTTTTGACTTCAAGAGCGGCTTCCAGAATTGAAGCTGTCATGACATCGTAGATTTCCGGTGATGATATTCCGACCCTGCAACCACGATGTCCCAGCATGGGATTGGTCTCCTCCAATCTTAGAAATGACTGCCTGATCTCCTCCTTGCTTTGCTCTGAAGACAGCTCCGGCAATTGTTTCATGGTTTCTTCCAATTCCTCTTCATTGGTCGGTAAAAACTCATGCAGGGGTGCATCCAGTAACCTGATGGTGATCGGCCGTCCTTCCATCACCTCGAACAGCTCTTTGAAATCATCGGTCAAAAAGGTTTTAATCTCATTTAAGATGTTCTTCTTTCGTTCTGCATTTCGTGTGATTAACAGATCACGAAAGGTGTAGATTCGCTTGTGCCGATGGAACATGTGCTCCGTGCGGCAAAGTCCGATTCCGTCTGCACCGAGCAATTTAGCTTGTCGTGACTCGTCGGGGGTATCGGCATTGGCGAGAATCTTAATACCCATGGCAAACTGCTTGGCCTTTTCCAGCAGATCTTTGACACCGTTTTTCTCGATATCCGGGTATTCCAACTCAGCCTTTCCCAGGTAAACCGAAGGTTCCTCGGTACTTACGATTTCCATCGAAACATAATCACCTTCGTTTACTTTGTGTCCGCCGATAGTCACATACCCGTCATGATAACTGATATCCGGATAAACAATGGCAGGTTTTCCAAGTGATCGAGCAACGATGGGTGCATGGGAGGTATAACCTCCTTCACTACTGATAACGCCGCAACCGATTTCTACGGCCTGTACGTCTTCCGCGTAAGTACTCTTCTTCAAAAGGATCAGGTTGGTATCACCATCTTCGGATTTGGCTTTCCAATATGCCTCAAGAAGATTTTTCGTTGAAAAATAAACCTGTCCGCTGGTTGCACCTAAAGAACCTGCGATTCCCCCGCGCACTATGGTAAGTCCTTCTACAGACTTTGAATTGATCGTGGAGTAGAGCAGGCTGTTCATCTCTTTTGGTGTGATAGAACTAACATACTCTTCAGCGGAGATCTGGTTTTCGTTTTGAAGCTCGGAAAGGATACGCAGCTTGGTTGCCATCGATTTTCTTTCGACAAGCTTTTCCCGGGTCACATACAGTTTTCCATTTTCCACCTGAAATTTGACTTGCCTGACATCCAGGTGAAATCCTTCGAGCGTTCCTGCAATCACATCCAATTCATCCAACAGTGCGGTATCAAGTTGGTCGATCGATTGCTCCTCTCCACTGGGCACCAGGAGTTCACATTTTGCAAATTTGCCATCCAGTTGAGGTTCACCTGTCTTGATATTACGTGTGGTAAAGGTACCCCGTAACAAGGGAGAACTGGCGTCGCCGTGCGGAACATACTGAATCACCAGCGCAGCTGGTATGTCCTGGTTCATCGGGTCAGCATGATACTGCTTCAACAGGCCATAAACGGTTGATTCCAGCTGGGCATACGGATTTTGAGGAAAATCCTTGAGAACACCAGTGAGAAATTGCTCACAAAGCGCCTTTGGGCCAGCCTGTGCTGATGACTCACGAACCTTTTCAATTTCTTCCTGGGCGATACCCTGGCTGAAAATGGCGTAATCCTCCATAAAGGTGACATAAGCCTGGTAAACATGATCTGGTGCTACCGAAGCTGAAAGGGAATCCAAAATTGGTTGATTCAATCCCAGGTATCGAACCTGTGGAAAGGTTTCCACAATCAAGCTGGGTGAAAGCCAGATTTTCAGTAGCAGGGGCGATCCCGCATCCCCAAAT
This sequence comes from SAR324 cluster bacterium, assembly GCA_028280735.1. Lineage (GTDB taxonomy): Bacteria > SAR324 > SAR324 > XYD2-FULL-50-16 > XYD2-FULL-50-16 > JAHJTV01. Next base: position 15,219 of record JANQLH010000174.1, on the reverse strand, counting down.
TTCCTGGAAGTCTGCTTTTCAATGAATTGGATACCTTCGTCCAGTGCTCGTCTGATCTGCCGTTGTTCAGAGCTCTGTACAGTTGACAACTCAATAATGAATCCAGGTGAAACGGGAATATCAAGAGCTGCTTGCTCCAACATGGAATATCCGATAATCCCGGCTTTTTCTTTTAATTGCTGGTCTTCAATTGGGAGACCTTTCTGAATGTGATATATAGCGGCCATAGTATTAGAATAGCTTGAGGACTACGTTAACATCTTTTTTGACGAAAGATTTAAAACTCTCACTGGCACCCTGGTACAGGTACTTTTTCAGTTTTGCGACATCTTTGATCTCATCTCCGACGATTGAGAAAAAGATTGAATCTCCGGTTTTCACCTTCCCCCATTTAAACAATGAAGAGATGTGTTTGATTCTCTGTCCGTTATGAAACAGCAGCACCATGCTTCCCTTGTAAGTCTTTTCATAACTTTCAATGATGTTTCGCCATGCTTCCACGTTTCCATTGTGGAAGAGTTCGTTCGAAACCTGAACACCGTACTTGGGTGTGATACGCTTCTTTTTATCAGCCTCGGGTTTTCCGGATACCGGGGCGGCTGGTTTGGTTTCGGGATCAGTCGTTGTCGGTTTGGGTTCCGCGGCAGGTTTGGATGTTATTCGGTCATTCGTATCCTCACCTGGAGCACCTAGGTAATCGCTATCAACCTCAATCTGCTTTCCACTGCATATTGCTTTAAAATCCTGGAGCAGCTTTTTTTCTTTTTCTTTTAACGATTCCTTTTTTGAATGCGTGAAAATAACCATCATTTCATAGGCAGCCAAGCTTTCGATGCGCTCCCAATGTTCTTCTTTGGCCGGATTGATCAGCGATACATCCAGTTGAGGGTGGTAGTAAGCGAGGACTGTATCGAATCGATTCCAGGTTTTCACGGTTTGATGGATTTTTTTCCAATCGGAAAGCGTGGCGGAAAGGTTAAAGGAGAGGCAGGAATAATTATATTTTTCAATCAACAAAGTGTGGACAAATGCAGGAATCTGTTTTTTTGAGATACTTCCTGATGCTTCCATTTCCCAGACAATATCAGCCAGATTGGTGCCTTTTTCCAGCTGCGCCTGCATTTGAGATATCATCCGGATCTGGTTTTCCAGAATTTCATAGTCGTGCAACGACTTGATATTCAATACTTCGGTGGTCATTGTATTTCCCTGGTTTTAGTGAATAAGAGAAAACTGTCGTTGTCAATCAACGATGGTTTTCTGGACCGACAAAGATCGCACTTGAATTTGATTTTCACTTCCTATTAATTTACTTGGTGATGAGGACAATTTCAAGCAAATCGACAAAACGCAGTTTAGCTTATACGCGCAGGTTTGTATTATCGGTAGGTTGGGATGGGATTATGCAGGTGCTTTAAAACACCTGCTCTTTTTGTTAGCTGTATGCTGAAGAAAATGTATCTGCGGAGGTATCGTGAGTGGTCTTTCTCTGGTGATACTCTTCAAATGCAGTATCTGGAGCATTCTTCAATACTTCTTCCAGGAATTGAGTCAGAACGTTCCCCATTCTGCTGAGAGTCTGGTCTCTTCTATTAATAGATGCCAGGGACACTTCCAGGAACAACCCGGGGAATACTTGAAAAGGATTGTAATTTTGACAGAATTTCTCGGATTCTTCTTCCAGAAAATCAAGCCGTTGTTCAAGGATAACTCTTTCCGGCGGATTTTCGTTATCATACAGGGCGGATATTCTTTCTCGTAAATCATGGAACCGGGTCAAGAGGTGCTTCTTCTTGGCAAGGAAGGTTTCACTCATTTTATCGATGTCTTCCTGATCCGGTTGAATGAACATGATTTCATCCCATTGTTCCGCCCTTGGCAACTCCTCTTCAAATTCCGGCTTGGGATCTACTCGTTTGGCAGTATTTAATATCTCGGCGGCGACATCCTCGTAATCTTTTATTCCCTGTTCCATTTTTTCAGAAAGATGGATTTTTTCAAAAACCTTAATCAGTTTTTCGGCTTCATATTTAAAATCATCCATTTGCTGGCAATAGGCGGTTCTGATCTCACGGAGTTGCAGCTCATCCATAAATTGCATAGTTACGGAGTAATGCTCATCCGGTAGCAGGGGGATATTGACATCTTCATATTCCCGGATAACAACCTTTCGACAGTTTTTAAAATTTTCTATGTGCTGATATCCCAGGGAGGATATATCCAATAACCCGACCAGTTTGTTCACAGAGTCGTTGAAACCATGATCTCGAATATTTTCCGCGCTGACGATGCGCATGACGTTTTCTTTGACATCCAGCGGATCATTCTCGTTAAATGTCATCTCAGCCCCTAAGCCTTTTATGGCATCCAGGAACTTTTTTGATATATGTACGAACTGGGGTGACTCTTCGGATTGATCGCTAAAACCGACCTTTTCTTCAAGCTTTTTCACCTTCTGGAACAATTTGGTGTTCTCATTCAGGGTGTCAGCCTTGGAATCTTCAAGACCTGCATTAATGCTGTCGATTTCGTCGTCTATTTGTTTGAGGATATGCTCGGAGATAATATCCTTAATGATGGTTTCGGTGGCAGCTTGGTATTGGTAAATAGGTTTCATCAGCTCCGCTTCCGGGATGTTTATGACCAGGTCTACGTTTGTCACCGAATCGGGCTTGAGATTGTTGTTGCTGAAAATACACTTGACAACACTGTTGGAGAATTTTCCTCGCAGAAATCCACCGATACCGCTTTTTCCGCTTAACAGTTTTCGTGTCTCATCTTCCAGATCGAAAGTCCCTTTTTGAACATGACCCTGTAAGTGTCCCCAGATGTTGACAACTGAACCTTCTATTCCGGAAGTGTTAAAGGCACCTTCTTTACCGATATTATCAAGCAGGAAGGATATTTCACGTGGATTATACTTATTGAGATTCTGGGCTTCGTCCTTATCGATCATGTCGCGAAACTTCTTGCCCATTTCGTCTTCAACCGTTGTCAAATATCGGTTGTACATATTTTGAAAGGACTGATTGTAGTAGTTATGCAGAACTTCTTTTACCGTTCCACCTACTTCCAGCTTTTCCAAAACCTCGGGAGGCAACTTGGCAGAGACGTGGTTGAGGATTTTATCGATCTCCTCGTCGATAATCAACTTGGCTTCAGCGTATTCATTACGACCATCCCTGTTCATACTGTTCCGCGAACCAACTGCGCTGTCGCGTTCAGGATGTACATAATTCGGACCTTTCAGAAATGAACCTCGTGCCATAATCACCTCATTCGTAGTAGATAATCAACTGTTGTTCGGCAAGATGAATTGCCTGTATATTTTTATTTAGCTGATTTTTCAATAAAACCAGCAATAACGACGATAATTTTTAGTGCCACTATAATGATGTCTGGCTTAGACTGTCAACCCTATTTAAGCAGACGTCATGCCTGTGCCCGTTTAGTTTTCGGGGGAATCAGGTCACCTTGATAAGGAAATATGGAGCCTCAAACATAACACGCTCACCAAGGCTTGACAAGTAACTTGTAGAATCAGTTGATTGAATTAACAGTAAAAATGAAATCCCTGTCTCAACCCTCGGGATGGCCCCGGGTGTAATCCAAATTCCTGTGTGCGCCGTTCTTCTCTTGTCTGCATGCCAAAAAAATGACAGATTATTCGGGTATCGCTAAACTGTGACCAGCTTACTTGTTTTATTGCGAAACAACTATACCCTGCGAGTTTTTTGTTGAAAAGCCGTAAGCTAAGCATTGAAGCAACTTTGAAGCTATTCCGCAGACTAACCTGCATTATTAAAATCATCTGGCATCTCGATGATGTGTTTCAGAATCTTGGAAAAACCTTTTTCAGGTACCTGTCATGAGTGAACTGGAAAACGAACTCCATTCGGAGCCTCCTGATAACAACATTGCCGGTAGGATCGATGAATATGTTAATAAATTCTACAGTAGTTCAGGGCAAGAAGTGGTAAGAGTCCGGCATAACATCTGGGCAGTACGGGAAGCTTCCTATTCATTCAATGTAATTATAACCTCCCTGCTGGTAGTTTTTGATGCCATGATGTTTGAAGAACTGCCGGAAAGGAAAGATGCTTTTTTTGGTGATCTGCTTAACTTGAATGCCCATCGGGCCAAAGCATCAAAGCTCTGTATGGTTAAAGATAAAATACACCTGAGAATAATCAGGGGACTTGAGGATTTTGACTATTCTGAATTTGTAGCCCATGTTGAGGAGTACAGGGAGATTTTTCCCGAAATAAAAGAGAAACTGCAAAATAAGTACTTTCCCGGGGAAGCCTAAGAGATGGAGAGAGATGCCAGGTATTGACAGGATAAAGCCGGAACAAGATAGGCTCCCACTGCTATCCATACAAAACATTCATAAAAGCTTTGGTTACAAACAGGTCCTGAAAGGCGTCTCTTTTGATCTTTTTGGAGGACAAATGACGCTGCTGGCCGGACGAAACGGAGCAGGCAAGTCCACCTTGATAAAGATTCTGGCCGGACTGATGAGGCCCAGCCAGGGGGATCTCAGGTTTAATGATTCAGCTTTGAATGACGTAGCCGACAAATACAGAAAGTCATTTGGTTTAATCACCCACCAAACGCTTTTTTATGATGATCTGACTGCAAAAGAAAACCTGCTTTTTTTTGGTAAACTCCGCAAAATTAAAAACCTGAAAAGTAGAATCGAGCAGGTCCTGGTAAAAACAGGTCTGCAAAGAGTAGCTGATCTGCACGTTAAGGCCTTTAGCACCGGTATGGGAAAACGCCTGAACATTGCGCGGGTAATGCTGTCTCAACCATCAGTACTATATCTGGACGAGCCATATTCCGGATTGGATCTGGATTCTATAGTCATGTTAAACGGTTACCTTGAAGACTTTAAACAGAAAGGCGGAGCAGTCCTGTTGATCAGCCATCAAATTGACGCTTGCTATGACAAGTGTGATCAGGTTGCACTGTTGATGAACGGAAGAGTCGATCAGATACAATCAACAAGTTTGTTGAACCAGGAAGACTTGCAGCGACGATTTCAATCGGAACAACCTGAATTGTAATTTAATAAAACCGATCGGATCATTCCCTGTGTAATTAACCTAACAAGCAAATGATAAGAGACATCTGGGCTATTTTAATAAAAGACTTGCAATTGGATTTGAGGCGCATGGAGAATTTTTTTTCCATGTTGTTTTTTACCATCACAATCCTTTTGATTTTCGCATTTGCCTTGCCGCAGGAATTATCAAAGCAAATTAATGTTCTTGCCGGGATGTTCTGGATTTCTTTTCTACTCAGTGGGATTCTCAGCCTTAACAAATCATTTCAACATGAAAAGGAAAACGCTTGCATACAAGCCTTGTTGGTGTCTCCTGTTAGTCGCGGTGCAATTTTCCTGGGAAAGATGTCGGCATCCGTGGTGTTCATCCTGATTGTCCAGGGACTGGTCATCCCGGTATTTGGTATTCTGTTTAACTCCCTGGCAATCTCGTATTTTCCGGAGCTAATTGTTTTGAGCCTGCTGGCGTCTATCGGATTTACATCACTGGGCACACTATTGGCGGGTCTGACCTCCGATATCCGCTTCAAAGAAATTTTACTGCCCTTGTTGTTATTCCCTCTTCTCGTGCCTTTACTATTGGCCTGTGTGAGAATAACCCAGGACATTTTGGGAGGCAGCGGATTATTGGCCTCCGTGGATTGGATTCGACTGCTTGTAGGGTTTGATCTGATCTTTCTCATAATATCCTATTTAACATTCGAATTTGTAATGGAACTTTAATTTATGCCTAAAACCCGCCAACCTGAATTTACTACTTTGAAGGACTTATGAAATTGCAGACACTTACAGGCCTATTAGCCCTGGTAGGATTAACCCTCATGTTGATGATGGTGTTTTTATGGTCCCCCTTGGAAGTCTCCATGGGGATGGTGCAAAAAATTATGTACATTCATGTCCCTTCGGCCTGGACCTGTTACCTGGCTATAACCGTGGCGTTTATCTTTTCCATTCTGTATCTCTGGAAGCGATCCGAATTATTTGATGTTATTGCCCTTTCTTCGGTGGAAATTGGTGTGGTTTTTTGCGGGTTGGCGTTGCTGACGGGTTCCATTTGGGCTAAACCAACCTGGAACACTTACTGGACTTGGGATGCCCGTTTGACCACCACTTTAATTCTGTTTTTAATATTTTCCGGGTATTTGCTGCTGAGACGATTCTCGGAATTTGGCGAACAACAAGCCAGACTCTCAGCGGTTGTAGCCATAATCGGATTTCTGGATATCCCTTTAATCCATCTATCCGTGGTCTGGTGGAGAACCCTTCATCAACCTTCCACTGTCTTCTCGAAAAAACCCGGTGTCATCGATGACCAAATTCTGACGACCCTGATGTTTAGTGTGTCGGTATTTTCGATCATATACCTTTTTCTTTTACTGACGAGGGTGGCGCTTGAGAAGAGTAGTCGTTCCTATCAAAAGGAGATGGCGAAAACGCTTTGAGAAAACTTACTTTTAAGATGAAGAGGAGTCCTCGGAAGGTTTTTGAGTACGACCGTTTTTTTGTTTGAGGTAGGGGTGTAAGAGATTGGTGCGGATCATGGCATCGTAATCATCAGGTAATTCCGCGGTATGAATGATCTGCAGACCTTTCTTTAAGATAGAAATATCGCGGCTGGAGTGGATAGTTCGTGATCCCTTTTGACTCCCGGATTTCCGTGATACATGACCCGTTTTTCTGTTTGTTTCACTTGCGACTAGACCTTTCCTTCCCTCTTCCCATTCCAACAAATTTTCATCAAATACAAACTGCACCTGTTTTAATTTCTCTTCTTCGTCAAGCCAGAGAAAGAAGTGAATTTCGGGATGATTTAAACAAGCCAGACTTGTTTTACGCACCCCGTTTACAAACTCCTTCGATTTTTGTGTTTTAATTTCGTAGAAACTGAATGGGCTCATAAGGTCTCAAGAATTACATTGAGCAGCTGGTTAAAAATAGTCTTAAATTTAAACAGGATATCGTCAAAGTGTTGATCTATATAGCTGAAATTATTTTATTATTCAAAACCCTTATAACTAGATGCTATCGTTCCTGCTTTTAAAAGTCAAACCTGTCAAAAAACAATCCATAATTCTTAAGGCCAAGTCTATTCTTGTGGCTGACAGGCAAAGGGGGAGATAATGCGACTCGTTTCCTCCTGCCATTACTCATAACGCTGCCGGTGATAATTTCAAAGCGAAATTTGGTCAAGCTATGTGAGACTTAAGGGTTTTCAATTTTACTCCAATCGTGGAGAATAATTCCTTTGATGCGATCGGGAAGCGGTTTTAGGATTTCCTGTTCGTATTACCATTCAATCAAAACCATTAATTCAAATAAGGATTAAAAAAGCCGGAAAACAGGAGTTAGAAATGGAAATCACTCTACCCGATGGAAGTCGTCAGGAATTACCAGACGGAAGCAATGCATTGGATCTTTCGAGAAAGTTGAAGAAGTCGTTAAAAGGAGCTGCTATTGCAGCCAAGGTAAACGGGGAGCTTAAGGATTTAACGACCAGCTTGAACACGGGTGATGAAGTGCATATTCTGACCTTTGAAGACAGGGAAGGCAAAGAGATTTTCTGGCACTCTTCCGCGCATGTTTTAGCCCAGGCTATTGTAAGGCTGTATCCGGACGCCAAGCCGACAATCGGACCAGCCATTGAAGAGGGTTTCTACTATGATTTTGCTGATCTGACGATATCTGATACCGATTTTGAAAAAATCGAGGAAGAAGTAAAAAAGATCATCAAAGACAGGGCCCAGCCGCAACGTATCGATTATTCTTCTCAACAGGAGGCTTTGGAGGTTTTTGGAGACAATCCTTTTAAGAAGGAAATGATCGAACAACTGGAAGAAGGCTTGAGCGCTTATCAACAGGATGAGTTCGTTGATCTGTGTCGAGGGCCCCATATTCCTCATTTGGGATTGATCCAGGCGTTCAAGGTGATGAAGACCTCAGGCGCTTATTGGCGAGCAAACGCGGATAATGAACAGCTGACCAGGGTGTATGCTACAGCATATCCTGACAAAAAAATGCTCTCCAAATATCTTAACTTCCTGGAGGAAGCAAAAAGAAGAGATCACAGGCTTATCGGCAAGCAACTGGGATTGTATTCGTTTCACCAGGAAGCGCCGGGTATGCCGTTCTACCATCCCAATGGTATGATCATCTGGGAAGAACTCATGAAGTTCTGGGAAGAATGTCATCTTGAGGAAGGCTATGTGAAGATTAAAACGCCGATCATGCTGACCCAGGAGCTTTGGGAGAACTCAGGGCATTGGGATAACTATCGCGAGAACATCTATATTACAGAAATTGACGACAGGGCTTATGCGATCAAGCCGATGAATTGCCCTGGCGGCATGCTGTATTATAAGGAGAATCAGTATTCCTACCGCCAGTTTCCCATGAGGGTGGCAGAAATTGGTCTGGTTCATCGTCATGAATTAAGCGGGGCCCTGTCCGGACTGTTTCGTGTGCGATGCTTTCACCAGGATGATGCCCATATTTTTATGCTGCCGGAACAGATTCCGACTGAAATTCAAGGGGTGCTGTCCCTGTCAGAGAGGATGTATTCAATGTTTGGTTTGGAGTATCACCTTGAATTATCCACCAGACCTGAAAAGTCGATCGGTACGGATGAACAATGGGATATGGCCACCAACGGATTAAAAGGCGCGTTGGAGTCCGGCGGTTATGACTATGTTGTCAATGAAGGTGACGGCGCATTTTACGGTCCTAAAATTGATATCCATATTAAAGATGCGATTGGTCGCAGCTGGCAATGTGGTACCATTCAGCTTGATATGATGATGCCGGATCGATTTGATTTGAATTATATTGCTGAAGATGGCAGCAAGCAGCGCCCTGTAATGATTCACAGGGTGATCTATGGTTCGATCGAACGGTTTTTTGGTGTCATCGTGGAGCATTTCGCCGGAAAGTTCCCCATGTGGCTGTCTCCAAGGCAAGTGAGAATCCTTGCCATTTCCGACAACCATAACAACTATGCCGAATCTGTTTGCGAGGAAATGCGCAAAGCCGGTTTAAGGGCTGAAACAGACCTTTCTGCAGAATCGGTGAACAAAAAGGTTCGCCAGGCCCAACTGGACCAGGTTAATTATATATTGGTCGTGGGGGATCGCGAAGTCCAGGAGAACACCGTCACAGTCAGGGCTGCAAACAAGGTTTTAGGCGCCAAACCTGTTCAGCAGGTAATTGAAGTCCTGGTGGACGAATATAAAACCCGGTCACCAAGGAAATCGGAAATTTGAGGTGGACGATCTCATTTCTGTTCTGCTTCCGCTGTACAATGCGGAAAGTTACCTGGAGCAATGTCTGGAAAGTATCCTCAACCAGACACATGCCCACTTTGAAGTGATAGCCGTGAATGACGGATCAACTGATTCAAGTCCGGCTATCCTTTCCCGCTATTCGTATTCCGACGCCAGAATCAAAGCTCTTCATTTGCCGGAGAATAAAGGCATAGTTTCAGCTCTCAATGCAGGCCTTGAATTATGTCAAGGAAAATGGGCTGCTCGCATGGATGCCGATGATGTGATGCGACCCGAACGATTAGCAAAACAATTGACCTATTTTCAAAAAAATCCGAAGACGGATATTCTGGGGTCTCGAATCAAGCTGTTTCGATATGAGGGCAGCCTTTCTCCGGGCCAAGAGCGATACCGTGATTGGAGTAACGGATTGCTTTCTGACTCAGATATCAAAGCCAATATCTTTGCTGAATCTCCCATCATGCATCCCACTTTTTTTCTTCGTTTGGAAACATTTCAACAATTGGGTGGGTATTTGGAAAACCCCTGGGCTGAGGATTACGACATCCTGCTAAGAGCGTATGTTAAGGGCATGAATTTTGGGAAGCTGCCCGATATTCTGCTGGACAAGGGAGATCATGCCGAACGTTTGGCAAGAAACGATGATCGCTGCAAGCGACCCGCCATGTTTGCCGCTAAGGCACATTACTTTGCACAAGTCGTAAAGCAATGGCCAAATAAAAGTCAAATCATTATCATGGGGACAGGCTCAGCCGGTCGTATGACCTTCCAAGCTTTGAAAAAAGAAGGAGTCGACATAGATGGATTTGTTGACAATATCAAAAGTGGTGGTGATCGTACCGTTTGTGGAAAGCCTGTTGCTTGTTTAACCCAAGACAACGCCGGGAGTTTTTTTAACGAGTATCGGGAAACTTTGTTTCTTCTTTGTATCGGGGTTGAAGAGGGCAGGCGGTTAGCTGAAAAAGCCCTTGCAAATTCAGGCTTGGTTGAAGGATTAGATTATTTGAGGTTTATTTGATGAAAGTATATCTATAAACCGAATACTGGTAACGTTGTAGCTTTTATTATCAGCAAAAAAAATGATTGATATAACGAATGTTAAGCAGGTCGCCGCAATTCTTTATCAGGACAGGGAGGATTATGAAGGTATTTTACCCGAACTGACAACCTTATACTCTCCAATCGACTATCAAGGCGAGTTTTTTCCATTTGTCGAGACAGATTACTACGAATCGGAAATGGGTAAAGGCTTGCACAGGGGGATGGTTTCTTTTAAAAAACTGGTTCATCCTGAACAGCTGGCAGCATCAAAAGTAAAAGCCAGAGAATTTGAGGATACTCTCAGGAAAAACGGTAACAGGCGAATCAATGTGGATATCGGTTATATGGACATGTTTAAGGTGGTGTTGGCGTCCTTCAAGGGAAGGAGTAATAAAATTTACCTTTCAGCTGGTGTTTGGGCTGATATGATTATGTATTTTGAAGAAGGAGACTATAAAACCTTTATGTGGGGATTTCCCGATTTTAAAAGTGGTATTTACAACCGAGATCTAATCAACATCCGCAATCTTTATAAGACCCAATTGAAAGGATTGAAAAGCCTGCAGGAATAAGTACTTGATTCCTTAATTGTTTTCATTTGTCAGTACATCCTCGTCCCACCAAAAGGTATTGTTTTCAACAGGATCATAATAACGGTCTTTCCCGTAAACGGTGATCACCGGTCCAAGATTCACATCCGACTCGTGCAACAATCGATCAGCAATCAGAAAAAAGCCGGGGAAAAACCCGTATTTTTCCACCACCTGTTTTCCATACGCTGATCCTGTCGGGTAACTGGGACTCCTTGCTCCATCAACCGGGCTGATACATGTGGAATAAAAACCGATCATAGCAGACATGACCATCTTTACCGCCGAGGTTTCGTAACTTTTGGAGTGCTTTTTTGCCGAAAGGGTGGACAGCGGTGCATTCATAGGGTTTTTTCCAAAACAGGGAACGCTTTGAAGAAAAAACAAAGACAGGAAGATTGGGAACAGGGATTTCATGTACAGTTTTCCGGCATTACTGAAGCTGAATCATAATTTCAGTATTATGTACCATACCTAATTCCTCTCGGGCGATGGTCTCTATATAGGTACGATTGGTTTTCAGAGAGTGGATTTTGTTTAACCACTCTTTGCGTTCCTGTTTCAATAAGCCTATTTCCTGTTCCAGGGCTTTTTGTTGGCGCTTTAAGGCCATATACTGCACCAAACCCTTATCCCCAAAAAGTGAAATGGTGGCAACAATCAGGATACTGAAGGTAATCAACCCTTGGATAACTTTTTTTTCTTTGAGTTTCATAGGCAATACAGGGCAAGGCCCTTCAAAAGGCTTGCCCTGCTTAATCAAATTGAATCCTATCCCAGGTTATAAAAGGTGTCCGCGCCGCTAAAAAAGGCTCTATCACCCAGCTCTTCCTCAATCCGCAGTAATTGGTTGTATTTAGCGATTCGATCGGAGCGGCTTAAGGAACCGGTTTTGATCTGACCGGCATTGGTGGCAACGGCAATATCAGCTATGGTTGAATCTTCCGTTTCACCGGAACGATGGGAAATCACACAGGTATAACCTGCACGTTTGGCCATTTCAATGGCATCCAGGGTTTCGGTCAGGGTCCCGATCTGGTTCACTTTGATTAGAATAGAGTTCCCGATTCCTTCATCAATACCTCTTTTTAAACGTTTGGGATTGGTGACAAAAAGATCGTCTCCGACTATCTGGATTTTATCTCCTAATTTTTGAGTCATTAACTTCCAGGCATCCCAGTCATCTTCAGCCAAACCATCTTCAATGCTGACAATGGGGTATTTTTTAGTAAGTTCGGCATAATAATCGATCAGCTGTTCAGCTGTTTTTTCCGGATTTGCTTCAGCAGAGAGTACATATTTACCATCTTTATAAAATTCGCTTGAGGCAGCATCCAAAGCAATTTTAATATCATCTCCCGGTTTGTAGCCGGCATTTTTGATGGCGGTGATAATTACCTGCAGGGCCTCTTCGTTGGAACCAAGGTTCGGAGCAAATCCTCCTTCGTCTCCCACGGCTGTGTTTAATCCTTTACCCTTTAGCACCGATTTCAGGTTGTGAAAGATCTCGGCACCCATGCGTAGTGATTCGCCGAAATTTTTTGCTCCCACGGACATGATCATAAATTCCTGGATATCTACATTGTTATCGGCATGTTCACCTCCGTTGAGGATATTCATCATGGGAACGGGTAATTCCTTGGCATTGGTGCCGCCAATATATCGGTACAATGGCATTCCATGGATTTCTGCAGCAGCTTTGGCACATGCCAGAGATACTCCCAGAATGGCATTGGCACCCAACTTGGATTTGTTTTCAGTGCCATCCAGCATGATCAGCTGATTATCAATTTCAGGCTGTTCTGAAACCAGCATGCCTTCCAGTTCCGGTGCTATAATTTCATTAACATTTTCCACGGCCTTACTTACTCCTTTCCCAAGGTACCTATTTTTATCACCATCACGAAGTTCAACGGCTTCATGCATACCGGTGGAGGCCCCGGAAGGAACTGCTGCCCGTCCAACAGCACCACTTGTCAAAATCACGTCGACTTCTACCGTCGGGTTTCCCCTGGAATCAAGAATTTCCCTGGCTTGAATTGCTTCGATAATCAGTTCTTCCCCGTTCATTTTATTCTCCTGTATATGTTTGGTTGAATCGTGTCTCGGTTGTTGATAATGGTTTGGTGTAATCTTCCTTGTTTGTCGGCCCGGAATTTTCAATGTCAGGTCTACCCCGGTGTAATGGGTTGATTCTCCTAATGTTGATCGACATGACTATCGTTTAATGTTAACGCCTGTCAAAAAGTCAGGTTTAATTTCAGGATTAGTACCTTTTTTTAAACTTGTACGCATATTTATTGTTAGCGATCATCAAATTGGGTTTCAATGATTGATCAACCAGTTGGATTTTCCTAGAATAGTTTAATTAGAGTACGAAATCAAACCTTAATGATTTGCCTGACATACGAATCTTAGGTCTTGACCGATTTCACTGTCTCAACTAATTTATTTCTTTTAGGGCCTATAGCTCAGTTGGTTAGAGCATCCGGCTCATAACCGGACGGTCCCTGGTTCAAGTCCAGGTGGGCCCACCAATTTCTAACCAGACATACTCGAATGGTTAACGCGAGTAAAGATCCCAGGTTGAGAACAACAAAACGACAACAGAACCGGGTACGACTATACAAAAACACCGGGGCAAAAGAATCACTCTTATGCCCCGGTGTTTTTTTTTATGGGTAGTAACAATTAGTTGGCATTATAAAGAGTAATAGAAACAGGAGATTATCATGCCGGAATCAATCGATGCGATTCTTCATATTTCCAAACAGGACCGTATCCTTTCAACAAACAAAAACCGCTTAAAAACAATTCCTGAGAAAAAGAAACTGCTGAGGATTCCCGTAAGAAAGGTCGAGCTTCATTTGGATAAACTGAAAGAAAAGGAAGAAGAGATCTATGGGAAAATCAGAGAACGAGAAACCCTGGTTAACGTCGAGAATGAAAAGATTAAACGCTCTGATGAAAAGATGCTCGCGGTCAAGAATCAGAAAGAATACGTGGCTTCCCAAAAAGAGATCGATATAGCCAAGAAGACTATAAAAAAGGTTGAAGACCAAATTCTGGAGTTGGAAGGTCAAAAAGAGGAACTGTCACAGAAGCTTTCTTCGGCGCTGGAAGAATACCGCCAGGAAAAGGAAGCGATGACCGAAAAGGAGCAAGAAGTTTTAAAAGAGGAAAAGGTACTGCTTGACATTATTGAGGAATGCAATAAAAACAAAAACGAGGTGATCTCAAAGGTTGATCCCGAAGTTTTTGCAGAATACGAGCAGCTGATCACACGCAAGGTTATTCCCGCGGCAGTGGCAATCAGCTCCAGCAATTGTATGGGATGTGCCATGGCAATTCCGGCCCAGCTCTTTAATGAAATCATGCGCGATTCTGTCGGACGATGTCCGCACTGTAGCAGGCTGTTGTTTTATAAAGCTCCGGAAAAACCAGCCGAGGACATAAAAAAGAAAACAAAATCCAAGGCAAAAAAGAAGTAACAAGCCCATTTTCTTAACAATTATTCAATAAAACTATCCAAAGGTCGAGTTGATCACTGGCATAATATTCCTGGTGATTCTGTTATTTTTATCAGCTTTTTTTTCAGGAATGGAAAGCGCGTTTAATTCCCTGGGAGATATCGATCTGATTGAGATATCAAAATCGGAAAAGAAAAACCGCAAACTACTGATAAAACTGCATGAGAACAAGGAAAAACTACTAGGAACCATTCTAATCGGCAACAATGTTGTAAACATAGCTGCCACCGCACTAAACACCACTCTGGCAATAAAATACTCACTTGAACTGGGATTATCCGAGGAGCTGACGATTACTGTTTCAGCGGCGGTGCTCACGATTACCATATTGATATTTTGCGAAATCGTACCCAAAAGTATCGCATTGGCACATAATCGGGCTTTAGCCTTGTTCAACGCACCGATTATCTGGATTTTAGGGGGTATTCTTGCTCCTGCAAATTTCTTTCTCGATAAGATCAGCAAATTTGTAAACAGGTTATTACAGCGCAAGGAACCGGAAACCGGTATCACGGAAAATACCGTGATTAATGTGGTGTCCAAGGGTGAGGAACTTGGGGTTATCAAAGAAACGGAAAAAGAACTGATCCAGAACGTGTTTCTGTTCGACGAGAGGGAGGTTTATCCCGTGATGACACCCCGAACTGCGGTATTTGCCCTGGAAGACAGCAAAACGCTGGGTGAGGTGCAGGATGAGCTTTTGGAGAAACAAT
>JANQLH010000136.1 GCA_028280735.1 SAR324 cluster bacterium | reverse complement strand
TGGCGCCATGATAGGTGCAATTTACGCTGCAAATCCAAACATAGATGCTGCCATCAAAAATATAAGTGAGTATATTGAATCCCCTGATTTTGATAGAACGAGACTGGATTTAATCAAGGAAAGCTCCTTGGAACCAAACTCCTATTTTGGTTCGCTTAAGAGAGTTGTACAATCAGGTTTGTTTTTTGCCGTTTCTATCAGGAAAAACTCTTTTATTTCAGAAAAAACCTACCGCTCCAATATGGAGCAAATCCTCCCACCGGGAAACATTGAAGATACGCCAGTTAAATTAGGATTAGTCTCTATGAATCTTCGAAATGCAAAAGAAGAGGTTTCCACTTCCGGTGAGATTGTTGAAAAGGTAATGGCCAGTTGCGCCATTCCCGGAATCTTCCCCCCTGTTACATCCGGTAATGATATCTTCGTCGATGGCTCATGGATTAATCCCATTCCCGTGAGTATTGCAAAAAAAATGGGAGCAAAGTTCGTGATAGCTGTTGATGTGGCTCCCGGTATGGAAGAAACAGGTCAAAAAGAATTGAATGGATTTGAAGTAACACTTAGAGCAGCTGAAGGATCAAGAGACTATTTAAAGGAAATTGGATTAAAGGAAGCCGATGTCTCAATTAGTGTGGGATTGACTGATATGCATTGGGCAGATTTTTCTACCATTGATATGTGTATCGAGGAAGGACAGCAGACGGTCTATGATACTATTGAACAAATCAAAAAAAAGCTTTTTTGGAAACGAGCTCGATCCCGCTTATTCTTATAACTCTATCGATTCATCCAAGCTTAAGCAGGCTGACAGCTCGGTGGTTGCGACCCGATATAGAAGGCTTACCTTTTGCATATTTTCGGTAATACCATTAACTACATAAAACGATTTCAGGTTAAGGATTATCATTTGGTTTTTAATCGTTGATTTTTAGGATTTTCTTAAAATCAATTCTTTCTGAAAGCTTGACTTTCAGTTTTGCTAAACGATTGTATAGAAATCGGACAAATGTTAATGAACTCTAAAAATGTGTGTGAAAAGCTTATCAAACTAATATTACTTGATTAGTGTTTTTGGTGCCGAATCATGGCGAAAGCATCCAAAATGAACTTTGGCAGCGGAGGATCAATGGCTGAAGAAGATGGTGAAGAAGGTGGTGGTGGCAAGAAGTTTCTAATAATCATTATTTTATTGTTACTGCTTCTCATAGGTGTTGGGGGAGCATTATATTTTTTGTTTTTTACCTCGGAAGACAATGCAACCAATGCAGGTGAACAAACATCTCAAGAACAGATAGATCAGGATATTTCAGCATCCACAGAAAAGGATATCACCAAACTGACAAATCCCATTTATACGCCTGCTAAAAAGTATGTTGTGAACCTGAGAGATGGACGACATTTCCTTACCATCCAAATGGTGGCAGCCCTGGAGGACCCTGATGCATTGGTTTATTTAATGACACGGGAACCAATCATCGACGATATGATTATTTCATTATTGGGTAATCTCACCAGCGAAGATCTTAGGACATCCTCCGGCAAGGCTCTGTTAAAAAGAGAGATATTCAAAAAGATCAATAGTCTGTTTACACAGGAATTCATTGACGATTCAGAAACTCATGATGCGACACCGGTAAAAAAGATATTGTTTACAGAATTTATCTTAAATTAGCGAAAACTCCTTTTTCTCAGTAAAAGATTTCGATACACTGGGGCTAACCAAAAGTTAGATTAACTTAAACGCAACTCGACTATGGCAGATTCAGGTGAATTAGATTTCTCCAGCCTTGATGGCATGGACGACATCGATTGGTCCGATGTTGAAGGGGAACTGCAACAAAATCGAGAAATGCTCATTAAAGAAGCAGAGGAATCAAAACCTGCTGAAGCGGCAGTGGCAGTTCAAGAAACCGTCAAGGAAGAGTTGCCTAAAGATGTGGATATCGATTTCCTGCTGAATGTTCCACTAAAGATGACAGTGGAAGTGGGGCGCACATCTCTTTTAATCAAGGATCTCCTCAATGTTGATTTAGGCTCTATCATCGAATTAAAGAAAAAAGTCGGCTCACCTCTTCACGTTCTAATCAATGACAAGTTGGTAGCGAAAGGTGAAATAGTGGTGCAAAACGAAAAATTCGGCATTAAACTCACTGAAATTATTGAAGAGAGCGAGCGCCTCCTAAAGCTTCAAGAAAATTAACATGCCCCGCAAACGACTTTTTCTGCTGGTTTATCTGCTCTTTTTTTGCACAACCTCAGACATATATCCCTCAGATTCCAAAACCAGCCTGATTCAAGCAATCGATATCGATTCCTCGGAAACACAGGAAAAAATTCGCCTACGATTTGACAAACCCTTCACTGAAACCACCAGTCAGCATTTCGATTCAGGTTTGGTTAGAATCACTTTGCCTTACTCCAATTACGATAAGTCCATCGAAACAAAACACGTCAACAATCGGTTTATTCGAATGACCAGGCTGTACAAGGAGGGCAATAGTTCGATACTGGAAATTCAATTCGCAAATCAGGACTTTCAAGCCATCGGCAAGGTTTCATCATCCATTGACGGACCTTTGTTGGACCTATTAATCGACAAATCGATGGAACCTGTCGATGTTCCAGATGACAGCAACATTTTTCTTCCGGGTGGACTTAACAGTCAAAAAGCAACTCCGCTTGAATTATCGGACGACATGTTGACGGACAGCAATATTACCGTGAATATCATTAAAATGTTGCTTGCAGTAACAGCAGTATTGATCTTCTTTTACGGAATTTTATGGGTCTATAACAAGTTTTTTGTCACTCGCTTCAGTTTTAAAAAAGGCGGTCATAGCATTAAAATGGTCACCTCATATCATATCAGCCCCAAACAGAAAATTGTGATTCTGGATGTTGATAATACGACCTTCGCCTGCGGAGTCACTCCAAACAACATAAG
Source organism: SAR324 cluster bacterium (assembly GCA_028280735.1). Taxonomy (GTDB): domain Bacteria; phylum SAR324; class SAR324; order XYD2-FULL-50-16; family XYD2-FULL-50-16; genus JAHJTV01. Next base: position 10,317 of record JANQLH010000136.1, on the reverse strand, counting down.
TTTGATTTCGGAAATTGCGGATAAATCGTTTTACAACTATTTAAAACAGATCAAACCAGATTCCGATAAAGGTGTTGATTTCACTCATATTCGCACGCAATATCTGGAAAGCAAGAATGCCAAATCCAACGAAGACTCCATCAAAGCTAAAACCCCTTTCGCTGCAGAACTACTAAACAAGGTCAAACAATTGAAACCAATAGATTAAGTAAAATCACGGTTGAAGAAGTCGGTGTTTCAATTTAGCTTGATCTACATACTGAATATCAGCACATGATACTCACCGAACGGTTTCATTTTAAACATCTAAAAGCATCATGAACAAAAAACAATCGGTTTATCACATTGATATCAGCGGCTTGCGGCTTTTTGCGTATCACGGGGTTTTTCCGGAAGAAAACAAGCTGGGGCAAGAATTTAAAATTGATTTACTGCTAAAAGTTTTAAAGCCCAAAAACCTCGGAGATGATCATCTAAAAAATGTTCTTTCATATTGGAATGTCATTGAATTGGTTAAAGAGTTGTTTATTGGTAAAACATTTAAACTTTTGGAAACAGCGGCTCAAAATATCCTTGAAGAGCTTCAGCGATTTCCTCAAATTCAGCACGCCCGTATCAGCCTTAAAAAACTAACTCCGCCTATCCCGGTAACGGTGGATTATGTCGGTGTGATACTCGAAAGAGAATATTTTACCTTGAAAGTGCAACAGTAAAGCTTCGTTAATACATATTATTGAATGATCCCACCCACTTCTCATGCAATATCGCAAAACTCAGGCAATTATCAACCTAGACTCTATACGACATAACGTGAAGCAACATCAAAATGTCATTGGTTCAAATAAAAAACTGATGGCTGTCGTCAAAGCTAACGGATATGGTCATGGGGCTATCCCTATATTAAGGGCAGCCGTAAAACAGGGTGTCACCTGGGCAGGTGTTTCTTCGGCAGAGGAGGCAATACAGCTCCGTAAGGCAGGAATAAAACTTCCCGTACTGCTGATGGGAGGTTGGTATCCGGAAGCAGTACCCACCTTTCTGGAACACAATATTACACCAAGTCTTTATTCTCTTCAGCAGGCGGAATTGTTAAACAACTATGCCTTACAACAGGACGAGACTATCGAGGTGCACCTTAAACTCGAGACAGGCATGGGAAGGCTGGGATTTTCAGAGCATCAGCTTTCAAATTTTTTTAAGAAATTAGGGAGTTTGAACAACATTAAAATCGCTGGTGTGTTTTCACATCTTTCATCTGCAGATGAACAAACTACTGATTTTACAAATAAGCAACTAGAGACCTTCAAAAAAAGAGTAGAACAATTAAAACAGTTTACTGATTTGAAATGGATACATATCGCAAATTCTGCAGGAACATCAACTGTTAACGACGGAATTTCCAACTTGTATCGCCTGGGAATCAGTATGTATGGCCAGCCTACTTCCGACCACATCTCTCGAAAGCTCAACCTCAAAGAGGCAATAACCTGGAAAACGGCTATCGCCCATCTTCAACAATATCCCAAAGGTTATCCAATCGGTTATAACCGGACTTTTCATACCAAAAAAGACTCCACGATTGCAACAGTCTGCGTCGGATATGCAGACGGGTATTCAAGACTTCTATCAAATAAAGGTGTGGTGCTGGTAAGAGGTCAAAGAGTTCCAATTGTAGGCAGAGTGTGCATGGATATGTTTATGATTGATGTTACGGAAGTCGAAAACGTCTCCTTGTATGATGAAGTGATGTTGATAGGAAAACAGGGCAAGGAATATATCTCCGCTACAGAAATGGCTTCTTGGCTTCATACAATTAACTACGAAGTGGTCTGTAATATTTCGTCTAGAGTGCCACGTCATTATCAACCATAGTCTACTTTGAAAACGCAGGAGAGATGACGCATCCATCAAAAGCCTTAATCATACTTAACGGCGAGATTCCAAAAAAATCATTGCTACAAAAGCTGATGATGGAAAACGACATAGTCGTTTGTGCCGATGGAGCGGCAAAAGCAATGGCTACCTACAACCTGGAACCCGACATGATAATTGGTGATTTGGATTCTATTACAGAAGAAACAAAAAAGTGTTTTCCGAATGCCAAAATAAAAAAAATCGATGACCAGGAAACCACAGATGGGGAAAAGGCCCTGGATTACTGCATTCAGAACGATTATTTTAACATATCACTTGTCGGTGGGTTTGGAAAAAGGCTGGATCACTCACTGTACAACCTTGGCTTGCTTAAGAAACATAAAACCCCGGGAATATTGATCACCTGTTTTTCTGACACTGAAAAGGCAATGCTTTTAGAGGAATCAATAATTTTGAATGAAGATCCGGGTACCACCATATCTCTAATTCCAATTTTTGGCGAAGCCAAAGGTGTGCAACTGGAGGGATTTCTTTACGACTTAAAAAAAGAGAATCTTCAATTTGGAGATTACTGCAGCATGTCAAATGTTACCAGTTCGCCAACACCCAAGATAACCATCGCTTCCGGTTACCTGCTTTTGATTGTTTCTCTCTAAACAATTCCAAACAGAGGCGATCAGCCGTCCCTGCTAGTTGTCCATCGACAGGCTTTTGGAATAGTTCTTGATTACCTCGGCCATCGTCATGTTTTGATATTGAATTTTATTCCGATTCATCACAAAAAAATCAAAGGTGTTGGAACCGATCACAACGATATTGATCAGCTCATCCAACTTGTAGTGTTTGTTTATGTATAGCAGTAACAAGAGATAGGATATTTGCAGGGATACCTTGTTTTCCAGTTTGCTTTCCAAATGTTGTTTTATTATTTTCAAGAACCTGGTCGCCTTGTCATTCGCGATAGAATCACGACTCAGGTAAAACTGGTGAACCAGTGCAAATGAAATAAAATAAGACCAACCTTTTTCAAACTGCTTTGAAGCTTTCGTAACGGAATCGGTGTCAATCTTTTCAACTTTCACCATTTGAGGCACAATACGAGATGTGTGAAGGAGATCTTCCAAAATGGGAAGGCGGATTTTGATTCCCGCCAGTAAAGAACAAAAACGCTTATAATCAGGACTGGCAGCAAATTCTTTTCTGTTGTGACTCTGTAGCATTTTCATGCTGTTGACCGCCCTGAAGGAGGCTTCAAGGATTTTTTGATAAAGCGAGTTTTTATAGAGGCTAGTGATATTTTTTAGTATTTTATTTGATGGAACAGTTTTGGGATAGTTTTCAAATAGTCGCTGGCGCCAAACCCATAAAGGAAACCCCAGCATATCTTTTCTTTGGTTGATGGTTAGCCGCGAATCCTCAATCAGAAACAACTTCACCAATCCTTTTCGTTTTAAATACACAATTCTATTATTGAGAACATTCATCCAATAATCAGAAGTCGAAAAATCTTCCAGTTCATCTGATTTCAGGCTTTCCAGATAATTAGCACATTCTACGAGATCGTCAATACAACCTTTGAGGTATTGAGCCTTATCCGCGATACCGTCAAAAAGCTCCCACTGCATTCGGTCTTTTAATGAACTAAAATATTTTAATTCATGGGGAAGCACTAATCCAAGCTTTGGCAGAGTTTCAAAAACTTTGGAGGAGGCAATTTTAAAAAAGGATTGAGAATCAGTTGTCGCTGAGGTCAGATGTTCGGCAAAAACCGTATTCAACATGTCGAGATAAAGTGAATTTTGATCCCCCGGGTTATCGCCCAACAACCTGAAAAATTCATTTTTACCGGATTCTACCTGTTTTTCTTTAGGCAGTTTCTTGTTGATAGCCAGTTTTACAATCTGATCCAAAATGTGTTGAGGATATCGGCCCAGTAAGCGGCAGAAGTGCGTCTTTTCCTTGGTATCATAGGTCGAAGCCGATTGATCGGTATCTGTTAGATAGGGTTTTCTGGATAGTACCGTTTCTTCAAAGAACAGGGTCCCAAACAATTTAGAGAAAAGCAGTCGGACAGTTTTAATGATTGTTTCCGAGGAGTCAATTTTGGCTGGAGTAATAACTTGAATTATGGGTTTGCTTCCTTGCCAGTTAATAGTTGATGCTGGTAAATTCAGGGCGTCATTTTTATTTTTTTCCCAGGCTTTTTCCGTATAAAAGACAATTTCAGGGTCAGTGGTTCTCAGCCGAAGCCCGCTTAATCCGGCAGATTTGGTAACACGTCCGACCATTGTATGAAGGTACTTTCGGGTTTTACCCGAGAATGATCCGTTAAAGCGAACGGGCAAAAGATAATCTTCTGCAATAAATTCTCCTTGCAGGGCATCAATTTTTTCTTTGAATATCTGCTTGAACTTTGGATCAAATCTGACATTTAAAAAATCATCATCTACATCTAATTCGTCATTCATTCAATGCTCGCGATAAAAAGCTTGGCCCTAATCCACAAGGTAGTCTCAAAAGATTCCTTTATTTTCTAAGACAATCGGCGTTGTAGTTACATGAAACACATACATTTTATCTATGGTAATCAACCATTTGAAATTGAAGAAGAAGTTGAAAAACTCATCAACAAACTGCTCCCCGTAGATAATAGAAAAGAGGCTGTTTTCACTTTTGATATTGAAGATTTTTTCTCAAAAGATCAAAACCAAAATCGAAATTCAATTAGCGATTTCAAAAGCACTTGCGAGACTGTATCCTTTTTTTCACCTGTGATTCTTGTCCATCTTAAGAATCTTCAGAGCCTGGTAGTCAAAAAAAAAGGAAAAGAGCCCCTGTCCAAAGAACTTGAGAGAATCAACCTGGTTCAGTGCGAAGTAGCAGGCAACAGCGAATGGGTGGATTCAGACACCTTGATTGCTCCTCCGCAAACTCATTACCGAATTAACGGCAAACAGATAGTCCAATCAATTTATGCTGAACCAGGTAATGCCTATCGTGTTGTTTTGGATGAATCCTGGAGAAACAGGGTCGTCTTCCAGCAACAGGGCTCCGGTTTTCAAGATTTGTCCGTTAAAGGGTTTTTATCTCAAAAGCTTAATTGTGACCTTGAGTTCGTGGAAGCTTCAGACGGAACCATGTCAAATACTGGCACGACCGACGACTTTTTTACCTTGCTTAGCGAATATTTGACATCTCCGCCGCCCCAGGTGGAATTGGTGATTACAGCAGATATTAAAAATACCCGGGAAATCAACCAAAAGATTTATTCTCTCGTCAAAACCAAGGCAAACCAGATAAAAAAGACCGTTGCATACGACGATTTCCGCCCGGTCACCTGGGTGATGGAAAGAGCTCGAAAAAAGCAATTAGTATTGGACCGCATCGCAGCTGATTTGATGATAGAAATAGCCGGTTCTGACTACGGAAATCTGGATATGGAGCTGGATAAACTCGCGATGTTTTTGCCTGATGAACAGAAAGTACTGCCCGAAGTTTTGATGCAATCGGTAAGTCAATCTAAAAACTTCACTGTTTTTAGAATAACTGACTCTCTGTTAAAAAAAGACCTGAAAGCAGCCCTGGAATGTCTCAAAACACTACTTAACACTCACTCTGCAGAAAGCATCAGTATCTTTGCATTGATTGCAGCCCAGTTTCGTAAAGCTCTGAAAATATCCTGGATGAGTAGCCAAGGACTTCCTGAAAAAATAATCATTGATAACCTGGGAATGAATCAATGGATCGGGAAACAGTTGATAAAACAAGTTCAAAACTTTACAACAAAAGAACTGGAAAACTTGGTGATCTATATTTCCAAATGTGATGTACAACTAAAGTATTCCTCCAAAGGAGCCTCAACACTGTTGGAAAATATTTGCTTCCTTATCTGCCAGAATGAATTCAGAAAATCCAAATCTATCAAAAGCAAATGGTTACCTTAATTCATATTTTCCTGCCTTAAATCGTATCTTTCTGTTGCCGGGGATTCGCAGTCCCTTATTCTTCCTCATTTGCCAACTACTTATCTGTTTTTTATATTTTTCCGATTTCTCCACCTGGTGGTTTGTCATTATTGTCAGTCAAACGTCGCTTTGCCTTGTTGGAATCCTTTTTACTGATTGGAGAGTGATATCTATCTTATTTCTCATTCTATTATTGATATTCAACGCTTCCTGGTTCAGGTCGACCAATCAATTGCCGAATGAATGTAAGGAGAAAATTGATGCTGTCTTTGGGGTTGTTAAAAGTGGCAGTCATGATAAAGCTGAAAAGTTGGATTTAATCAAATGTTCACTGTTTTGTGGAAAGTTGAAAAGCAAGGTGCCGATGATAAGGTTGAATCTCAGTCAAGTAACTCATCCGCCCAAGACATTTTTCAGACCCGGAGACACCCTGGAAGTAAAATCCGTGAGAATTAATGAGACCGGTACCTTTAGTCTAAATATCATCCCGTTAAAACAATTTCGAATATTTAACCGAACTTCCCAGGAAAAAACATTAATGCGCAGCCCATTATTAATATTCATCCAAGCGAAAGCTGAATATTATCTTGATGGTTTTACTCTTGCCGTATTTAAAGCTCTTTTAACAGCCGACCGTTCAAATCTTTCAAACGAGTGGAAAGAAGTATTTAAACGCTTGGGAGTATTCCACATTTTTGCCATATCAGGCATGCATATCGGAATTTTGTTCCTTTGGCTCAGCTTTGTTTTACAAAGATTGGTTTCTTTTCCAAATAGATGGGTATTGAAAGGTTATGGGGTTTTGGTTAGTGATGTGGTCTGTATTGTATTGATAGTCTTGTTTCTAGACATGATCGGTATGCCAATTTCCGCAGAAAGGGCAGTCTTGATGCTTACCTGGTGGTTGCTGGTCAAACATGTTTTATTTTGGCAACCGGCTTGGTTAATTCTATGTGCGGTAGCTCTGATTGTACTAACAGAAAACCATGCAGTTTTAGGACAGTTGTCTTTTCAATTATCCTTTCTTTCTGTTGCAGGGATTTTATTTCTTTTACCTTTATTACCAATTTCCAGTCGTGCTGATTCAATTGTTCCAAAAGTATTCAAAATGTCCTCTTCTACCGTTATTGTCAGCTTTTGGTTGTTATTGTTCACCATTCCGATTATTCAACAACTCGTTGATCAACGATCCTTGCTGGCTCCATTGAACAATCTAATTCACATTAGCTTTATCAGCTTGATTTTTCTACCTATCTTGCTGGTCGTACTCTTGTTTAATCTATTCACTTTTTATTTGGGAATATCTTTTGGTGAATATCAGCTTTATACATTAGTGCACCTCTTTGGAAAATGCTGGGAAAAACTGTTGACAGTTAACGACACGGTTAACGATCTGTTTTTAATTGATATTCCCTACAACTGGTCACCATTTTCAATGATCTCTTACTGGGCTTTTTTATTGCTAATCGTTCAATTTCTTAAATGGAGACGGAAAGAAAGAAAATAGATCAACGCAGCCTTCATGACAACAATGATAAACTTATGTTCACTTTTTTCTTGACAAATGTTCCCTGCCTGAAGAAGAATACAATTGTTCACTTCAAAATAGGAGACACAATGGATTCAAGAAACAAGAAATTGGTACTAATAGGCATCCGCAGAAAAGGCGACAGCCGATTCAAGATCAGGACTTCAGCAGTCAAAAAATCCGAATACCCAGGGGTGGTAAATAGCACAAAGGCTGGTGAGATTGGGTTAACTCGATGACAATAATTGGATTTTATTCCAATAAATATTTTTCAGGATCTACATATTGATCATTGACCAAAACCTCATAGTGTAAATGTGGAGCCGTACTACGCCCTGTATTTCCAATTCGTGCAATCAAATCTCCTCGTTTTACACGTTGCCCAACTTGAACCTCATATTTAGCCAAATGACCATACCTGGTTGTAATACTATAGCCGTGATCAATCACTAAAAATTCACCGAAACTGCCATTTTTAAAAGTATTCACTACCGTTCCGTCGGCAGGGGCATAAATCGGAGTATAGTTCCTGTTTGAAAAATCTAACCCGTTATGTTTTTTGATTTTACCTGTAAATGGATCACGTCGTTTTCCAAAGCGCGAAGAAATATGTCCCCGGGTTGGAGCAATTGAGGGTGTCCTTGCCAGCTTATCCTTTCGTTCCTGAAGGTATGCACCGAGCTGAAAAAAACTGATTTCGCGAAGTTTGGTATTTAAATCCAGACTTTTCATTTTATCCAGAACTTTCAATTCCTGAAATTCAGATCCGTTTTCTGAACCGACCAGATTGTTTGAATTACCTATATAGCGAATTCTTGTTGCTGACTCCTGCAAGCCGCTGATTAAGCGAAGTTTTCGATCAAACTCTTCAAAGCTTTCCAGGCTTTCATGTTTTTTCACGAGTTGATTATTGATTTCCTGAATTTTGACATTCTGGAGCATTAAAGCCCGCTCCAGCTTGCTTTGTTCCTCGCTTAAGCTCTTTGTTCTAAAATAGTCGATTGAAATTAGTGTCGATATTACGATAAATACTACCAGGATTAGTACACTGACCTTCAGAAAAAAAGATGACATTTCAAATCTGAAAACGTGTCCGTCCTTCTGCGGAATAAACAAGATGGTAAGTTTGTTGCTAAGCATACGAACCCCTCGGCGGTAAATTCAGAATCTGTGTGTTTGTAAGCTAAGGATCAACATACAGTCAGATCGCCAACCATTTTTTGGTCAGCACTGGCGTATTAATGCGTTATATATTTAGATAATATATTTTTCCTGAAACAATGAAAATGCAAAAATGAAAACTTCTAAGCATTCAATCGATCTGAATCTGAACACTGCGATCAATGAACTATGGTTGCAATATCTCTGGAAATCCAACAGTTTTGCAAATGAAAAGCTTTTTACGACAGACGGCCAACCCTTAAAAGTTGTTTTTCCCGGTTGGTTCAACGATAGTTGGGGACCGGATTTTAAAGAGAGCCGGATTGTAATTGGCGACACCGCTTATTTTGGCGATATTGAACTGCACATTGACGAATCAGCCTGGCATCAACACTCACATCACAACAACAATTCCTATAATAAAGTCATACTTCACGTGTTTGTTAACAAGTCCAAATCGTCCGCAATCAACACCTTTGGACAAGCCATCCCCTCATTGTGCCTGAAATCTGATTTTCTTATCGAATTTTGGAAGTCATTTTCATCAAGTAGCAAGTTGGACACTAAAGAATTACCGGGCGCATGCGGGCTGTCGTTGACTGAAAGATCGTCGAAAAAGTTAAAATCGATTATCCAGCAAGCGGCAGAAGCCAGATTGATGGAAAAATCTCAACAATTTTTACAGATTTTGAAAGACGGTAACCAGGGACTTGTCGAAGATGCTTTGTTTAACAGCATTTGCAAATCCCTTGGGTATTCTGCCCATTCGGAACAAATGGAAGCACTTTCCCGGCTATACCCTTATTCGCATTTGAGATCTTATTTTAAATCACCTCACCGACAAAACAGAAATGAAATTCTCTGTCGTTGGTTTGGGTATCTAAAATTCTTCGACCAAACAGATACTAATCATATGCATGAAGACTTAAGAAGGGAATGGCTTGCTCTGGAACAACAGTGGAGAGATCTTGGAGGCAGGAAACATGTTAGCCATAAGGACACCCAAACACCTTATCGGCCTTACAACCACCCAGTCAGGAGGCTAATTGGGCTGCATTATCATCTGCAATCCGTGCAATTCAGGGGTTTGCTTGGAACATGGTTAAGGTTTTTAAATAATTGCAAGACAACGATTCGCTCCAAAAAAAGCAAGTCAGAAATTCTGAAAGCACTTGATAACATGTTTCCACAACCTAGTTGGGATGCTTTCTCCCATTTCAATCCTCCTCTTGGAAAAGCAGTTCCAAAGCAGCACTCACGATTTATAGGCAGACAAAAACAGTTGGTGATTTTGGTCAACAGCATTATCCCTTTTTTTCTGGCTTGGGCAAGATTTCATAATGAAAAACAATTGGAAAAGACTTTATTCCAGCTGTTGTTGATTTTACCCGGGGAAGGAAAAAACAGAAAAATTCGATTCATGGAAAATCGATTGTTTAATGGTAACGACATCTATAAAATGAAGCACAGTCTGGGGTATGGCCAGGGACTAATTCAAATTCACGATGACAGTTGCACAAGCTTCTACGAGGGATGCAGACGTTGTTCGCTTTTAAACTGGCTACGAAGTCCCAATACCTGACTCACATTTTAGGGTTTTTTAACATTAGAGGACACCGGCCTTCACAGCTTGTTCCTCATGTAGCAGAGAATCCGGGTCAATCTGCAGGGCTTTAGACAGAAACTCGCTTACAGTACCATCAATAGCGTCTTTGACTGTTTGCAGGACATCATCGCCCAGCAAGGATTTGAGCTGGTCCAGCGTGCCAAAGATCAGAGCTTTAAACA
>JANQLH010000128.1 GCA_028280735.1 SAR324 cluster bacterium | reverse complement strand
TTTGTCATTCCGGGCTTGCAGACTGTGTCGTAATATAAAAATCTATGATTTTTCCAAGAACCGTAGGATGGGTAACTCCGTTACCCATCGGGTGGAATGTGATCAAAAGCCATATATAAAGAGTTGATGGGTAACAAGTTACCCATCCTACATTCTGTGTCGCAATGTAAAAACCATAAATTTTACGATTGTGGCACAGTCTGTTGACCCGGGTCTACTTATGTTTTCAGCATGTTAGATGATGGATTCCGGGTCATGGGATGCGAAGCTTGCAGCATCGATCGGAATGACAAAGCTTCAAAATCATAGAACGATATACAAATTGTTTAATTGTGACACAGTCTGAAAGGTTAGCCTACAAATTGATTATTGAACTTAACATCATAAGGTTTTGAATATGAAATCCAAAAAAATCATTGCGATGGTTGGTATCTTGCTGCTTATCTATTCGACAACTGCTTTGTTGGCGGCAGACACTAACTTGAAGACAGTCCGATTTGGAATGAGCTTTATCCCGAATGTCCAGTTTGCTCCTGTCTATGTGGCTCAAAAGATGGGTTTTTATGCCGAACAGGGGCTAAAGGTTGAGGTGGAATATGGATTTGAAAATGATTTTGTAGCCCTGGCTGCCCAGGGGGAACGAGAGTTCGCCTTAGGGAGTGGTGATCAGGTCATTTTAGCGAGATCCCAGGGGATACCGATTGTTTATGTAATGAAATGGCACCAACGATTTCCTGTGGCACTGATGGCGCCAAAATCCAAGAATATTAAATCGGTCAAAGACCTGGTTGGGAAAAGTGTCGGTATCCCCGGATTTTTCGGTGCCAGCTACGTGGGTTGGAAAGCCTTGTTGTTTGCATCAGGGGTTGACGAGACCAAGATAACGGTTAAACAGATCGGTTTTACGCAGTCCAGTGCTGTTCAGCAAGACATTGTGGACTCAGCCATCGTCTACATTGTCAATGAGCCAATCCAACTCCGAGGTGAAGGAATAGAGGTTGACGTCATAGAAGTCTCTGATTATATCGATCTGGTCTCCAATGGATTGCTGGTTGGAGAAAAATTGATCAGGGAAAACCCGGATATGGTTAAAGGTATGGTGTCAGCGACCATTAAAGGTCTGAATTATGCGATTGCCAATCCTGAAAAAGCTTTTGAAATATCAAGACTTTTTATTCCGGAGTTGAGCGACAAGGATGCCCCGATTCAGTTCGAAGTACTCAAGGCTTCCTCATTATTGTGGCAAAGTAAAACCATGGGAGTTTCCACAAAAAAATCCTGGGAAGAATCAGTAATTTTTATGCAGAAAACCGGTTTATTGAATCGCCCGGTGATGGTTGACAAGCTGTATACGAATCGTTTTATCGAGAAATAAGGTGGAAACAGAAACATTCCCTATTCTTGAAGCAAAAAACCTTGGGAAATCATATGATGGAACAAATGGACAGCTCCCAGCGGTTAACAATATAAATTTTTCTGTTTATAAAGGAGAGTTCCTTTGTATTGTGGGACCATCGGGCTGTGGGAAGACAACCATCTTGCAGTTATTGGCCGGATTGTTATCCAAGTCCCTGGGCACCGTGTTGCTTGAAGGAAAGTCATTAACCCGGCCACACCAAGACATCAGCGTTGTTTTCCAAAAGCCGAATCTGATGCCTTGGAGAACCGTGTTGGATAATATCTTACTACCTCTTCAGATTGAGGGCGTTGGTGAAAAGGAAGCGAGGGAACGAGCCATCAGCTATTTGTTAAAAGTAGGTTTGTCCGATTTTGCCGAGGCTTATCCAAAAGCACTTTCAGGGGGTATGGAGCAAAGAGTGGCAGTTGCCAGGGCTTTAGTAAGAAATCCCAGGATTTTATTACTGGATGAACCCTTTGGAGCTTTGGACTCCTTTACCAGGGAGCAACTAAACCTGGAGTTGCTCAGTCTCTGGAGAAACCAGAATATCACCGCTATCATGGTGACTCATAACATCCGGGAATCAGTATTGCTGGCCGACAGGGTCCTGGTTCTTACTCCCCGGCCTGCTTCTGTTTACAAGGAATTCAAAATCGACCTGCCCAGGCCTCGCACTGAGGATATCGAGTACACACCTGAGTTTGTGAATCTTGCCTATAATATCCGCAAGGCAATAAAAGCTTAGCTTAAGTAACGCATTTTGCATTTAGTGCTTGGCTTTTAGCTTTAATTGAGCACCTTCGGTGCGTTTATATTGCCATTCAATCAAACGGAGCGAAGCGAGTCGAATTAAAGCTAATTGCTAACAGCTAATAGCTTTTTTGTGTAAACCTGAATTGAGAGAGATTATCACGCTCATTTCAATAATTGACCAATATCCGGGCGATGTACTAACACTTAAAAGATAATCAGTTACAAAACAGTTGAGAATTGAAGATCCGAGACAAACTAAAAAATGGAAGGAAACAGGCAATTTCGAGTCGAAAAAATCGGTGGCACTTCGATGTCAGTTTTCAATGAGATCGTTGAAAACATTATCCTGAAAGATAAAGACGATGTGTACAACAGGATATTTGTGGTTTCAGCTTATGGCGGAATTACAAACGATCTCCTGGAGCACAAAAAGTCCGGTGAAACGGGAATCTACAAGCTATTTGAAAGCCATGGTGACTATTCCAAGGCTTTGAACTCGCTCAAAAAAAAGCTTTTCCGAATAAACAAGCGATTCGAACCATTTGGTTTGGATACAACAATAGCTAACGAATTCATTTCAGGCCGCATAGACAGGGCCATAAAGATTTTGGAAAGTATGCAGGCCGTGTTGGCTTCAGGTTATGTAAACAGGCATGAACTCCTTCTTTCAGCTCGTGAGTTGCTGGCGTCCCTCGGTGAAATGCATAGTGCTTTCAATTCAACGAATATTCTATTGAATAACGGATATGATGCCAAATTTATTGATTTAAGCGGATGGGAAGACGGACACCAGTACACCATTGACGAACGAATCAGAACAGCTTTTGAATCGATCGACCCATCCAAAGTGATTTGTTTTGTAACCGGTTATACAAAAGGAACCGAAGGGATCATGAGAGAATTCGATCGAGGATATTCGGAAGTGACCTTTTCCAAGATAGCCGTCGCTTTAAAGGCCGAAGAAGCGGTTATCCATAAAGAATTTCATTTGTGTTCAGGAGATCCGGAAATTCTGGGAGTGGATAGAGTAAAACCTGTCTGCAAAACAAATTTTGATGTGGCGGATCAGTTGGCAGATGTAGATATGGAGGCAATCCATCCTAAGGCTTCCAAGGCTCTGGAAATTGCCGGAATACCCATTCGAGTCAAAAACGCTTTTGAACCGGAACACAAGGGGACGCTGATAACAAAAAACTATATTTGCCCTGAATCGCAAATTGAGATTATCACCGGTTCGAATAAGATGACCTCGCTGGGAATCCATGACACAAGAATGGTGGGAGAAGTAGGATTCGATCTGCGGATAATGAAAGTGCTGGCAGACCACAAAGTATCCTTTATTTGTAAAATGACCAATGCCAATACTATCGAAGTGCTGATCAAGGATAAGGAGTATTCGAAAGCGCTGCTGAAGTCCTTAAAATCGCAATTTGAAACGGTTACTTCCACCCCGGTGGCTATTGTTTGTGCCATCGGTTCAAATATCGCCAAACCCGGGATTTTAGCTATGGCCGCCGGTGCTATGGCAAAACAGGGTATAAACATACTTGCCGTTTCTCAGACATCGAGACAGACTAACATGCAGTTTATTGTGGAAAGAAAGGAATTTATCGAGGCACAGAAAGTACTGCATCAGGCGTTGTGTGAAGCCTAAAACTCTTTACAAAAAAAGAAAAAGGGGACTCTTATAATTTTCTATAAGAGTCCCCTTTTTTTATTATCATCTCCCCCGGAATTCTCCAGGGGATGTTGTAATTTGATTAATTCCTTATCAAATCAACATTAACGATTCCCAGGTTTCCGGGGTTTCCGGAATCTGTTCCCAAGTCAAAAATTCCGTAGAATCTATCACCTGCGACAGAACCTGTAAGGGTGTAGTTCAGGTCGATTGTGAAAGGGAGACCAGCTGGTTGGCTGGCAGGGGCATTGACGGTGAAGTTACCGTCATCACCTGCTACCACGG
>JANQLH010000127.1 GCA_028280735.1 SAR324 cluster bacterium | reverse complement strand
TCTTCCCTTACAGGGAAGCTTGTGATTTTGTACTATCAACTTAGCGCTCATGGGGCTTGAGCCGGAACCTATCATGCAACATACTGAAATCGTACGCAGAATGTAGGATGGGTAACTTGTTACCCATCAACTCTTTAAATATATGGCTTTTGATCACATCTCACCCGATGGGTAACTACGTTACCCATCCTACGGTTCTTGGAAAAATCATAGATTTTTTCATTACGACACAGTCTATAAACCTGGAATTGTCCTAATATACGGACAAAATTTGTTTTACACCTGATAATGTCGGACACCTTTATTTGTTTTCCCTGTTTTTTCAGTCTGCTATTTGAAACGATTTCATGCTTTTTTTTGGAACAGCACATGAAATAGAGGTAACTGCAGAAAATGAATTACCTGACAATACCAATGAGAGTTAGTCATGTGCGAAGAAACAAAAATCCTGATTATTGATGATAATGAACCCCTGGCCAACACCCTTCAGGAATTGCTTGTGGAAATCGGGTATACAACATACGTCGCCTTTTCCGGGAAGGAGGCCATGCAGATCGTTCATGAGCACACCTTCGATCTGGCCCTGGTAGACATACAATTACCGGACACGGAAGGCCATGTACTCATCAAAGATATGATAGAAGTGACCCCCGAAACAGAGTATATAATCATAACAGGGCATGCTTCACTTGAAAGTGCCATCGACATCGTCGGGTTGAATCAAATTCTGTCCTACGAGACCAAACCAATGGATCTTTACCGGCTGCAAGTGCTGATCAGGCAGGTTATATCCAGAAAAGAAGCAGAAAAAAACAACAAAGAGAGCCAACTAAAGTATCAAGCGATTTTCAATGAATCTGTCTTCCCGATTTTGATTCTCAATGAATCTCTCAGGATTCTCGAAATCAACACCGCCGGTGAAAACCTGCTTAAATACAGCAAAAAAGATCTGATTGACACCGACTTCTCGGGATTAATTCGGGGAAGCAGAATGAAAAATGAGCTAATAAACGGATTGATTACCAAGAGTTCCATGCAGGACTTTGAGTTGAATTTATGTGCCGCCGATCAAAAAGTCATCACAGTTTTAAGTAATACCAAAAAACTAGAAAATGAGTTTCTGGAAAACAAGAAGTGCTTTGTCTGCACTATGGTGGATATCACAAAACGTGTCGAAGCCAAAGTAGAACTTTCAATATGGAAAGGTCGCTACGATGCCCTCATGAAATCCAGTGGAAACTTGATATACGATTGGGATACCGAATCCAATGAAATTATTTTTAGTGAGAATTTTGAAGAAGTGCTTGGTTTTAAAAACAATGTGCATACCAAGTATATTCATGATTGGTTTGCCTTAATCCACAGGAATGACAAAGAACTGTATAATTCTGCAAATGACGAGCTGGTCAATACAGGAAAGGTGAATCAATTGGAATACAGGGTTATGAAAAAGAATGGAACCTACATCTATGTGGAAGATAACCGCTTTCTTGTTGATAAAACCGTCAAACAAAAACTCAGGGTTATAGGTTACATAAAGGATATCACTAAAATAAAAACAGCAACCGAAGAGAAACAAAAAAGGGAAAAACAACGCAGGCATGCTCAAAAAATGGAAGCAATCGGAACCATGGCGGGGGGAATTGCCCACGATTTTAACAATATTCTCCATGCCATAATTGGTTTTTCACAAGCTTCATTTAAGTTCGCCCAGCCCGAAACCAAACTCCATCATAATTTAAATACCCTATGCCAAGTAGCATTCCGTGGAGCCGGATTGGTCAAACAAATCCTGACATTTAGTCGTCAGGATGACGAAGTACTGTGCCCAATGGATATTTCAGGGATTATCAAGGAAGTGCTCAGATTGGTCAGGGCAAGCACGCCAACTTCAATTGATATCGTTCAGAACATTCAGAGTAACCTGGGGACTGTGATGGCCGATCCGACCCAGGTTCACCAGGTTTTGATGAACCTCTGCAACAATGCCGCCCATGCAATGAAAGAATCCGGAGGGACCCTGACAGTCAAACTGGAAAAGACTGATGAAATTGACAACGGTAAAGAAGACATCCCTCCAGATGACCATCTTGGTTATCTAAAACTGACCGTTGCAGATACAGGGTCTGGTATTGCGGAAGATCATCTCGAAAGAATTTTCGACCCTTATTTCACGACCAAAGATGTTGATGAAGGCTCGGGATTGGGACTTTCCGTTGTGCACGGAATCATCAAAAACCATAAAGGTAAGATTAATGTGATCAGCAAACCCGAAATGGGAACAGTATTTCACATCTATTTTCCGCAGGTGGATCGAAAACCTTCCACCTTAAATCCTCTGAAGTCCATATCTACGAATAAAAGCGAACATATTTTGTTGGTCGACGATGAACCCCATGTTGTGGAAGCCCATAAACAAAACTTGACCAACCTTGGATATAAAGTGACAGGATTTATCGACAGCAAGCAGGCCCTTGAGTTCTTTCAGGCACATCCCGATGACGTTGACTTGATTTTTACGGATATGACTATGCCTAGCCTGACAGGTGACAAACTGGCTATCGAAGCAAAAAAAACGCGGGAGAACATACCGGTAATAATCTGTACAGGCTATAGTGATAAGATGAACGAAGAGAAAGCAAAATCTCTTGGAATCGACTCCTTTATCATGAAACCCATATTTCGAGATGATCTTTTAAAATGCATCAGCGAGGTTTTAAACAACTAGCGGAAACGGTCAAAGCGAACATATCATTCCCTTCTGATACCATACTTCTTCAGGCGCTGGTACAGTTTGGATCTCGACAGTCCGGAAACATCACACGCTTTTTTGATATTGTAATCGGTTACGGTTACCAGTTGTTTGAAATACTGTTCTTCCATTCGAATTGTTGCTTCTTCCAGGGAAGGCAGCTGAAGGGAATCCTGCGAAGGCACGTTGCATTCGGACAAGGCTCCGTTGAATTTCCTCAACTTGGACTGGGCCAAAAACGTTCTGATCACTACAGGCAAATGCACCGGAAACAGCGTTGCTTCATTTCCCGAAATTGCCACCGCCCTTTCGATTGCGTTTATAAGCTCCCGCACATTGCCCGGCCACTCGTAATTACGCAATACATCAAAAAAATCGGAAGAAAACCCCTTGATAGCATGATTGTACCTTTCGCAATAGCTGTTCACCGTATGAATGACTATTTCTTTGATATCAGATTTTCTGTTTCTTAAAGGCGGAATATCAATCGGAAACGTTTTAACACGATACAGCAGATCCTCCCTGAACTGCCCTTCTTTAGTCATCTGGTCAAGATTCCGATTTGTAGCGGCTATTAACCTGAAATTGCTATACTGCCCTTTTGTTGCTCCAACAGGTCTGACGATGTGATCCTGCAAAACCCGAAGGAAGGAGCTCTGGGCAGTCAACGGCAATTCACCTAATTCATCAAGAAACAGAGTACCGCCATGTGCTTTTAAAACCAGCCCTTGTTTGTCCTTTACAGCCCCGGTGAAAGCTCCTTTGATGTGACCGAAAAGCGTACTCTCAAGAACTGTTTCGGTCAGGGAACTGCAATCCACAACCACAAACTCCGATTTTCCGCGCTTGCTGTTATTGTGGATGGCTCTGGCAATTAATTCTTTTCCCGTGCCTGTCTCACCGGATATAAAAACATTTGCATCATTCTTCGCTGCTGAGGCTACCATCTTCAAGCAGGAAACCATTGCTTCGCTTTCACCGATGATTCCATCCCTGTCCAAAAAAACCGGTGTCTTGGTTTGCAGTTTTTCGTTTCTGTATTGCTGCACCTTTAACAACTCCAAAGTGATGGTTTTTGTTGAAAAAGGTTTTTCCACATAGCCCCAGGCCCCGTTTTCGATGGCCAGTTCGGCTCCTTTGGGTGATCCTGCACCGGTTATAATAATTACTTCCGGTGCCCCGGGGGTTTTCTTTATTTCGGGGATAGATGAAAGGCCATCAGCATCGGGTAATGCCACGTCTAGAAACACCAAATCGATATTATCCCTGTCTGCTTTTCTCAACCCTTCTTTTAATGTGGTTCCATAATCTGCCTGATGATCAGCACCTTGGGCTACCTGGTATAAAAGCCTGCATAATGCAGTATCATCGTCAATTATCAGGACCTTCATTGGTTTAAAGCGGAGTATTTAAGATTTCGTGTACGATTGCAGCCAGGGTTGCACCTTCTACGGGTTTTTCCAGATACCTCCTGATTCCGATTTTATGGGCTTTTTCGCGGCTTATGTTTTTGCTGAATCCGGTACATAAGATAATCGGAAACTGCGGACGAGTGCCGAGAATTTCCTTTGCCAGTTCATCACCAGTCATTTTAGGCATGGTCATATCCGTAATCATAATGTCATAAAAATCCGGTTGTGTTTGAAACAGCCGTAAAGCCTCCTGACTGTTTGTCAAGCCTTCAACATAATACCCCAGGGACTCAAAAACCTGGGTATACAAGTTAACAATAGCTTCTTCATCATCCACCAAAAGGATAGTCCCCTTGCCGACTTGCTTTTTTGGAACTATCTCATCAATATTATCAGCAGGTTGATCAACAACCGGAAGGTAAACCTCAAATGCGCTGCCCCGACCAATGGTAGTAGTAACATCAATAAAACCTTCATGGGCTTTAACAATACTGTCGACCACTGCAAGTCCGAGTCCCGTGCCTTCACCTTTCTTTTTGGTTGTGTAGTAGGGTTCAAATATTTTTTCCAACGCCGATGGGGTAATACCAGTTCCGTTATCGATGATTGAAATATTTACAAACCGGCCCGATACGGGCAGCAAGTTATTGCCGATGATATCATGATCAAGCTTGGTTTTCTTAACCCTGATCTTAAGCACACCGCCACTTTTTTCCATGGCCTGGCCGGCATTGATACAAAGATTCAGCAATAACTGGTGGACTTGTGATGAGTTTCCGAATATCTGAATGTCTTCGCCGGAGGTCTCATACTTCATTTCAATTGTTGCAGGGAGTGAAGCCCTGAGAAACGAAATCACATCCTTCAGGATCAGACCAATTTCGATTGGATGCTTCTCTGTTTTTCCCTGCCTGCTCACAGTCAATATCTGTTTGACGAGGTTCTTTGCGCGACTACCGGCTTTCAAAACCTCGTTTAAGTTCTGTTCCTGCCTCATGTCGCATGCAGTATTTAATGCCAGTTCCGAAAATCCTATAATGGCTGACAGAATGTTGTTAAAATCATGGGCTATCCCTCCCGCCAGCATTCCGATCGATTCAATTTTCATTACCTGCTTTAAGTGTGATTCCAATTGCTTGAGACCGGACACGTCTTCAAAAATGCCCAGTGCTCCGTATACCGATCCATCAGCTTCCAATCTTGGTGAAAGATTACACCTGATTGTTTTTTCCGCACCTTTTTCCGATTGATACCGGTGTTCGTAAATTGCTGCCCTGCCCTCGTAAATACACTGCTTGAGATCCCCTGTTATTCCTGATTGTATAAATGGAAGAAAATTAAAAACATTCAATCCTTGAACCAGGGAATCGGGCTCAAAATCGAATATCTCCAGGGATTTTTGGTTATACTGCATGAGCGAGCCTTTCACATCAATGGCAAGAATACCGACAGGCGCTTTTTCAACCAGTTGCCTGAACCGACTTTCACTCTCAACCAGGGCTAATTCGTTTTTCCTTTTTTCGAGAGCCTTTTGAATCATTTGCAACAAATGGTTCAAGTTATACGGTTTTTCAATATAGCCGTAAGCACCCAGGTTCATGGCCTCAATGGCAGATTCACTTGTCGAATAACCGGTAATGACAATGAACTCCAGGTGCCGAAACGATTGTTTTAACTCCCTGATTACATCCAGTCCGGACATATCGCTTAGCTTCAAGTCTATCAATGCGACCTCCGGCACCAATGAACTGTCCAAATTCATTGCCTCACTGCCGGACACGGCAACAATGGTGGAGAACCCTTTTTCCCTCAATATCGCCCCCAGTGTATCGCTCATTAGAACATCATCATCCACGATGAGTATTACTTCATTTGCCATTGTCATTGTTGCTTAAGCTCACGGAAGAGGACCATTGCTTTAATCTTGCGCAAAAGCTGCTGAATTATAAGAAAGTTTGTAACCATTGTATTTGTTTGTAGAAACGACATCAACAAAAATAGTTTTTGTGCAAAATTGAATCATCAACGCTTACCTGCCAAGTAAGACAAATATTAAAAAAATACAATCGGTTACCTAATTCGTGATAGGAATCCAACTTGGTTTTTTTCTTCTAACGGTGACTGATCAAAAACCAATTTAAGCTTTACCAATAAACGTTTTAGGGGTAGTTTGGTACTTCGAGGTTTTGCGTATTCAGCCGGTCTCTGCTTGTAATTGTGCTGTCAAAAGCTGACGATTGACAGCTCGGTTGACTTCAGGCTGAACTCCGACATCCGGCACAAGGCGGATGAGGGATTAGTGATGTTCCCTTCAGGTACTAAAAATCCTTTTTTGACTTAAGTCAAACCAAGTCGTTGCTAACCATGCGGAAATAGTATCCAGAAAACAACTCAATTGTTCCGTATCCCCAACCTTTAATCGGAGTATTAAACTATGTTTTGCTATCAATGTGAACAAACTGCCAGTTGTGAGGCTTGTGTTAAGCAGGGTGTTTGTGGAAAAACCCCGGATGTGGCAGCACTGCAGGATCTTCTTATTTATGCTGTTAAAGGATTGTCATTGTTTGCAGCTGAAGCTTGGAAATCCGGTAACGTAAACTTTGAGATCAACCGGTTTACCTGCGAGGCGATTTTTGCAACGGTCACCAACGTGGATTTTGATGCAGCCAGATTTGAAGTTCTGATCAACGAGTGTGTGGAAACAAGGGAAAAGCTTAAGAAATCTTTAGTTACCACAGGATCGGATACAAACATCCGACATGACGCAGCTACCTTCACACCCGAGAATACCTTGGCCGGAATGGTAGCCCAAGGTGAACGTTACGGCATTCAATCCAATCCGGATGCTGATCCCGATATTCTGTCTCTCCAGCAGCTGCTGATATATGGGGTAAAAGGACTGGCAGCATATACGGATCATGCACAAATTCTCGGCCAGACAGATGGAAAGGTCTTCCGGTTTATTCATGAAGCCATGGCCGCAACCCTTGATGACAGCCTGGGTGTGGATGAACTGGTTGGATTGGTTCTCAAATGTGGCGAAATCAACCTGACCGCCATGGAACTTCTCGATGCCGGAAACACGGGAACATATGGTCAGCCTGTGCCAACATCAGTTCCCCTCGGACCTAAAGAGGGGAAAGCTATCCTGGTGTCAGGTCACGACCTGAAAGACCTTGACGCGCTTCTCCAGCAAACCGAAGGAAAAGGAATCAACATCTATACCCATGGTGAAATGCTGCCCTGCCACGGCTACCCGGAACTGAAGAAGTATCCGCATTTCTATGGACACTACGGAACCGCTTGGCAGAATCAGAAAAAAGAATTTGCCGAGTTTCCGGGTGCCATACTGATGACCACCAATTGCATCCAGAAGCCGGTGGAAAGCTATCTGGATAATATCTTTACAACGGGACTGGTTGGCTGGCCGGGAGTTACCCATGTTGCGGATAAGGATTTCAGTCCGGTGATCAACAAGGCATTATCCATGGATGGTTTCAAGGAGACCATTGAAACTAAGTCCGTAACGACCGGTTTTGGTCGGAACGCTGTCCTTGGAGTCGCCGACAAGGTGATTGACGCAGTAAAAGGTGGTGCAATCAGGCATTTCTTCCTGGTTGGCGGCTGCGATGGTGCAAAGCCCGGTCGTAACTACTACACCGAATTTGTGGAAAAAACACCGAAAGACACTGTGGTACTGACTCTTGCCTGCGGTAAGTTCCGTTTCTTTGACCAGGATCTTGGTGACATCGGTGGTATTCCAAGACTGCTGGATATAGGGCAGTGTAACGATGCATATTCTGCCGTTAAGATAGCAGAAGCCCTGGCCGGAGCCTTTGAGTGCGGTGTGAACGATCTGCCTCTTTCCATGGTATTGTCCTGGTATGAGCAAAAGGCTGTAGTGATACTGCTGTCACTGCTCCACCTGGGTATCAAGAACATTCGCCTGGGACCGACCTTGCCGGCATTTATTTCGGAAAACGTTCTGAAAGTGTTGGTTGAAAACTTTAACATCATGCCTATCAAAACTGCTGATGAGGATTTGAAAGCGATTCTGGGAGATGCTGCCTAAGTATTGCAAAGATGGGCAGTATTTTGCCCATCTTTAAATACCTGGCCAGCAAAGAGAACTGCCAGGTTAAACAAGAAAAGAATCCTATCGTGTGATATTCTCCACTCCACCACCCTGCCGGTCTTGAAATATAGCCCCCTTTAACCGTTGTTTTTTCCAAAACAGCTATGTCAACCGGATGCTTTGTGATTATCAAAAACCGAATACTGCGACCCCGGCGGATATTGCGAATACCTTCTTCATCCTTCAATCTAAACTAACGAGTGTTTGAAAGAAAACCAGTTTAATCCATACCAATAAAAGCTTTAAGGGTAGATTGATACTTCGAGCTTCAGTGCTTTCAGCATTCAGCTCTCAGCCAGTTATTTATTGAATGTTCAATACTTCATGCTGAAAGCTGACGGCAGACAGCAGGTCAATCTTCAAACTGAACTCGCTATCCAGCACAAGACTGGATAAAGGTTTAACGATTTTCGGTTCTGACATTAGGTCATTAAATCAACGTTATATTTAAGATATTTATTATTTTAATTATTTCAAAGATATCAAATCATTGCCTGTTGATTTTAGACTTAGTTTCTGTTTTAGAATGTGAAGCACTGCTTACGTGGATTTAGGTAGCGCTAACCGTTGAAAAACGGGGGTCTCTTCAGTATGAAACTCTCTCTGTTCTCATCATTCGGCCGGGTAAAGTAAACCCACATAAGGTTAGACCTGTCCCAAAAAAGCCTGGCGGAATGTTGCAGAATTTCTATTATTCCTCTGTTGAAGAGGCCCCATGTATAGAGGTCTTGCTATGAAAAAAAGAATTACCCTCTGCATTATCCTGTCGTTTTTGGTTGCATCTCCCCTGTTTGCGGCAGATTTAAGATTTAATACCCAGGATTTTTCCCCATTCAGCTATCTTTCCGACGGCAAGGTATCCGGACCGGCTTCAGACATTATTCGGGCAGTTTGTCGTCAAATCAATGCCACCTGCACTTTCAAACTGGGTGTTTGGAAGGAAGCCCAACAGGAAGTCAGGGAAGGAAAAGCCAATGCCATGTTTGTTATCGGATGGAACAGAGGACGATCCAATTGGCTTTATTTCAGCCCCCAGATTCTGCAAACGGAATATGGTTTCTTCGTACCCAAGGGAAATTCACTGAATTACTCTGAAGTCAGGGATCTGTCCGGATATCGTATTGGTGTCTATGGCCCCTCCAACACGGCGCGTTCTCTTGAAAAAGTGCGTGATAAAATGCAGAAGGATAAAACCATGACACCCATTGATATCGACATGCAGCCGGATGATATTGCCATTTTTCAGAACCTGAATTCACAGGAAAGAACCTTGAATTCCGTGTTTTCAAACCGTGATGTGGGAAATGATATCATCAGGAAGCATAAGCTGAGTAACCTTCGATATGCTGGCGCTCAACGGAAATTGAACTATTTCATTGGTTTTTCCAAACAATACACTGACAAGAACCTGATCAATCGATTTAACAAAGCGTTTATTCTCCTTTATTCCCAAGGCCGGGTTGAACAGATCCTAAGACGATACGCCATGAAACCGGCCCAGATCGAACCTCATATCATCGCTTATTTCAACAGCAAATAACCGAACAAACATCCTGCCAATAAAACCGGTGGGATGTTTCCTCCGCACGTGAAGTGTTTCAGCACGCCTGCAACTCAGCTCCTGTTGACCGATTCAGGTTACTTGTTTACTGTGAATAAACTGTTTTTGTTGATTGTTCCATACCGGGAACCTTCCTAGATCAAAGGATTATCAATGCTAACCAAATCTCCTGCCAGAATTGCGATCAGCTTTTTTTGCATCCTGATCGGTATTTTTTCCATGCTTACCATCAGAATGCCCAGTGACACAGGATTGATCGGACAAACCTTCTACAGTTATTTTCTGATTCCCGTTTTAGGTCATGGAGCTTTTTTATTCAGCTATTTTCTGTTCACATGCGCCGTTACCGTAATATTTTCCGATAAACTGCAGCTGCGCATAAGCGGCATCCTGCTGATTCTGTTTCCGGTGGCTATTTGGATCGATAATGCTTATATAACCGAGCTATTTCCCGCAAAAAACCTTATCAATCGATTTGTTGATGCCACTTTCAAGGTTCTTATCGGTCAAGCAGGAGTCCGTTTGCTAGAAATTCTTTCCCTCGCTGGAGGCTGTTTCCTGCTTGTATACAAATCGGGAATCGATTTATCCAAGTTCAAACCAAAGAAGAAAAAACCACCTAGAAAAAAACCAAAACCGGTTGTGGAAGATCCCGAGGAAGAAGAGGAAGAACTAGAGGAAGAGGAATTGGATCTAAAACCTGCCAAAGCTGTTAAAGAGAAAACTATTGCTGTCAAACAGGAAGAACCAAAAGCAAGCGAAAGCATCGACCTCAATTTAAAACCGTACCGCAAGCGCTTTAAAAAGCCTGAAATCACTGATTTTGAGAAACAGCCTGCCGATTCGGTGAGTTATGGTGAAAAAAAGGACAAAATCAAGGATGTGTTTGCCTCACTTGGTGTTTCAGTGAAAATGGGAAGTGTCATCGGCGGCCCGTCTGTTGAACAATACGAGATCACCCCGGGAAAAGGGGTGAAACTCTCCCAGATTAAAAAGCTGGAAGACGATCTCTCACTCGCATTAAAAAGCAAAGTCCTGATTACCTTCAATACCCAGGGTGCCCTTTGTATCGAAGCCCCCATGGCCAAACGACGGACTGTTTTTTTCAGAAGACTGTTGGAAACGGCAGAAGACAAGGAAGCAAAGCTTCCCGTGGTCCTCGGGGTAAACGCATCCTATGAAACATTTAGCTTTGATCTCGCTGAACTGCCTCATATGCTGATTGCAGGAACGACAGGCTCCGGAAAAAGTATCCTGGTAAAAACCCTGTTGGCTTCCATCATGTATAACCTGACACCGAACGATGTCCGGCTTGTCCTGGTAGATCCCAAACGAGTGGATTTTGGGATTTTTAACGCCTCCCCATTCATGGCTCACAAAGTCATCACCGATATCGAGGTGGCATCAGTCGCCCTCCGAACATTGGTGGGAGAGATGGAAAAGCGGTATGACATACTGGAAAAGGATAACACCTCCAACATCGCCTTTTACAACAAGTCTGTCAGGGCAGATAAAAAAATGCCTTATATCATCGCAGTTATTGATGAATTTGCAGACCTGGTTATGGCGGACAAATCGGATATTGGAGACAACATCATTCGCATAGCCCAAAAAGCCAGGGCCTGTGGAATCCACCTGATTCTTGCGACCCAACGACCCTCTGCTGAAGTTATCAGCGGACTTATCAAAGCCAACGTGCCGGGGAAAATCGCCCTGTCCGTCTCCTCAGCCATCAACTCCAAAATCATCATCGATCGCACGGGCGCGGAGAAACTCCTTGGTAAAGGTGACATGATCTACATCTCCCCCGAAATCAAAGACGGTATCCGCCTCCAGGGAGCCTATATCTCCGACGAGGAAATCATGAAGTTTATGAACTGACTGCATGTTTGATTTACGATTTATGATTTTAGATTTTAGATTTATTTTGGAATTTTAACACTCGGATTTTCGACATGTGAAAGGGAAGCTTTCCGGATTAAGCATTGAGTCCGCTCCAAAAAAGTGTTTTTATTAGTCATTCCGGGCTTGCAGACTGTGTTATAATTAAACAGTTTAAATGTCATGCGATGATTTTGAAGCTTTGTCTTTCCGGGCTCGACCCTATAAGCGTTAAATTGACAATACAAGATTACACACTTCCCTGTAAGGGAAGATTATAACAGCCTAGGGTAAGTGAGCTTGCGAACGTCACCCTAGGCTAATTTAGTGAACGCTTTCAGCGTTCAGCGCTATTCATTGTTGTTATAGCGGAAAACACCTTAGCGCTTATGGGTCAACAGACTGTGTCGTAATGAAAAAATCTATGATTTTTCCATGAACCGTAGGATGGGTAACTCCGTTACCCATCAGGCGGAATGAGATTACAAGTCCTTTTGATCCAGTTGATGGGTAACAAGTTACCCATCCTACATTCTAAGGTGTTTTCCGATAGAACAACAATGAATTGC
>JANQLH010000116.1 GCA_028280735.1 SAR324 cluster bacterium | reverse complement strand
TGTCAATGAATATCTATTTTCTCATTTTCGGGTAAGCGACCGGGTTGCTTTGGTCATTGATTGATAGGGATGTTGTCATTTTTTTTATTTGATTCACTTTGTTTCAAAATAATTTCAACATCGATTTCCATAGCGATCGATCGGACCTGAAAACGGTTTCTGAAAAAGTGGTGTGGGACAGAAATAGGGGACGTAGTTGAAATGTTGACATTTGAAGGCTGGATAGTAAATCTAACATTTCAGCTACCTATCACCATTAACAGTATTCGTGTCGATGGGGTTGTCGAATAAAGCGAGAAAACGTCATGAATGTATTCATCATTTTTAACTCAATATTCCGTTTTTAGGGCGACATCCGGTTTCGGGTTTTCAATAGGCAGAGTCATATTGACATTCTTTTTGCGGTTTTTTTACACTCGGTATTATTACAAACAGTTTACGATAGACATCACTTCCAGCCATAAAACGGGATGCGCAGCTAATACATCTTACAATCTATTCAATCCTTTTGAAGCATCGGTTGCCAGAATACCGAAACGTAAGATTTTCTCTGTCTTTACTTGCAGAGAATTTGCTCCGTATCAGTACGTCAATTCCAAACAGTTTTATCCCAATTCGATAATAAGCGATCTGTATTTCGGTTCCGGTGATACCGGCTTCACAAGGTCACAAACAAAAACGTTTTTAGTGAAGAGGAGAAGTTTTGGGAAAACAGTTTATTGAATTCAACAAGGTTTCTTTCGCTTATGAGACACAGAGTGAATCGACAATCAAAGATTTGACCCTACAATTGTCTGCCGGTTGGACCGGATGTGTAGGAGCCAATGGTGTCGGTAAAAGCACTTTGTTGCAACTTGCCGCGGGTGAATTGCAGCCGAGCTCCGGAAAGGTTATTGGCCCGTCTCAGGCAATCTATTGCAGGCAGCGGACAGATTTTCAACCGGAGAATTTTGAAGCGTTTCTAGATGACAGCCGAAGAGAAGCCTGTATTCTCAGGGGAAGACTAGGTATTAAAGAAGGCTGGCTTTACCGCTGGGATTCTCTTAGTCATGGCGAGCGTAAAAGAGCACAAGTCGGGGCAGCATTATGGCAGCAACCCGATTTGTTGGCGATAGATGAGCCTACCAACCATTTGGATACTGATGCCCGTGATACCTTGCTGGGTGCTCTTAAATCATACAGGGGAATCGGATTGATAGTCAGTCATGACAAGACATTGATGGATACCTTGTGCACCTATTGTTTGTTTATCGATCCTCCGGATTTCAGGTTGTTTCCCGGCAACTTCAGCCAGGGGTGGAAACAGGTCCGGCGGGAAGCTGAAACTTCGGAAAAACGGGAGCTTCAAGCCAGAAAAGAGTATAAACGTATTGACCGTGAGGTCAAAAAACGGCGATCGGAAGCTGCCAAAGCTGATCGTAAAAGGTCGAAACGCGGTATTGATAAAAAGGATCATGACGCTAAAGAAAAGAAGAATCTTGCCCGAATAACCGGAAAAGATGCAGTCGCCGGTAAGCTGCTGAACCAGTTAAACGGACGAGCGCGTCAGGCGCGAGAACGTCTGGTTTCTTTGTCGGTTAAAAAAACATATGACACCGGAATCTGGCAGGAAGGTGAATGTTCCAACCGCAACACCTTGTTCACATTGCCTGCCGGTGAGATATCACTGGGTGAAGGCAGAATCCTGTCTCATCCCAAACTGGAAATGAAACCCGCTGATCGTATCGCCTTAGTGGGAAGCAATGGAAATGGTAAAAGCACCTTGGTCAACAGGATTATCAATTCGTTAACGTTGACTGATGACAAAGTGACTTATCTTCCGCAGGAAATAGATCAATCAAGAGCGGCGCAGATTCTGGAAGAGGTTAAAAAATTGTCTTCGGAAAAATTGGGCTATGTAATGACTTTTGTCAACCGACTGGGAACCCGTCCCCCAAGACTGTTGGAAAGCGTATTGCCAAGTCCGGGTGAAATTCGAAAAATCATGTTGGCCTTGGGAGCAGCTCATGTCCCTCATTTGATGATTTTGGATGAACCGACCAATCATCTGGATTTGCTTTCCGTGGAGTGTTTAAAAGAATCCCTGGCGGGTTATCCCGCAGGATTGCTGCTGGTAAGTCACGATGCGGAGTTTTTGGAAGAGCTGACAGAAATCCGCTGGAGGATTACAATAAATGAAAGTAATCCACAAGAATGTGTTCTTGAGGTAGAAGGTTAAAATGTTAAGGCAAACGGACTGTGTTACAATAAGAATTTTGGTGATTATGGGCAGATTTTGATTCTGCGTCGTTCCGATCGATGCTGCAAGCTTCGCATCTCACGACCCGGAATCCACTTGCAACTAATTGAAATAATTAATGGACCCCGGATCAAGTCCGGGGTGACAAGTGTGACCTTTCGTTTATTAAAATAGAAAAACCATAAATTTTACTTTTGTGACACACTCTGAAAGATAGGAATGACGAAATGAAAATCTCCACCCGGGAATTCAGCTCATACAAAGAATCAATAGCCCAAGCGTTGGATGAGATAGATGCTGGTGAAGTGTTAGCTAAAGAAGGAAAAATCCTGATCAAACCTAACCTGGTTAATGCCTCTCCCTTTCCGGTGACCACTCCGGTTGAATGCTGTGAAGCCATTATCGAGTATATCCGGGCGTGTAGCGACGCAGAAATAGTAGTGGCAGAGGGTTGTGGCGACGCTGTTTTGGAGACGGGTCAGATCTTCTCTAAATTGGGTTATGACGAGTTGGTAGGCAAACATAATGTTTCCTTGCTCGATCTGAATCACGCCCCTTTGGTTAAAAAACACAATCCCAATTGCCG
The DNA here is from genome assembly GCA_028280735.1 of SAR324 cluster bacterium. Lineage (GTDB taxonomy): Bacteria > SAR324 > SAR324 > XYD2-FULL-50-16 > XYD2-FULL-50-16 > JAHJTV01. The sequence goes on along the minus strand of JANQLH010000116.1, from coordinate 24,069 downwards.
GGTTTTCCCGGATATGATGTTGCCGGAAATTGCCTTCTCCCACTATATAATCTCAGTTCCGGTGTTGAAAGCTCATTCGCTGGCTACAATAACCGGTGCCTTGAAAAACATGATGGGATTTGCCCCTCCAAAATACTACTCAGGCAGTCATGGCACCTGGAAAAAGGCTGTGTTTCATAACCAAATGCATCAATCGATTGATGATCTCTGTTGCTATATTCGGCCTGACCTTTCGGTAGTGGACGCCTCCGTAGGTCTGGCGGATTTTCATCTTGGTGGAAATGAATGCCATCCCCCGGTTAATAAAATCATAGCCGGATTTGACGCGTTAGAGGTGGACAGGACATCAGCGTTATTGTTGGGTATCGATTGGAGGGATGTGCCGCATTTGAGGTAATGCGGTTGTCAGGAGAAATGAGTGGACCAGCCGGGCTGATCCACTTTGGAAATTAGATTTTATTGTTGTTGAGCAGGGCGTAGACGACAATTGTCTTCAGCATTTTTTCTTTCAAACCGGAGGGTTTATCCAGCTGCATCCTTTCCAGGTAAGGCATCGCTGCCTGGGGAGTGGATACAAATGCTTTTCCCAGTTTACCAAAGGCAAAGCGTTTGGCAGCTGCATCGTTCTTCAGTTTTCTTAATGAAAGTCCCAGTACCGATTCTTCATCGGTTAGATCCTGTCCCAATGGATACAGTTGAAAATAGCCCTGTTCCCTGAACGGAGCCATTTGTTGTTCCAGTTTTTCAGGTAGGTTGTTTCGGAACCTATCAGGAATAGTGTAATTCGGTGAGATCTTTTTGGCTTTTTTGGCCTGTTTCAACAGGTCTTGCTGAAATCTGGAATCAGTGACGTTCAGAATCCTTGCCGTGGTCTCGGAATCTGTCTGTCCCCTGATATCGGCAATGCCGTATTCCGTAACAACAATATCTCGCAGATGACGCGGGATAGTAGTGTGACCGTAATTAAACACGACATTAGAGCTAACCTTGCCGCCTTTTGTTCGGGTTGATTTGATCATAATAATGCCCCGGGCATCCTTTAGGGCATGAGCCATACTAACAAAATTGTACTGACCGCCGACACCGCTCACAACCCGTCCATCCTCTAAGGCATCGGAAGTAACAGCACCCAGCAGGTTCACTTTCATGCCTGCATTGATATAGCGTGCCTTCGAGCGTTGCAAGGCTTTCAGTTCCTCACCACCATACAGCTGGTTAACGTACTGAACACTGGTCATATTAAAGAGTTGCCTTTCCTCCTCACTCATCTCATTCAGTGCATCGTAGAATGATTGAGGGCCAATGAAGAAACTTCCGTGCATGACAATACCCTGCCGGAGTTCTTTACCAAGGCAGTTGGCAGCAATTTTATCAAAGCTTTCCCGGTCGGCAAGATCAGCCGAGTAGCTGGCGGAGCCGTTTTTGATCTCACCGTCATGGTAACTAAGATCTGGTTTTAATATACCGAACTTTTGAAGGAAATCGAAATTACGTTTTGTCAGTTTCCTGTGAATCGCCTCACTTTCCAGGAGTGCTGTTAAGGTTTCAGGGGTAACTTTCTCCGTGATTTTTTTCTGATTGAGTAGTTTCTGCAGGGGGGCATTATCGTATACTTTACGTTTAATAATACCGCTTCTGAATAGATGCACGAAACCGTCAACCAACATTTCGGATGATCCATGCAACCCTTCCTCGAATCGATTGGTTCCCCCCCAACGTTCTATGGAATCTCCGAAATTTTCCATGATATTAAACGCATGCAAAGCATCGCAATAGGCTTTATTATGATCCTGCCGCATTTGTAAACCGGCGCATATAGCATCACCAAGTGAACCAATGCCTATCTGCAGGGTTCCTCCGTCCTGAATTAGCGCACTGGCATTCATACCGATCATATAATCATCAGTCGCGATCGATCCCTTTGGAGGAGCAAAGAGGGTAAAATCATATTTTGGATTGTCTATAATAGCGTCAAAGTTTTCACTGCCACAAACGGCATCCCCGTACATAAACGGCAGATTATTGTTTACCTGGCCGGCAATGAAATTTTTCTCACCATCAGCCGCTTGTTTTCTCATGCCGTCACCAATCTCTATGGGAGTGTCCGGATTGCAGCTCATGCTATACATGGTTTTACCATCAATTGTCTTTTTTCCGATCAGCTGGACAGCAACATTAATCCCCAGGGCGAATATGTCACGAGGAGCATGGGTATAGTTGGTGCTGATATAGTTTTGCTGTGCATGGGGAATATTCAGAAAACTACCGGATTTATTATAGAATTCGATCAATTCAAAATTGGGAGGCAGCTGGTTTTTCCTCATGTCGATGATATATTCAAAATCCGGAAAATCAGCAAATACTCTTTCGACCAACGGTTCAAGCAGCCTGCGTTCCAACTCGCCGGAAGCCCGTGGTCTCTCTAGTGACAAGGCAGTGATGATTCTAAGCCTGATGGACGAATCTTCCTTTGCCCGCCTGTAAATCTCGTTGATCAGTTGATTTGGTTTACCCAGTGCCAAGGGGGTACCCAAAACTATGTTTTTCCCAACCCTATCAATAATAGCGTCAGCACACTGCTTAATGCTGTCGTATTGTATAGCACTTTTCACCTTCATAGTGCGTTCTCTCCTATCTCCAACAAAAACAGCTATCCATCATCAGGATGCTCCTTGTGGACTGCCCCACCACCCTGTGCAATGGCTAAATATTTCTGAGTGTTATGAATCATAATCGTGAAAGTAAAATTGTTTCATGCCAGCTTTTCTAACCTCAAAAATCAGAAAAAAACAACCAAAAACTTTAATCGTACCTCGACGAAATCAAGTTAGCTCTCTCTTTATAACATTTGTAAAATAATTACAGGGAGAAAAAGCGAACGAAGGTTCGATATTATTTTCAATACAACCTCTGCGGATGATTTGAGTAGGTTTTTCAGATGTTCATGTCATGAAATGGATAAAATACCTGTTTATGGTCCGAAGAGTTGATGTAATTTTTTGAAGAAGGGTGCCCGGGGAAGGTTTGGCTGCTTCCCTGGATTGGTTGATCTAATCGAATTCTACGGATGATATGACTTCAGTTTCCGCCTTTGATGCAGCGATCCATTCCATCATGGCCGTATGGTTTTTAACCGTTTGCATATAGTCGGATAGCAGGGGGCTAAGCTCAACAGAATAGGTATGAAACCTCATAACAACCGGTGCATACATACAATCGGCAATGGTGAAATCTCCAAACAGCCAGGGGCCTTGCTTTCCGTATGTTTCCCGGCATTCTGTCCAAATCTGTTTCACTCGCTTTATGTCAACCAAAGCATTTTCAGGAGGAGTGAAATTTGTAATTAGCTTTCTGCAGTTCATTGGCAGGTATTCTCTTAGTGCAAAGAAACCGGAATGCATTTCAGCACTGACAGATCTGGCAAACGCCTTCGCCGAGGGATGATCCGGCCAGCTTTTAAGGCTTGGGTGAGTCTCGGCTAAATATTCCATTATTGCTAACGATTCCCAGACATTTATATTTCCATGTTTGAGGGCCGGTACTTTGCCTGAAGGTGAGTGTTGCAGAACTTTGTCTTTAAATCCTTCCGCATAAAGGGGGATTCGAACTTCATCAAATGGAATGTTGAAATGTTTTAAATACAACCAGGGACGCAATGACCAGGATGAATAGTTCTTGTTACCGATAATGAGCGTAATGTCCGGCATATCAAATCCTTTGGTTAGGAGTCGTTATCAGGAGGAGTATTGCGGAACAAATAATTGAAAACGACAAAAACTAGTAATAGTCCCGTAAATATATACCAGGATGATCCCCTGCGCATGAGGAAGAATGTAAGAACAATCAGGATGATACCGGTCCAGGGAAGGATGCGCAGAAGCTTTTGATTACCGGATTGTTTCGTTTCCGTATTTTTAAACTCGGCCCGGACTTCTTCCGCGATGCGTTCCATCTCTTCCCTGGACAAAGACACCATATCCTCCAGGGCATCCAGGGTATCTTTGGTTGCTTCTTGAGAATCATCCAACTCGGATCTGATTCCGGATTCTTTTAATATCCTTTTTCGAATCTCCCGTTGAATGTCTTCTTCAGAAGCAGGTTTCGAAGGTTTGATCTTCTTTTTCCCAAAAAGCATAATAAGCTCGATGATAAGTTAGCTGTCGGTTTTGACGGCTTTTGATATCTGACCTGCCGTGTGGTCTAATTCTATGCAAATCCTGGTGACTTGTCTAAGGAAATTCGATTGGAATCATGGGTCTTAAAACTGAATAGAAACACCGGTTGCGTTTCCGGCTGTAAGTTTGTACCAATGACAAAATTGGTTATCGATTATCAACTTTTTCATTGTCCCGACGAGTACGAGCAGAAACGTGCTGAACGCCGGACTTAACACTTAATATTGAGGAAATGGAAATAATGGAACAGGAGTTTGAGCTGAAAGGGGAGTATATTGAATTGATAAAACTTTTAAAAGTTACGGGGCTTTGCCAGACTGGCGGTGAAGCTAAAATGGTGACGGGCGACGGATTGGTGAAGGTGGATGGAGAGGTGGAAACCCGTAAAAAAAAGAAAATCCGTCGGAACCAGGTTGTCGAATATGAAGGAAACACTATTACGGTAATTTAGAAAGAATTCCGGTGTCTTGCCTTTTCTGGCTAAATGTTTAAGACTCGAAGGCAAATGAAAACTCGCAAGATGACTGAAGAACAATTGATTAATGGGGCATTACATGGACAACCAACTCTATCAGCAGGCAAAATCATTAGTTTGTGAAACGCTGGAAATCTCGGAAAATGAATTAAGTGACAAGACACTGTTTGTGGATGATCTGGGCATCGATTCAATACTGATAATCGAGCTGAAAACACAATTCGAGGAGAAATACGGCATCCAAATTGATAAAGAGGATTTACCCAACTTAAACTCGTTGGATGAAATTATGGCATACCTCACTCAAAGAAATGTTAATCCAGCCTGATTGAGCCATGAAATTATCCAAGCGTGTATCCCTGCAGACTCAATTCAGAATTGAGCAGGTACTGTTTAAAAGTTTCTACTATTTTTGCCGCTCCATTCCGTCCTCCTGGGTGCTTGGAATGGGCAGGCGGATTGGCAGGCTGGCTTGGAAGTTGAAAGCCAGAAGGAATACGGTCATTAAAAACCTTCGAATAGCATTCAAAGACAAATACAGCAATCAGGAGCTGGATAAAATCGCTGTTGGCTGCTTTGAGCATTTTGGAAGAGAGATGATGCGGGTTTTCATTTTGGATAAAGAAGCTAAAAAACCCCTGGAAACTTGGATTGATGTGGAAGGACAGGAAGTTCTGAAAAAAAGGGAAAAAGCAGGTGGAATTTTGGTGGGCGGTCATTTGGGGTGCTGGGAAATAGCCAACCTGGTTATGCCCAAAATTGGTGAAGATGTAACCGTATTCACCGGAACCCATGCCAACAAGACAGCTGACAAATGGTTAAACCAGATCCGCAGACGGGCAGGCACGAAAACAGCCGGTTCGCAGGACGATCGAACGGAGCTTTATCATGCGGCTAAAGAAGGATTGGTTGCTATTGTAGGGGATCAGTCTCCATCCAAGGCCCCGATCTGGATCGACTTTTTCGACAGGGTAACCGATGCAGCGCAAGGTCCGGCCTTGCTTTCACTACTAAACAAGGTTGATTATTTCTATTTTTCCTGTTTGAAAAAAGGGGATCGCATGAAAATCCGGTTTCGCAAAGTGGAGTTTGAAAAAGCAGATACCAGGAAAGAAAATGTGCAGCGCCTGACCCAAGCCTATTTCAACATTCTCCGGGAAGAGATTGAAGCTCACCCCGAACAATACTTCTGGATGCACAAACGCTGGAAGAAATGCGAAGGTGTTGACTATGGTGAAAAAGAAGCCCTATTTTGAAGGTAGTGCCAGAATTCCACCATACGGCCATTGAACCTGGTCTTCTCCGGCAGGATGAACTTCGAAATCTTCAAAGCCTGCCCTTTTTAAGGAGTTCTCCCATTCTTTCAGGGTCAGATACCCCACGTTATTGCGGTATCCCTCTTCCAATCTGGCTTTGTTGTAGCTTTGGAAGGTGGATTGGAGATATTCGAAAGGGAAAAAGCTTTTGGGCTCGCTTCGAAAAGCCATGGTAAACACCAAATAGCCGCCCGGTTTCAGAATCTGGTGAAACAGCTTCAATGTTGCATCGAGATCGATTACGTCGTACAGAACATGCTCCAGGATGATCATGTCTAACGAGTCTTTCCGGGTGAAGGAAGAACCGTTTAAAAACAGTTTGTCCAGGTTGGCCACCTTGAAATTAAACTTATCAAATACTTCCGGCGAAAGCTGTGCACGAAGGCTTTCCCTGCCCATCTTTATCAAACTCAGGCTGACATCGGTAAAGTGATAACGTTCTATCTTTTCCAGGACATTCGTAAACTCCGGTTGTTTCAGGCCATCTCGTAAAATAGAACCGACTCCGGCGCCTCCCTCAAAAATGGTCAATGGCTTCCCCTGCCTCGCTTTATCCTGCATTGCTCTTATTACCAGTTGGTGACAGGGACGTTTCACCCGGGCGTTTAACATCAGATCTTCCCACAATTGCATTGCTTGCCTGAAGTTGTCGTTAGCCAATGTCAAGAGGGCATCCTGTCCTTCAAACAATACTTCTTTGGCTACATCTCGAATTTTTCTGAGAATCCCGAAAAAATTCCGTTTTTCGGGGTGTTTAGCCAAAAAATCGTCCAGATCTCTGTCTTCAGGATCGTCATCTTCAATGGGACGTACAATGTTGAGATAACCGTCTTCTTTGATCTGCAGATCTCCCTTGTCCAGGTAATACTCCAGGATTTTTCGAGTGAAATGAAAGGCAGTCAGTGACGAATGAAAATCCAGGTTCGTTAATTCCTGGAAGCTGTGTTTTTGAATCAAACCGGTTTTCTCAAAATGCCTGATGAATATCTGGTTGATGAAAACAGTTACAAACCGGCGGTAAACTTCCAGCTCACCCGTGAACGATTCATCATATACGTCTGTTAAATCAATGTTTGGAACCTGTCTGTTCATGGCCACGTCCTACAATTTTCGATACAATGTCACTTTTTTGGGCTCGACCAAAACCTCGAATGAGGTCCTGAGAGCATCAAGATAAGGGCTTCGACCTGCATGCTGCTGGTTAATGGTTTCAATCACTATTTGCTTTAAAGGCATGAACTCCCGATATAACAAATGCTTCAGCGGCGCCAGGAATTCCTGAATGTGACTGTTATCAGGTTCAATGTCAATAGTAAGCGCCTTGCCGTTTCGCTCGGAAACCAGAACCAGGCGGGTTCCTTTAAAAACCAAATGGGTGCCGGACAATCGTTTGGGCAGATAAGCTTTTAGCTGGTCGACAGGCAATCCGCAAACTGAAGCCGGGTCCGTTGCATTCATCCAATAGACCGTATCCTCCGGCAGGCTGTTTTGTAGAATGCGAAAAGCCTGATGAGATATGAACTGGGGTCCCGGTATGTATTCGAAGAAATAACCGGAGAGGACTTCCCCGGATAATTCCATGAGTCGCAGCGATCTGAACAGAGCTCTCCAGTTAAGCTCGGGCAGTTCCTTCAGCAATAACTCTCTGAATAGAATACCGTATCGATCCAGCAACAGTCGAACCCTGTCTTTGTTTAACTCTGCCTCTTCCAGCAAATCTTCCGGAGCTTCAACGTCCGGCAACAGAAACCAGTTGCCGGCGTAAGGAATACTGCCTTTCCATTTGGCAAAACCGCTTCTTCCCGGGGAACGACGCCCTCTTCTTCGTTGGGTGCTCTCCGATTCTATCGTTAGTTTGAATTGAAACTTGTTTTCTATTCCTTTGCGCAGGGAGGCAAAGCTGTCATTTGTCAACTCACCGCTCCAGACCCCCTGCCAGATCGATTCTGAGAGATCTGCCGCATTCCTGCTTGTCAGCTGTTGCAGGGAAGCAAAATTGTAGCGACCGTCCTTACCGGACAAAAACTGTTTTATGCTTGGTGATTCGGAATCTTCATCTTCAGGGTTGTCGTTGTCGTCCTCATGCATCGTCGATTTCATGAGATCCATTTCCGATAGAAAACAAAAAGCGGTTTTTTGCTTGTCAGTACCTACCCAACTTAATTCGCCTTCCTGCATGATGGTATTGAGATAAGAAAGCCGATAGCTTTGCATTCTGGCGGGAAAAACATCTGATTCCCAGGATTCGGCCGGTAGTGAAAGGCATACCAGCTGTTCCAGTCTCTGAAACAGACCCTCAACATCATTGGAAACTTTGGTTAGCCCCTGCAAATGTGCAACAAACAAGGGCAAGTAAGATATATCCAGTGCCTGAAACGCCGGCTTGGATTCAGCACGATTCAATCGAAGCAGGGATTCAAAATTTTCGGCATCGCAGATCATGAACTGATCATCTTCAAGGATCAGTTCCCCGGAGATGATTGTCTGCGCCTGCTGAAGATCTTCAAGTATGGTATTCAGCTTTAAGGAATTGATTCCCAGAGTTTTGGAGATGAACTCGGGTGGTTTGGGACCATAAAACTGAATCCACTCACTTAACAGGGTCGCTCCCAATTCCTCGTCAGCGTTTCTTCCGGTAGGCAGATCCGGGACCTTTCCTTCCAGGTCGGCAACCGTTAGCTTTTTTACGTCAGAATACAATCCTTCCAGAATGCGAGGTAAGATTTCCAGGGCGGTTACCAGCAAAGCTTCGGTATGTTCGATTCGAATTGTTACCAGTTTCGATTGGACCGAATGAATGATGTCATCTTCATTGTCCCTTTTAATGGCTGCCAGTAATTGTTTCCATTCGGCAATGGGAATCAGGATTCTCTCTTTAACCCAATCCAAAAGATCTCTACCAGACTGCGGAGCATAGCCTGCGAATAATCGTTGCCGCTTTTCTTCGAAAAGAGACATGATGCTTTGAGGTATTTTGGGACGTAGTTGGGGATTAAACACTACATCCTGCAGCAAGTTGTTACTTAATGCCGATGTCGTCGACGCCGGTTGATCCACCTGGTACATATATTTATCGACCTGGTTCCAGGTCAATCCCGAGGCAAAAGGACTGGGTCGGCTTGTATAAGCGATGCTCCAGGTAATTTCGCCCGCTTCCAGTTCCTCCAAGACCTGTTTAAGGCTGTTCAGATCAAATTCATCCTGCAGACAGGTGCGCCAGGTTTCCAGAAGAATCGGGAAATCGTCGTATTTTAAAACCCCTTCCAACAGTTTTTGAGAACGCAACCGGCTCATCCACAAAGGCATGCGCTGATTAACCTTGTTCTTGGTGATTAACAATGCCCTGCCGGCATTTTCCCTGAATCTGGCTCCAAAAAAACCGGAACCTTCCAGACGCATGCGTAACAATTCTTCAACATTACCGGAATTCACCAGGGTCAGTATTTCTTCAGGCTTAATCGGATGCGCCTGTTGCAAAACCACGCAATCATTTCCCGGAAAAATCTCCAGCCGCTCACCAAAGCGCTGTTCCCAGGCGGCATCCAGTGCCATGGAATAAGGTCTGTTCAGTTGACCGCCCCACAGTGTATGAATGACCAATTGTGATCCAGGAGCACCATCCGGACCGGACTTCACGTATTCCAGCAGCATATGATGTCTGTGAGGCAATTCAGATTCCGTGTCGTCCTTTTGTTTATTCAGAAAATCAATCAATTCCCTAATGGCAGACGGGCTCATGTGAAATCTTGTTCCCAACTCTGCCCTGAACTCCGGATCATTCAAACGATCATTGGCATTTTCCAGAAAATCGGAAATGCGTTGGGAAAAATGAAAATCCCTTCCGTAGTCTTCACTCTTCCAAAATGGCGTATTCATGATGGGATTTCCAGCCGGTGCCGCGAAGACATCATTGTGTGTGATTTTCTGGATTCTCCAGTTTTGTGTGCCTATGGTGGCTACCTGACCAAGGCGCGCTTCCCAGACATATTCCTCATCGAGCTCTCCGATTCTGGCACCGGTCTCATGATGTCTCAGTTGAAAGTACCCGCGATCAGGAATGGTTCCGCCGGACATGAACACTGCCATCAGCGAACCTTTCTTTCCGGAAACCGTATTATCTATCCGGTCGATAGAGATTCTGGGTTTTAATTCGCGAATTCGGCTGTCAGCATATCTGCCGGCCAGCATGTTTAAAACCAGGTCAAATTGCTCCCGCGAAAGTTGGTGGTAAGGGTAACTGGTTTTCGTCCATCCGTATAACTCATCCAAATCCCAGGTTTCAACGCAAACCATGGAAACCAGAATCTGTGCCAGTACATCCAATGGGCATTGGATCGGTTCGATCGCTTCAATATCCTGCTTGTCAATTGCCTCTGCTAACACGGCTGCACTAATAAAATCCTGGGCATGGCTGGGAAAAATGGTTCCCTTGCTGACTTCACCGACTTTATGGCCGGCCCGCCCAATTCTTTGAATAGCTGATGATACCGAGGGAGGCGATTGTATCAGCACAACTTCATCCAGATCACCAATGTCGATCCCCATCTCCAGGGAGCTTGTTGCAACGATTGCTTTGAGATCTCCTTTTTTCAACTTTTGCTCAACATCTTCCCGAATTTCCCTGGAAAGGGAACCATGGTGGGCATATGCAAGGATCTGATTCGCCGTATTATTGATCTTGTAGGTAAGCTTCTCGCTCAATTTCCTGCTGTTGGCAAATAACAGGGTGGAACGATTATTTAGCACAATATCCTTAAACTCCTCCGCCAACAAGTTCCAGACAGGGTCCTCAACATCCTTGTTGATCTCCGCGTCGGGAAATCGGACTTCGATTCGATATTCCTTATTGATATCCGAATGCACGATTTTAACTGACCGAGCTTCATATTCCGGGTGATCTGCAGCTCCTTTTAGTTTAAAACCTCCAACAAATTCAGCAACTTTTTCCAGGGGATTAACCGTTGCGGATAAAGCAATGCGTTGAAAATCCCCTGACAGTTTAACCAGGCGATCTACTGCCGTGATCAAATGCACCCCCCTTTTCTCGCCGACTACAGCATGGATTTCGTCCAAAATCACGGTTGAAAGATCCGTCAAGACTTCTCTTCCGGATTTGGAACTCAACAGCAGATTGAGACTTTCAGGAGTTGTGATCAGGATTTCAGGAGGGTGACGAAGCATTCTCCTGCGGTCGGATTGTGGAGTATCGCCGCTTCTCGTGAATACTTTGATGGCAGGAAATCTCTCACCGGCTGATTTGAAGACCTCCTCAATCTCGGCAAGAGGCTGGTTGAGATTCCTGCGGATATCGTTATTTAAGGCTTTAAGCGGTGAAACATAAAGAACACTGGTCCGCTCGGCCGGATAGTCTCCCGTCACCAATTGATTGATAGCCCAGAGAAAGGCTGTCAGGGTTTTACCACTGCCGGTCGGGGCGGTTATCAGAACATTTTGTTCAGTTGAGATCAAGGGCCAGGATTTTTCCTGGATATCGGTAGGATGATGATATTGCTTGTTAAACCAATCCTTGATCAAAGGATGAAACTGCGCAAGTGCTTGTGGCATAGGTGATCTTCTTAACGTCAGAAATTGCGATAGTGATCAAAGGTATTTTTTTGCGTATTGGCTGAGATTGGATTGAGCGAACTCTACAATCTCCGTTGGTGATCTGAATTCGGACATGGCGAGGAATTTTTGGAAATTTCCCGGTAATGTCGACTCAGGCCAGCGGGCAATGGTTTTCATGGGCTTCTGGTACTTGAGGGTTTTAGCCGTATTATAAGCAACCCAATGACACCAACCCCTGGCAAGCTCCAGAAAGGGAGAATTGCCACGTAAATGAAAAAGCTTGTATTTTTTACAGATATCGGCAGCGATCATTTGGCCTGCCAGGTAGGGCATGAACCATTGCCTGGGAATGCTTGGGATAACATAATAGATTCCCTTGAGATAATAGACAGGATAACAATACCTGACCAATTCATCGAAAAAAGTGATGATTACCGTACCAGGGTCGTCCTGCTGCATTCCCATAATGAGTTTCCAATTGACCCAAAGAATCTGGGGATTCGGATTCACTTCATGTCCAAATTTACCCACAAAGGACTGCAACGGTTTGATCATCGATTTAAGGTCGCTGTCTTTATTTAGATTCTTTTCAATGCACACTTCGCATATTCCTCCATGGCCATCAACCATTTGAACAACATGGGGAAAGCGACAACTGAAACACCTGACTTTAGCATCTTTAAAACAGCTTTGACAGACAACTTTCCCATGATCTGCATAGTGAGAAGCGTTTGACCAGATCTTACCCTGACAAAGGCAGCAAACCATTCCTTCCTCTTGTACAAATCCTTCGTAACAAAACTCACAGACATTTCCGAAACCATCCACCCTTTTTAATAAATTGGAAGGAAATTTACATTTCTGGCAGCGCTGGGCATTGCGAAAACAGGAGATGCATACTTTTTTTCCATGATCTTCATAAAACGACGTTCCACCCTGAATGCCGTTTCCACATAGATAACATAAATCTTGTGACATTCTATTTCCCGGAAGAGTTGACGGTTTTCTGACAACAAGTAATCTTACGCTTCAGAATACAGAATTCAACTGGAGCTATCCAGATGAAAATTAAAACGGGAACGTCGATAATGAAGGATAAGGGGTGTAAAGACAATGATGGGTATTCCTGTTTTCGGTTTCCCGGGTATGTTGGATTTTCAGGTTGCAGTACCGTAAAACGGTTTCAAATTTGTTGATTAAACATGTGAGATGTTGGATAGCTGTTCGGTGAGGTATGAAAATGTTCCTTTGGCTATGATGTTTTTAAAAGACAAACCAGAGCGACAAATCTCTAGTCAATTGATTTAATATATAAAATAAAACCTCTCGCTTTGGTTTGATTGGTTGCCTGAACCCCTGCCTTGTTGTAAAATTAGCTTTACTTTCTTTCAGTAGTATACCTGCCTCTAATCCCGGGGAATATTACCTGTAAGACGATTGCTAATGATTTCAGGACTCTTATGCAGTTCTACGATTTTTTTGTTTTTATCTTAAAAGCATCGTTTGTGGTGATTGTTGTGTTAAGCCTGATTTTTGGTGTGATATGGCCGTTAATACATAATATCAAAAATCAATCGCATGCAAGAAGCATTGAGAGTCCCGTTAGATACCGGAGACCTTCAAGGCCTCTGTTTTACGATGACGAGGAAGAGATTGAGATACCAACTGCGGGAGAAAATCAGGTGGCGGATAACAGGGATATTGTCAAAATGGCACTGGAAGATCCGAACAAAACAGCCCTTCTCATACGAAACTGGATTCAGGAAAAGAAGTAGATGTCTATTGTATTTACCGGGGTTTTCATTTAGATTCGTATCTTGAGTTAATCATTACAGACAAAACCAGATCTTTAAAATCCTATCAAAACATCATGCCCGCGAATACCGAGTATCTTTTGGCAGCTTACGGTATTGTAATCTCCGTTGTTGTGATCTACGGCGTTGGACTAATGCTGAAATTAAAATCCACCGCTTCGAAACTTAAAAATCTGCAGAATTTGAATGAACATGAAAAGACAGAATCTTAAGTTTATCATAGGAGGAGTACTGATTGTCGGTATTGCTACCTGGATCTTCGGATCGATAAGCACTCAAAATCTCACCTACTATTATACGCCTGGCGAAGTCAGCAATAACTACGATTCCATTAAAAACGATACGATTCGTGTAATGGGCGTAGTAAAAACCGGCTCATTGAATTGGATTCCGCGGAAAACAAAGCTTGAATTTGAAATAACCGATGAAGAAGAATATGTTTTACAGGTAGAATACACCGGTGCCAAACCCGATATGTTTCGTGAAGGGCAGGGTGTGGTTGTTGAGGGAATCCTCAAAACCCCGGGAGAATTTCAAGCGGATACACTTTTGGTCAAGCATAGCGAAGAATATAAAGTAGCCGACCATACAGGCAAAAAAGAAGACTATTACAAAACAATGCAGCAATAGCAGGCATTCAATATTATAACACTCCCGGACTGATTCATGATTGTTGACATTGGATATTTTGCAATGCTTTCTGCCATGGTACTGGCGATCTTTTCAATGATTGTACTGGTACTTGGCATACAGCGGAATAATCTCAATTTACTGAATTCGGCAAAAAATGGCCTTACTGCCAAATTCGTAATGGTTGCTGTTGCCTACCTGGCCTTAACCTACGCATTTACTGCTGATGATTTTAGTGTACGTTTTGTTTACATGAACTCCAGCACGGACCTTCCTTTCTTTTATAAATTGACGGCGGTATGGGGAGGAATGGAAGGTTCACTCCTATTGTGGCAGTTCATTTTATCTTTTTTTACCCTGGTAGTCGTTTGGCGCTATAAATCGGCAAATCGGGAAATATTGCCTCATACCCTGATTGTATTGGCCGGGATTTCAATTTTTCTGCTGTTTTTGCTGTTGGGGTGGAGTAACCCGTTTGCCAGGTTTTTCCCCATACCCGAAGAAGGAAGGGGATTGAATCCTCTGCTGCAAAATCCCGGAATGGTCTATCATCCTCCATCATTATACCTGGGGTATGTCGGATTCAGTGTTCCGTTTGCATTTGCCCTGGGCTCCTTAATGAGAGGAAAACTGGACAATAATTGGATTTTATCAACCAGGCGTTGGACACTGTTTTCCTGGTTTTTCCTGACCATGGGGATGTTGTTGGGTGCCCAATGGGCTTATATTGAATTGGGTTGGGGCGGATATTGGGCCTGGGATCCCGTTGAAAATGCTTCACTGATGCCTTGGCTTACGGGAACTGCTTTTCTTCATTCAGTCATAGTCCAGGAAAAACGAAACGGTTTGAAGATCTGGAATATGGTGCTGATCATATCCACATTTCTGCTTTCTATTCTTGGCACCTTTATTACTCGTTCAGGTGTCCTGGGTTCCGTTCACGCTTTCGCCAAATCCAATATCGGCCCGGCCTTTTTGATTTTTATTGCGGTGGTGTTTGTTATCGCGTTGGGATTGTTATTGGTCCGGCAAGCTGAATTATCATCCGACAACAAAACTGCAGGGTTTTTCTGCAAGGAAAATTCATTTTTATTGAACAACATCGTCTTCCTGGTCATGTCGTTTACCGTGGTTTACGGCACGATTTTCCCTTTATTGGCAGAAGGATTAGCCGACAAGAAACTATCGATTCAAGCACCCTTTTTTAACTCGATCATGCTGCCGTTGTCAGTGGTCATGATTCTGTTGATGGGTCTGACACATTTTCTTGGGTGGCGGAAAACCAGCACCAGGTTGCTGGTTAAAAACCTATCGCTTCCTTTTATTTGCTCAATAGTGATCATGGGAGCGATAACGTTTCTGACAGGCGGAGGAGTCGGCTTGTTTATGCTCGGGAGTGTTTCCATCTTTTCCGGTATTATCATCCTGATCGAATTTGTACAGTCGATCCGGATTAAACAAAAGCAGCAACCGAAAGCTAAAAAGGAGAAAACATCAATCGGCAAGATCCTGTTTGGGGACCAACGAAGAAAAGGCGGTTTGATCGTTCATCTCGGGATTGTGTTTTTTGCCATTGGTGTCTGCGGGAATTACTTCAACGTGGAAACCAGCTTTACTTTTGAGCCGGGACAAGAAAAAAAGGTGGATGTCTACAACTTGGAATTCAAGGACTTTAAACGGTATCAGGCACGCAATGCAACTCACCAGGGAATAGTGATCGATGTTAAGAAAAACGGGGAAAAGATCACCGAACTCATTCCCGTTAAGTCCTTCTATCCAACTTCGCCTCAACCGATGACAGAGGTGGCAATTTACAGAACCGTTTTGGAGGATCTGTATATCAGCCTTTCTTCAATCAACGAGGACGGCTCTGCCACGGTGGTTGTTTATGTGAATCCGATGGTCAGTTTTATTTGGACGAGTATAGTTATGTTTTGTATCGGTATTATCTACAGCATGTCATACAAACCAGCCCAGTTTAAAAAAATGAAACCCTGATTCCTGTAATGATTGGGAGAATATCACTATGTTTAAAAAATTGATGTTTTCAATCGGCTTGTTTCTCGGGGGGGGAATATTGGCTGTGATGTTTTATGGCCTTTTTTATGCCAGTAATCCGGCAGAGATCCCGTCTGCTCAAATCGGGAAACAGGCGCAACAATTTTCGGTAACCACGTTCGATGGTCGGCAGTTATCTTTTTCCGATTTTCAAGGCAAACCTGTAGTGCTCAACTTCTGGGCATCGTGGTGTGTTGCCTGTCGAAAGGAAGCACACTTGCTGGAAGCAGCTCATCAGCGCTACGCACCCCAGGGTATGGTTTTCCTGGGAATAGCAATTAACGACACTCGTGAAGCATCCCTGGCTTTTATTCGACGATACGGAAAGACATATCTTCTGGCACCGGACGATGAACTGGGCAATATATCTCTGGATTACGGGGTTACTGCTGTACCGGAGACTTTCTTGATCGATAGAAACGGTATGATTACGGAAAAGGTTTTAGGGGCTATTGATCGGGACACTTTGCAAAGGTTTATAGATGCACAGCTTTAGAGTGAGAGATAGAAGGCAGCCTGAAACGGGAAGAGCGATGTTTGTTTTGATAATGGCAACGCTCATGTTGTTTTTCGCTGTTAATGATAGCAAAGCCCAGGTTTTGAATGAGGAACTGGAAAAACAGGTTCGTGATATTTCTCATCAATTGAGATGTCCTACCTGTCAGGCTCAATCGGTCAAAGAATCGGAAGCCGGGTTATCAGTAAACATGAAAAACAAGGTCCGGGAATTGTTGGTTCAAGGTAAAAGTGAAGATGAGGTTTTACAATACTTTGAAGAAAGATATGGTGAATGGATCTTACGTTCTCCGAAAAAACAAGGGTTTAACCTGGTTTTGTGGGTGACTCCCTTGGTATTAATCGTTGTTGTCGGCTTAATCGTTGTTCGAGTTCTGTGGGTTCGTTCAGGAGTCAGAAAAGAAGAATCGCCGACCCCTCTTTCAACACTGGAAAATGAACGTTTGGAAAAGGATTTGGATCGCTTTCAAGCAGAATAAACTAATCCCGGGATTTGATGATGAACCTTTCTATTTTTATTTGCCTGTTATTGTCGATACCAGTCGTTATTTACGTTTTGGTAATACCGCTGTTTATTGATTCCACACAGGCTTACTACACTGATGTTGCGGATCATTCGGATTTTGATAATTCCCTTTCACTGCTGGAATCTATTTCTGAGCTGGAAACTGACTACAAAATGGGTAAGCTCAGCAAAGAGGATTTTGAAAGCTTGTCTTTAGAATACAAAAGAAGTTATCTGGAAGAAAAAAAGTAAGACCGTCAGTTTGGAGGTACGGTGTTCGCTGCTGTCAGCCTCCGAATTTCAGATTCCACTTCCTGCATTAATTGATCACGCTGACGCTTATTGTATTTGGAAGCGTCGATCGGCTTGCCGACATGAATATCCACCCTGCCGTTTTTGTTCAAAATTAAAGAATTTGCCGCCATCACCTTATTGCTGCCGACAATTCCCAAAGGAATAATAGTAGCGCCACATTCGATAGCTAATCGGAATCCCCCGGGTTTGAAAGGTTGCAATCCCCCGCTTACGGAGCGGGTACCCTCAGGTGCAATCCAAAGAACCGTACCCTTTTTCATCACACGCTTGGCATATCTCATATCCTTTGAGGCCTGCCTTGGATTAAATCGGTCTATGGAAACAAAATCGGTCATGCGCATGGCTTTTCCCCAAACAGGGATTTGAAGCAGTTCCTTTTTGGCGAGCATTCGAATACTCCCGGGAAGTGAAAGCAAAGACAATGGAATATCAAAATGGCTGCAGTGATTACACATCACGATGTATGCCTTGCCGTTCTCAAGGTCGGTATTGTGTGGGTTGTGAACGCGATAGCTAAGCTTAATGGATTGGATGAGTTTTTTGGCCCACCATCGCAGGCGGTTGTCCAATATTGTTCTTGGGATTTTTCGAAAGCCAAGCTCCAAAATGGTCCAACCTGAGACAAACATGGTGATGCCTATGGCATACAGGATAGTGAAGGGATTACGCAGGAAATCTTTAAACATATTGCAGTTTTACAGTTTTACGCAGCGGGGCTATAATCCATTAATTTTTTTATGTTCACTGATTCACGACCTGGTTTTAAGCGGCAACCAGGATTTTGGAGAAGACCAAAACTCCTGTTTTAAACTTAGAACGCCAAAAAATTTAATATATAACTTGTCTCAATCATAAAAACAACAGTCAACCATTCTTGTCGGACAAGCATGTTTGTTATCTCTCCGACCAAAACTCCTTGATGTAGTTGCCGCAAAACAATGATCAAGCGAAAGCAATTGAACCAGGCATTCAAAAAAAAATATCAAGACAAAATTGTTCACCAGACATCGGATCAATTCGGTCAAATTCAGGTGATTGATGAAGGTATCTTTCGTTCCATGCATTTTGATGCTGTGGAAAAACAAAGCGCAATGGATTTGCAACATCCGGAAAGGCTTGCCCTCTCATACACCCAGTTTATGATGGCAGGTTTTTTGTTCCATAAAAGTGTTTCCAGGATACTATGTGTAGGTTTGGGTGGGGGATCGATTCCCAGGTTTTTAGCACATTATTTTAAGCATTGTTTTGTGGATGTCGTTGAAGTTCGGAACGAAGTGATTAAGGTTGCGGAAAAATTCTTCCTGTTGCCGACAAACTTCAGATTTAGATATTTCCGCGATGATGGGGCCGCTTTTGTGAATCGCTCCGGAGTGACTTCATACGATATGATTTTGGTTGATGCTTTCGATCATAAAGGTGTGGCCGAGGAAGTTACGGAAACCTCCTTTGTGGAAGCTTGTTTCAAATTACTTAATACGAACGGACTGTTTTGCATTAACCTTTGGAGCTATCCTCACTATGCGTACCGCAGGGCAATTGGAAGCATCACCTCCCATTTTGGGGAACAAGTCCTCGAACTACCGGTGAGAGATCGAACCAATAAAATAGTATTGGCTTTTAAACCTCCCTGGCAAAAACCTTCTTTACAAAATCTGAAAAGACGTTCGAAGGTATTGGAAGAAGCATTAGAAGTTCCTTTTAAAAAAATTACCGAAAACCTGATTCGTAACAATAAAGGCATGTTTCCATAGAATCACCTGTAGAGTTCGAATTCAACTGTTCAGATACGCTCATACCAATTGTCCGTATGTAACCCATCAGCAGCCATGACAAAAAAACAGATTTCAACACAATGTATCGAGTTTCTTTTCCGGGCAAAAACTCCGTTTCACGCTGTTGCCACCATGGTAGCCGAACTAAAAAACGCGGGTTTTTATGAGTTACAAGAAGCAGATGCCTGGAAGCTTAAAAACAACGGAAAATATTTTGTGACCAGGGGAGATTCCTCCTTGATAGCATTTTCCATCGGAAAACAAAAAGCAACCGAACCGGGTATTCACCTCGTCGGAGCCCATACAGACAGCCCTTGTTTGAAAGTCAAGGATCAGCCGGAAAAATTCTCCCACGGCTATTTAACACTTGCTGTTGAACCATATGGGGGAATAATCCTTTCAACCTGGTTTGATCGGGATCTATCCCTGGCGGGTAAAGCGGCTTATCTGGATAAAGACGGCAATTTGTTTTCGGCTCTGGTGGATTTTGAGCAGGCCATCGGTGTTGTTCCAAACCTGGCAATCCATTTAAACCCAAAAGTCAACGATTCGGGAATCATCAACAAGCAAACGGATTTACCGGTGCTGGTTGACCAGGTTTCCGACAAAAAAAGCCGTTTTCGGGATTTATTAAAAAAGCAGCTCCAAAAACAATACCCGAAACAAACCATTAAAGAAGTCCTGGACTTTGAACTGTCGTTTTATGATTGTCAGAAACCGGCCAAAGTTGGCTTGCAACAGCAATTTATATGCGGTCAACGCCTGGACAACCTGCTCAGCTGTTTTGCAGGTATGAAGGCATTAATCGACCACAATAGTTCAAAAACCTGTCTGCTGGTTTGCAATGACCATGAGGAGGTCGGTAGCAGTTCAACCACCGGTGCGGCAGGCACGTTTCTCAGTTCCGTTCTGGAAAGAATATGTGGATCAAGGGAAACATATAATCGCGCAATGTCTCGCTCCTTGCTGGTTTCAGTGGACAATGCACACGGGATTCATCCAAATTATCAAACCAAACATGATGAGAATCACAGGCCCATTTTAAATCAGGGTCCCGTTATTAAAATCAATGCGAACCAGCGCTATGCCACAAACAGCAGCACCAGTTCATTTTTCAAGATGGTCTGCCAATCAGCAAAAGTCCCGGTTCAGAGTTATATCAACCGTAGTGATATGGGATGCGGTACTACCATTGGCCCGATTACTTCGACAACCCTGGGTGTGGATACACTGGATATCGGAGTGCCCACCTTTGCCATGCATTCCATTAGGGAAACATGCGGTGCCGATGATATCTGGTATCTTTACAAGGCCTTGAAAACGATGTTCGAAACAAATCGTAATTGCTGACCCACAGTTTGGTGTTTGTTTGGGCGTGCCTGGTCTGTAACCAGTGTCTGAACGAAAAACCGCTAAACCTTTGTCCAGCCTTGTGCCAGATACCGGGATTCTGCCCGAAGATTACCGCGCTGTCAGCCGCCGGCTTTCGGAGTTCAACTTAAAACATTACAAAGATAGGCAAAAACCTGCTGAGAGCTGATCGCCCTAAGCGCTTAACTTCAGAATGATCACGGATAACCTCTAACCAACCACCCCTCTATTCAAACCAGGACATTGAATGACACAGATTTTCGTGATGTGGGAACATAATACATGTGAAGTAAAAATTGAGATACTGTGAGGCTGGACCGAAATGAAATCCGGTTTTCATTTCGGTGTTTTGTTGATCAAACGAGCGCTTGATGCAGCGATCAGCGGCATTTGCTTGAATCTAAATCGCTTTGAATTGAGCAGCTATTTGTTTTTTATCTTTCCAATGTAGTCTTCGTATTCCTCTTCGTTCATGAGGCTGCCTTCATCAAAGCCACCAGGTTCCAGCTGGATTTTTAACATCCAGCCATCGTCATAAGGATCGGTGTTTACTAAGTCCGGCTGATCTTCCAAGTCCTTGTTAACTTCGGATACCTCGCCTGAAACCGGTGAATACAATTCTGCCACAGCCTTTACAGATTCAATGTTTCCCACTGTTTCTCCTGATTCGACGATTGTACCTACCTCAGGAAGCTCAACATAAACGATGTCACTTAAACTGTCTTGGGCGTAATCTGTGATTCCCAGGGTAATGGAGTTGCCATTGATCAAGACCCACTCATGGTCTTCAGTGTATTTCAAATTATCCCTTATTTCCATATCTCCTCGTAACGTATTTAATGCCAAAGGACAAAGAATTTCTGACAACCAACAAAGCACTCATTTGGCGGAGTTCGCTGATGCCGCCGGCTGTTTTTATTAACTAATCATGATGCTTAAAACGACTTTTTTACTATGTGATGTAGATCGATTGTTCAGTCGAAATACCGGATACTGCACCCTGAAGCATTGAATAGCCTGCATCAATGCGTCTATTATGATTCTAAATTAGCCCAATAATTTTTAAAAAAAAAGGGAAATATTGGACTTTTTAAAAGCTGGGCAATTCTAAACCTCACGATTTGATTTTATCAAGTAAATTTGTTCGTATTTTTCATAAAATACTTATCTTTTCTTTATTTCCAAACAAGGTGAATTAAGGTATGAGAATCAGAGTGGTTAAATCAAAAGAAATCCGGTTCTAATCGAGTGTTGAAAAATGAATGTCCCGTTGAATGAATTTAATGATGAACAAAGACTTTGGTACGCATTTATGGTAGCCTCTGCAACCAAAGCTGACGGTGCTGTAGATCCATCAGAAATTGAATTCCTGATTAAGACCCTGCATTTTTTGAATAACGATCAAAAATCAAAAATAAAAGCGTATTTAAAATCAGAAAAAATTAATCCGGCATTATCGAAAATACCTGCCGGAATGACCAAACAGCAGCTTGCCGTGGTGTTCACCGAACTAATCTGGATCATTGTCTCAGACGGCAAATTAATAAGGTCCGAAGTGAGCTTTATTAGAACAATTGCCAAATGGTTTGGGTTTTCCAATGACTATTATAAAAAAACCCTGCAGTGGGGCGAGCAGATGCTGAAAGCGGAGAAATACAGGCGGGCATTGGTGAGCAGGGCAGGATAGGGCGGTTGCGATACCTAATGTCTGAAAAACCGCCACAATACATTGTACCGTTACTGATTCAACCAGAGTGCTGCCTCAACAGCGTGATAAGATAAAATCATGTCTGCGCCGGCTCGTTTGAACGCTGTGAGCGTTTCCAAAACTACTTTCTCGTAGTCGATCCAGCCCTTCAAACCCGCTGCTTTGACCATCGCATACTCACCGGATACGTTATACACGGCTACCGGTACATCCGATACTTCACTGACGGCTCTCACCACATCAAGATAGGGTAATCCGGGTTTCACCATGACAACGTCCGCTCCTTCCTCAAGATCCAAAAGCACTTCTCTCTGTGCTTCTTTGACATTTGCAGGATCCATCTGGTACGTCTTTTTATCCCCGTGTTTGGGGGCGCTATCCAGAGCGTCACGGAAAGGCCCGTAATAGGCAGAGGCGTATTTGGCGCTATATGCCATAATACCGACATTCATGAATCCTTCTGCATCGAGAGCTTCCCGAATGTAACCCACACGTCCGTCCATCATATCAGAGGGTGCTATGATATCGGCACCAGATCTAGCTTGTGATACTGCCATTTTAGCGAGAATCGGCAGGGTTTCGTCATTTACGATTTCACCTTTTTCATTGACGACACCATCATGACCATCTGAACTGTAAGGATCCATTGCAACATCAGTAATCAAGGTGATCCCGGGGACAGCCTCTTTTACGGCTCTCAAGGTTGAGTGATAAAGTCCTGATTCATTTGCGGATTCTTTGGCGCTAGGATCTTTTTTGGAGTCGTCCAATGCCGGAAACAAAACCACAGCCGGAATTTGTAAGTCGTAAAGTTCTTTGCATTTTTCCACTACCAGGTCGCTTGAGAGCCGATCAACGCCAGGCATTGATTCCACGGGTTGTTTTTGATTTTGCCCTTCGATCACGAAAAGAGGCATGATTAGATCGGAGGTACTTAAGGAATTTTCCCTTACCAGGTTTCGCATACTTTCCGATACACGGTTTCGCCTGGGACGGGTCACTATCGATATTGTCATGTCACTCCATTAAACATCAGTTGTTGGCGGATATTGCTGACTGAAATAGTACGTCATTTTTGCTGAATCATCATAACAGGGCTATGCAATTTGAACAATTGCGGAGGGAAACCAAGGTGGTGCAGTTCCCGGGGAACAGAGGGAACTGCGATGATTCGTATCAGGTTAGGTGGGAATATCCCTTAATGGCCGTGTCCACAGCTTTTGCCATTTCCCGACCGCTGTTTATGGCACGTACGACAAGTGATTGACCCGTTGCCATATCTCCTGCCGCAAAAATATTGTCTTTGGAGGTTTTGTAGTCGGTAGTTGCGACATTACCCCTGGCGTCGAGTTCCACACCAAAATCGTTCAACATGCCTTCCTGAACAGGATGCAAGAATCCCATGGAAAGCAAAACAAGATCGGCTTTTAATTCAAATTCGGAATCGGGAACTTCTTTCATATCCCTTCTGCCGGATTTATCAGGCTCAGACCATTCAACCCGGACACACTTGATTTTTTCCACTTTTCCCTTACCGACAAACTCCTTGCTCATTACCGCAAAGTCTCTCTCACAACCTTCTTCCTGTGAAGAGGAAGTCCGCATAACTTGCGGCCATTGGGGCCATGGGTTATCAGCAGCTCTTTCAGCAGGGAATTCCGGAAGAATCTCGATCTGGGTGACTGAGTTTGCCCCTTGACGAATAGAGGTTCCAACACAGTCCGAACCGGTATCTCCGCCTCCAATCACAACAACATCTTTGCCCTTGGCACTGATTTCTTCTCCTTTGATATCACGATTTTGGTGACGCCTGTTTTGCTGGAACAGAAAGTCCAACGCAAAGTAA
>JANQLH010000084.1 GCA_028280735.1 SAR324 cluster bacterium | reverse complement strand
ATCCGGGAACTATATCAAAAAAAAATGAATATTCTCACCCTCCGAGATCCCAAAGCGATTGTGCAGGTGGTAGTTCCGCTGTTGATCGAAGTAAACATGCAAACCCTTTTCCACAAATTGTTGGTGGTATACACATCACCAATAACGCAAATGAAGAGACTAATGGAGAGGGATGGCATTACGGAAGAACAGGCTCGTAAAATGCTGCATTCCCAAATTTCAATTGATGAGAAGGTAAAAGTCGCCGATTACGTGATCCATAATGACAAATCACTTGATGAAACCAAGCAACAAGTCTGCGAATTATGGGTGAAACTGAAAAGGGAACAAGAAATGATCAATAAGGAGAGAATGTGATCAACAAACCAGTCGGCTTGCCTTACTGTTTGTTGACACGGTCCCATACCTCTTGTGTGACATCAAGCCGGCATTTTTCAATAGTCGCAGGATCATTGCCGATTTTCTTGGGATTGCATTTTAAGTCGATTCTTTCGTTCAACCAGCGATAGCACCCCTCCTGATCTATTTTGTTGCAGATTTTTCTCTTCATAAACAGCAATTCGTTGGATTGCTCCAAGTAACCTTTGCCTTTTTGCAGCAGTTCTCCCCAGGATTTTTGGAGATCCTTTTTCAAGGTATTCAAACTATCACCGAATTTTTGGCATTTATCCTTGTTTCCCAGGGAACCTTTGCCGCAGATCCGTTCTCTGATCTGACCCAATTCATCCCTGATGATTGTTAAAGCTCCGGCCGCTTCATTCACGCCGCCTCCGGAAAGGCAGTCGAGTACTTTTTTTAGATTAGATTCATTCAGGCATTCATCGATGACTGTCAGCTGATCTTCCGTAAATTTTTTACTATCGTTTAGTTTTTCAAGAATTTCATCCTTGTATTCGCCGGATACTTCCAGCCACTCTTTTCCATCATCCCAGCCTACGCCATAAGTAACAGTTGCCAGAAAAATCAATAATTTCACTATAACTAAGATCTTCATGCTCTTCACCCTGCTTGTTTTTGGTTTACATTCCATTCTTTATCAAATTAACGATTTCCTGAAAAATTGTCATCGCTAAATCGTAGACTTGGTTTTGCCGCATTTTTATACCATCAAAACCACCCATTAGTTCCGGAACCGGTTTTGTAGTTGTACATCTGCTTATAAAGGGGATGTATCAGCATACGCTTCTGAAAATCTTTAAAACAAAGCCCTTGGCGATTGATTTCAAAATCAGCATAAGGTAGAACGATAAGTCACACGACCTGATTGTTTACATTATCCTACTTTGGATATTTGCCCTGAGAACCAAAACAAATAACTGAGACATGACTAAAGGCATTGCAATCTACCCAGGCTCCTTCGACCCGGTTACTAACGGACATATGGACATGATTAAAAGAGGTTTAAGGTTATTCGATCGTTTAATCGTTGCCATTCTCCACAATCCCGCAAAACGAAGTGCCTTGTTCACGGTCGACGAAAGGGTAATGATGCTGAAAGATATTTTCAAGGAAGATGAAAATGTCGAAGTGGATGCCCATAGCGGATTGCTGGTTGATTACGCAGAACAAAAAGGAGCAACCGCAATTTTGAGGGGACTGCGAGCGACCTCTGATTTTGAATACGAATTTCAGATGGCGTTGATGAACCGAAGACTAAACAGGAATGTTCAAACTGTTTTTCTCATGTCCGGTCTGCAGTGGATTTTCACCAGTTCATCCATTGTAAAGGAAGCAGCTACCTTCGGCGGTGATGTAAAAAGCATGGTACCGCCGCTGGTGAACGATAAACTGAAAGAGCGATTTGCTAAATAGCAATAAAAGCGGGGTTAGATTGCATACTTCTCAATCAGACGCTTGATGATTGCCAGGTTGGAAGATGACAGGTCGATTAGTTTCAAGCCAATATTAAAATACTTGTAGTCCTTGTCTTCATCGCAGCGCACTGATCTTGTAATCACCTGCATTTTGGAATTTTTATCGACCTCTTTATTCAGCTCAATTCTTAAGGGTAAGACGATATTGGTTTGCACAGGATATTTGCTTATCAGCATCATACCGCCAAACGAGATGTCTGCCAGATATCCCAGGGAAGAGTTCATTTTGGTTTCATAGGTATCAAAATAGGAACTTAGTATCCAACGTTTATGTCTCCTGCGTTCCCTACCTTTTTTTTCTACTTCGTTTTTCGTTTCTGTTTTGTTGTCCATTATCCGTCATTTCACGGCTGATTTATCAAAAGCACTGATGGTTAGATAGTAGTTACTGACAATTATATGCCGTAAGGACTCACAACACAAGATCTTTTTAAAAAACCACGAATTTCGGGGTTTCTTTTTTTTTGATACGTCACTGACTTTACAAGATTAGAAGAGCCTTAATCGTAGGTAGACGCTTGCTCTACAATTGTATCCTATAGATATCGTTTCGATGTCTGATGCGTTCGAAAACCAGATTTCGATCTGTTCTTCTCAGACCAATTCGAAATTCGTTGAAAAGAATCTTGTAAAGAGTGGCATCCTGTTTCAAAGGAATTATATTCTGCCAGCGCGTCGGAGAAGGATTTGCGGGAAATTGTTCAAACACAAATTCCTCGATCTCCTTTCTTAAGTTTTGCGGCACTTTTGCCAGTTCAAATAGAAACTTCTTTTTAAATTTTACCGTCATTGTTCTTTTTCCAAGGTTTTATAAAATGCTTCAGCCTCAATGAGATCCAGGCTGTCGTCTGAACTGTCTTTTAGCATCAGTTGGGCCAAAGAATAATCCTCCAAGATGGTTTCAATCTTTTCAAATGTTTCGATATCCAATTGCACCGCAACTTTCCTGTTTTCATCATCATAAATATATTGCTTTTTAATAGGCTCTTCCATCAATTAATTCCTTGATTGAATTTTTTTGGTTGGCATTGCTTCGAATTCTGCCCAACACCGAAAATGCCTTTTCAGTGCTATCAAAACAGGGGATGCCTTTTGATGTATAATACTTTCGAGCTAATAACCGGCCCTTTTCGATAGCTATGTGACCAGGGTCCGAAGCAATATCCGCCAGAACGATCGCTAAGGGTTTATTGGTCTTTTTTAAAACCCGGAGGGCGTTTTCTGCAATTTTTGCATGATGATCCTGCAGTTTTTCAGAAGAATCTGACTGGGAAGATTCTTCAGCGATGGTTATGCTAAGAGAGTAAAACAAAATCTGATGCAGCAGGATAAAATCTGTCTGTTCGAAATCTGCCAAAGCTGAAACCACCGGATTAATAATTTCCGGGATGATAAACGGATTGGCAAGGTCAACCGGATTGCCAGCCCCGGCCCCTGTTTCCGGCAAAAGTGCCCGGATAGCATCTCCTGTTTTTTTATCCGGTTCCGGCACCTTAAAACCAAATCTGTCGGCTGCATCCAATGATTCAACAACGCGAGCGCCGCCACCCGTTAGAATACCGGCAGACTTTCCCTTGAATTCAGACAAACATTGCAATGCCATCAGGCATTCACTCAAATCACGCAAATCATGGGCTGCAATAGCACCACAAGAACGGATCACGGATTTCCAAACTTCCCCTGATCCCGCCAAAGAACCTGTGTGACCTATTGTTCCTTTACTGCCCTGTTCGGTTAGTCCTGCTTTCAGAATAACCACGGGTTTCTTCCTGGTGCATGCTTTTAATGCTGAAATGAATCTCTCCCCATCTTTGATCCCCTCAATGTACGCGCCGACAATTTGGGTATCAGGGTCTTCAGAAAAGTATTCAAGCATTTCTTCCGAATCTATTCCGGCTGCATTCCCAAAGCTGACAACAACGGAGAATCGGACACTTCTTCCAAAGGACTGGATTACCGTGTCACAAGCTCCTCCTCCGCTTTGGGAAAAAAAGCCGACCTTTCCAGGTTTTTTAGGAAATTCGGTGCCTGGAATCAGGGTTAATCCGACCGTTGGGGAATAGACTCCGAAACAATTGGGGCCGATCAGTTTGATTCCGGCTTGATCAAGCAATTCAGCCACCTGCAGTTCCAGTTTTGCTCCTGCATCACCGTGCTCCCTGAATCCGGCTGTAATAATTTGAACTCCTTTCACACCTATCGAGACGCAATCCTTAACCACCTGAAGGGTCTGAGCCACAGGAACAGTAATAACAGCCAGATCAATCGGATCAGTCACCTCTTTTATGGATTTAAAAGCCTTTATTCCGAAAAGCTCGCCACCTTTTGGGTTAACGGGATAAATCTTTCCTTTAAATCCAAATGATAATTGTGCCTGTAAGAACAGTCCCCCAAACTTGAAAGGATTGGAAGAAGCACCAACCAATAGTAAATTTTTCGGGTAAAATACCGTTTTGTAATCGTCGATTATCATATTCAACGCCCTTTCCTTACCTCCCCGTTTAAGAACAGACCGCTTACAAAACCCGATCATATATAAAAAAACATTATTGAGCAAACACTCATCCTTAGCGGGTGTACCAAAAAAAATCCGGGACGTTTTTTACTCAACACTATACCAGGCACAAAAACTTAATCATCTGAATTTTCATGCCGTCCCTCCGGGACTTTTTGTATGGTAAGGCCTTGAGACCCAAGGTATTCAAGTCCCGTAGGGACGACACAAAGTAT
>JANQLH010000077.1 GCA_028280735.1 SAR324 cluster bacterium | reverse complement strand
CTTTGCTTAAATCCAAAGGCGTTGAAATGGAAGGTAAGTATTCGCGGGGATTAGCTATCGCTGAAGTTTTTGAGACCTTTTGCGAAGAACATTTGATTCAGCCGGTGTTTATTATCGATCATCCGGTTGAAACAACTCCCCTCTGTAAGATCCATCGCACGGAGCAAGGTATTGTAGAACGATTTGAGCCATACATGAACGGGTGGGAGCTGGGCAATGCTTATAGCGAACTGAATGATCCCGTTCTCCAAAGAAAATTCCTCCAGGATCAAGTTGAAAGAGGACGAGGCGGTGAAGAGGAGACTCATCCCATGGATGAAGATTTCATCCAGGCTATCGAATACGGAATGCCGCCAACCGGAGGAACCGGACTGGGTATTGACAGGATGGTGATGCTGTTGACTGATCAGGCCAGTATTAGAGATGTTATTCTATTCCCTTTGATGAGAGAAAACTAAAATAAGGAAAGCTATGATTATCAAAACGTTATCTGTTGCGCCAATCGGAACCAATTGTTACATAATTGGTTGTGAAGACACAAAAGAAGCAATCGTCATTGATCCGGGTGGAGAAGCAGATAGAATCCTGGATAGCGTTGAGCAGGAAAAGTTGACCTTAAAATATATCATTAACACTCACGCTCATTTTGACCATGTAGGAGCTGTGAATGACATTCAGGAGAAAACAGGCATTCCGTTTTATCTGCACCAGGGGGACGAACCCTTTGTTGAGCCGGCAGCATTTGCTCAAAGCCTGCAAATGTTTGGCATGCCTCCCATGCAACCTCCAAAAATCGATGAGTACATAGATTCCAGTAAAACATACACCGTTGGTAATATTAGCTTTTCCGTATTAGAAACGCCGGGGCATTCGCCGGGCGGAGTCTGTTTTCTGTTTGAAAAAGATGTTTTCGTAGGCGATACCCTCTTTGCCGGCAGCATCGGCAGGACAGATCTCCCGGGAGGCGATATGGGAACGTTGATGCAATCGATTAAAACACAATTGATGTCGTTAAACGACACGATAACTGTGCATTGCGGTCATATGGGCGATACAACCATCGGAAATGAACGTCAGTTTAATCCTTTTAACCAGTACTGGACCTAAAATTGTATTATGCTAGCTGATCTGCTGTATTACATTTTTCCTTACCAGATTTTTAAATCGGTATTTTTCAGGGGCGGAATGGCCTTTCTAACCGCCTATTTTTTGATTAGTGTGATATTACCAGCAGTTATTCGAGCATTTCGGCATAAAAATATAACTTCGGATTTCACAAAAAAAGGAAGCGGCAAGGTGGGGCCGTATGACGGAGCTACCCCTATTATGGGTGGTGTTGTCTTAATACCCTCCGTTATTGTTTCCAGTTTATTATGGGTGTGGATTAACGAGTATACCATTGCTCTTTTGATAACGATTTCTTCTTTCGCAGCGATTGGTGCTGTTGATGATATTGTTAAGGTACTGAATAAACGTCAGATTGAGTCGGGTAAGGCTAAAAGAAAATCTTTTGCCGATAAAGCGGATGGTATTCGTGGTGATGTGCGTCTGGTACTGGAGTTTCTGGTGGCTTTTCTTGTAATTGGCTCATTTTATTGGTTTTTTGAAGGAATCGATGGAAGAATTCACGTTCCTATGATTCCCATGAAAACCTGGTTCCCTCAGTTACATCCTCTTGTTTTCATACCATTTTTAGCCGTATTGATAGTAGGAGGCGCCAATGCCGTTAATTTGACAGACGGATTGGATTCCCTGGCAACGGTGCCGATAATATCCTGTGCCACCTTTGTTGCATCAGCGGCTGTGATAGCGGGGGACGCCGAGTGGAGTGAACGTTTAAAACTTTTGTACATCTCGGAAGAGATGAAAGAGGTAGCCATATTTGCTGTTTGCATTATTGCAGGGTGTACGGCATTTCTAAAGTTTAATTCCCCACCGGCACAGATTTACATGGGCGATGTCGGTTCACTGGGTTTGGGAGCGGCAATTTGTTCCATGTTTATTTTTATCAAAGCGGAACTATACCTGCCCATTGTCGGTGGAACCTTTGTACTAGCCGCAATTAGCGTGATTCTGCAAAGAATGTGGTTTAAGTTTACCTTATGGCGAAAAGGCAGGGAGTACGCCGAGAAGTATCGCTTTTTCTATCGGGCGCCTTATCATCATCACCAACAGTCATTGATTAAATACAGGGAAAAAGAAACGGAGATTGTCTCTGTTTGGCATGAGTTTATAAAGAGAATGGGCTTGGGATATGTTCCGGTGGAAGACAAGTACGAGAATCAGGAGCATGTGAACAACAAAGTAATCTGGAAGAATCATATCAGATCCGTTGCTTTTCTGGTGATAGCCATGATGATTTACTTTAAAGTGAGATAAAAGAAATGATTGATCTAAAATTGCTGAGAAACAACCCTGAAGTGGTTGCCACTTCTGTTAAAAACAGGGGTGGAGAAATTGATCTTGATGCAGTCGCCAATTTGGATACGAAGCGAAGGGAAATCGTTTTCGAACTCGACCAGATCAAACAAAAGCGTAATGAAAATTCAGGCTTAATCGGCAAAGGAAAACTGGAAGCAGATGAAAAACAGAAGCTGATCGAGGAAACCCGTAATCTTGGCGAAACCATTAAAGAAAAGAACGCTGAAGTCAAAGCAATAGAAGATCGCATCAGTGAGATTGCCATGGGTATTCCCAACATCCTTCATGAAAGCGTACCTATCGGTCCCGGTGAAGAGGATAATGTAGAACAGTATACCTGGGGTGATATTCCCAGCTTTGACTTTGAAGTGAAACATCACCTGGACATTGCAGAAAACCTTGGAATTATGGACTCGGCCAGGGGTGTCAAGCTGGCTCATTCCAGGTTTACCCTGGTTCAACAAGCCGGTGCCTTACTGGAACGAGCATTGGCAAATTTCATGTTGGATCTGCAAATTAAAGAACACGGATATACAGAGATTCTGCCTCCTCTTCTGGTTAACGCTGAAGTAATAACCGGAACCGGGCAATTGCCAAAATTTGAAGTGGATCTCTTTAAGACCACTGATGGCTTGTACTTGATACCCACGGCAGAAGTACCCTTAACCGGTATTTACCACAACGAAATCTTAAAGGAAGAAGAACTGCCTTATTACTTTACGGCATTTACACCATGCTTTCGCAGTGAGGCTGGTTCTTATGGTAAAGATACCAAAGGATACATCAGGCAACACCAGTTCAATAAGGTTGAACTTGTTAAAATTGTTCATCCTGAAAAATCATTTGAAGAACTGGAATCCTTAGTGAAACAAGCCGAAGAAGTGTTGAAACGTCTTGAGCTTCCTTTCAGGGTTGTCGCTCTGTGCTCCGGAGATATAGGATTTGCTGCCGCCAAATGCTATGATATTGAGGTTTGGATTCCTTCGGAAAACAAATACAGAGAGATTTCCAGTTGCTCAAATTGCACGGATTTTCAAGCCCGACGCTCCAATATTCGATTCAAGCCAAAGGAAGGCGGCAAGACCCAATTCGTGCATACCCTTAACGGTTCAGGCATGGCAGTAGGCAGAACCGTTGTGGCGATTCTGGAAAATTATCAGAACGAAGATGCTAGCGTGACCATTCCAAAAGCGTTGGTTCCTTATATGGGGGGGTTGACAGAAATCTCGAATAAGACATAGTATAAGAGATCATTTGGAGGGATGGGAGAGTGGTTGAATCCGGCGGTCTTGAAAACCGTTAAGCTTCGGCTTCGGGGGTTCGAATCCCCCTCCCTCTTCCAGAAGATCTCCTCTAATTTTCATCGATACCAATATTCAGGAATCATCACCAACATCGATAGAAAGCAAGCAAATCCGTAGAGAGGAATCCTGGATTGACTTAGGTTGGAGAGATGCCAGAGAGGCCGAATGGGGCAGATTGCTAATCTGTTGTACTGGAAACGGTACCCGGGGTTCGAATCCCCGTCTCTCCGCCATGAATTACAAATGATATAGGAATGACGCACCCGTAGCTCAGCTGGATAGAGCATCTGTTTGCGGAACAGGGGGTCAGGGGTTCGAGTCCCTTCGGGTGTACCACAATGCTGCAATGGCGCCCGGCCAGGGCACCAACAACAGAGGCAGACAGATAGCTTTGCGGAGAGATGTCCGAGTGGCTGAAGGAGCACGCCTGGAAAGCGTGTATATGGGAAACTGTATCCGGGGTTCGAATCCCCGTCTCTCCGCCATAATTTGGTGATCCGTGCGATCGGAAAGTATGAATTGTGTCAGGTCCGAGAGGAAGCAGCACTAAGTATTGGAAGATGCGTTACGGATCACTTCCCAATCATTGTCAAATTAGCCTGTCACTGAAATGTCCTACCTGGTTCTTGCTAGAAAACTAAGACCAAATAAATTCAAAGAAGTAGTAGGTCAGGATACCATCTGCACGACCCTCAAAAACGCCATAAAATCCAAGCGAGTTGCTCACGCCTTTCTTTTCACGGGTCCCCGCGGAACAGGAAAAACCAGTTGCGCCAGAATTCTCACTAAGGCATTGAATTGTACTTCTTCTGAAGATGCGGAGCCATGTGGAAAATGTGAGAATTGTCTGGAAATTGGGCAAGGCTCTTCCACTGACGTGATCGAGATCGATGCTGCGTCAAACCGCGGAATTGAACACATCAGGGAATTACGTGATGGCGTCAAGTTTTCTCCGGCCAAATGTCAATACAAAACCTATATTATTGACGAAGTACACATGTTGACAACCGAGTCTTTTAACGCCTTGTTAAAGACTTTGGAAGAACCTCCTGCCCACGTGAAATTCATACTGGCAACGACGGATTTTCACAAAGTTCCGGCAACGGTTGTTTCACGCTGCCAGCGTTTTGATTTTTCGAACATCACCACCGAAGTGATGGTGGAATACTTAAAACAAGTCTCATCTGCAGAGTCTATAAATGTTTCAGAATCTGCCTTACATTTGATAGCCAAAAGCTCAACCGGCGGAATGCGGGATGCGCTGACCATCATGGATATGCTGATTAGTTTCAGTGGCGACTCGCTGGATGATGAAAGCGTTGCAGAACTTCTGGGTATCAATGAGATAAGAAAGATCGACGCATTACTTAAAGGGATCATTGAAAAGGACCTTGACCTTGTCACTGACTTGTTTCAAGGGATTGTAGCCAAGGGGCATTCAATAACCCAACTTCTCACGGACCTGATGAAGGCTATCAAAGACCTTAGTCTGGTTAAAAGTCTGCCGGAAAAAAGTGTCCAATGGCTTCACTTTTACCCGGATCAGTACGAACTGTATCAGGAGTTATCCGGGAAAACGACGGTTGCCACCTTACAAAAGCTTTTCGAGATTGTTCTTGATGTAGAGGCGCAAGTGAAGCGCAGTAGCCAGGCAAGCATTTGTGTTGAAATGGGTTTGATCAAGATGTGTGCTGTTGATTCACTGGCCGGTGTTGCAGAGATTGTGTCCATTCTAAAAAATCCCGATCAGGTTAAAAAAAAACGGCAGTAATTCCCCTTCAAGATGAGAGGAATAAAACAGACTCTTCTCGGGGATCGGTCAATAAACAAAACCCGGCAATTAAAGATAGGCCTGACAACAAAAAACAGATCCCTAGTGAAACGAAGCAAAAAGCGCCGGTAAAAACGGCTGTTTCAGCTTCAAAAGCCAGTTCTTCTCAAGCCGATTCAAAAGAAACCATAATTTCTAAACCCGGGATAACAACAAATACTCCGACCAGTGAAGAACTGCCTCCGGATATACCGGAAGAAGCTCCCGAATATTTGTATCAGGAACCTAATCTGGAATATGAGCTTCAAGCTGATCATTCCGGTTTGCTTCCTTTACCGGAACAACCTCCGTCTGAGGAATCGGATTTAAAGCCCCAAAGGAAAGAGATAAGCAAAGAGGAGTGTTCGGAAAAATGGGAGAAATTTGTTAAATATGTAGAAGAATCTGCAGATAAATCCCTTGTTTCGCTGATGAGGAATTCGGTATTATTAGAAATATCGGATGACAGTCTTACGATTGGATTACAAAATACTCAACTCTTCACTGATGAAAAAAGAAATCGGATCGAAGCCTGCGCCCAGACTTTTTTTCAGAAGGAATTCTCTATCCGATACGAGGATTCAGTCGATGGGTTGGATGATTCGGTTCGGGAAAAAATCGAACAGGAAAGGATTAAAGCAGAAGAAGAAACTAAGAAAAAAGCTGCTGAAAGTAGCAATGTCCGGAAAATTCTAGCCTTGTTTCCAAACAGCAAAATAAAAAACATCGAGATTTTAAAGGAGGAAAAGGATGTTTAAAGGTCTTGATATGAAAGAAATCATGAAAAAAGCCAAAGAAATGCAGAAGACCTTGGCGGAAAAAAAGAAAAATGCAGCGAGTAAGACTATTGATGTTAGTGTTGGTGGAGGAATGGTCCAAATGAAAATGAATGGAAACCTTGAAACCCTCCAGGTTAAAATAGACCCTGAAATTGTCGATAAAAACGAAGTGGATATCCTGGAAGATCTGGTTAGAGCTGCCTGTAACGAAGCTGTCAGACAAGCCAGGGAGCTGGTTTCTTCAGAATTATCCGATGTCATGGGTGGAATTGATTTGTCCAATTTACCCAACATGAATGAAAAATGAAGCTCCCTCAACCGATATTGCAGCTCATAGAAGAGTTGGCAAAACTACCCGGGGTTGGAAGAAAGACGGCAAAAAGGCTGGCTTTCTCAATTCTTCTCAAACCCGAAGAGGAATCCGCGGCTCTTGCCAAAGCTATAACTGCAGCTAAAACAACAATCCGCAGTTGTCAAGTTTGTCACGGTTTCAGTGATTCGGAAATCTGTCAGATTTGTTCCGATCCAAGACGCATGAACGACGTTATTTGCGTTGTCGAAGATCCCAGGAATATTTTTACCATCGAAAACTCTAACGTTTTTCAGGGTGTTTATCATGTTCTTCAAGGAGCTATCTCTCCCTTGCATGGAATCTCACCTGACAAGTTAAGGATTAACGAATTGGCTCAACGAGTGGAAAAAAACAATATTCGGGAATTGATTCTTTCCACCAATCCTACACTGGAAGGCGAAGCAACCGCTCATTATCTTGTTGATCTGTTTAAGGACAAAGTGAAAAAGATTACCAGAATTGCCAGGGGCATGCCGGCAGGAGCCGACCTTGAATTTGCCGACTCGAATACTCTTGCCCGGGCATTTGAAGGCAGGACGGATTACACTTGAATGCAGATGTGCGGAGGCGGCTAACCCAAAGCAACAATTGTTAACTGCTCAGCTTCTCAAGTGTGATTCCCAATGCTTTTACAAACCTTTCGTACGTCTCGAGTGTGTATTCACCCATGTTGAACACTCTGAAAACTTTTCCGGATAATTCTCCCTGGGCAGAGTAAATTTCGTAGCATTCGTCATCCCCGTTGTTCCAGTTGGCCAAATTCTCCGCCAGTTCTTCATAACTGACGCCGTCGGGCAGAAACAAGGCTGTTCCTATGTTTTGTTGCGGCATACCTTCCTTGAGGAAAGTCTTCAAGCCGAGTTTTTCATACCCGCTTCTCAGGATAGCAAGGCGATCCTTATACATCTTGATCCTTCCGTTTAATCCACCTCTTTCCATAAAATCATCAAAAGCTGCTTCAAACTCAAGTAACGCTCTGATATTTATTGTATATGGATGACTACCATTTTGTTGTGCCAACCAGGTTTTCGCCAAATCAAGGTAAGGGATTCTGCCGGACCGTCCGGACATCTCCTCAAGATAGTCTTTTTTTATCACGCAAAACGCAAGGTCCGGATTCGAATGCAAACCTTTATTGGTCGAACATATTAAGGTATCAATCGACCAGGCGTTGATGTCAATTTCTTCAACATAAACCGAGGCAATGGCATCGACGATTAATCTTAATCCAAGTTTTTGACAAAGCTTCCCGACTTCGGAAACAGGATTTAAAAGTCCAACACTAGTGCATCCATGCACCATACCAATGGTTTTTACCTGGCTCTTGTTAACCAGCTTTTCAATTTCTTCAATATCCGGTCTGACTCCCGGATCGAGTTCGTAGGTCACAGTTCTAATGCCAAGCTGACGACAAAAATCAGCCTGTCTGTGCCCGTAAACATCATTTGCTATAACCAGAATTCCATTATCATCAATACACGATCCGACTGCAGCTGCAATCGCCCCGGAACCAGAGGATGTGATTACCACAGCTTCATGGGAATCGTGAACCTCCAATTGCTCCACAATGCTTTTTCTTAGTCTGTCTAAAATTGGTTTTAAAGCAGGCCCCCGTGGCACAATCGGTTGATTGCCGTAAGTTGCCGCAACTTGATTGACCTTGTCGGAAAGATGAAAAACAGCAGGTGTCAATGAAACTCGTTTCACAAGATTCTCCAATTAATTGATTATAGGAATACCGGGAAAAAGATAGTTTAAACAGCGATGAGTCCGGATTGTCTCAACTGCAACCAGAGGTCACTTTCAACGAACTCGTGAAAAGGTCTCTTTAACGTTTGCTCATAATCGACAGAAACATCTTGGACCGAAGACCGGGATTTTGAAAACACGGAAATATTGTTGAGTGTGTGACAAAGCCATTGACCGGTTTTGGGATCGATTTTATATTTTAATATCCTATCTTTGTTATTGCCGCTCAGCTTAATTCCGGTCTGTGGCTTATTTTTTCTACCCTTGTTTTTAATGAGTTCAGGCTTGCTGCTCAACCAAATCAGTTGTTTATCCAACTTGGGAAGGGGATTTTCCTGTTTAGACTTCAAAAGTAACTCGATAAACTGGGGCGCAACAGTTGGTTGCGGTATTCGGGATGCAAACCACTCCTGTAAATCATCTTCGATGCCAATTTCCTGCATGTAATTATAGATCGCTTTTTTCAGGCCAAAAGCATATTTATGATGATCGCAGCCTTTCCTATCCTCATGTTCCAGATCGTTCCAGGCAAATGATCCCTTTGGGGGACCTGTTATCCTGATCTTGAAGCGATCCGGATCTTTTGCTATCGGACTATGTGCCGTCAGGGCAAATCGATGCCAATAACAGGAATCCAGTAAGCCATGCAAAAAAAACTGCCTGACAATTTCAAGAGAATCGATTGTTTCCTGATCTGTTTGGGTAGGAAAACCATACATTAGATAAGCGTGTACCAAAATTCCGGCTTGGGAAAAATTGCTCAATACCTCCGTCGCCTGTGAAATACTGACTCCTTTATTCATTAAATTCAGCAACCTGTCCGAAACTGTTTCCAACCCCCCAGAAACGGCGATACAACCTGATTTGGCCAATAGTCGACATAAATCAGGAGTGAAGCTTTTTTCGAAGCGAATATTTGTCCACCAGGAGACGTTTAACCGCCTTCTTAGCAATTCAAGAGCAACTTTTTTCAACATGGCCGGTGGTGCCGCTTCATCAATGAAATGAAATCCGGATTCTCCCGTCTGTGATTTTACCTCCTCCATGCGATCCACAATCGTCGTTGCAGGAATAGTTTCGTATGCGGAGATATAATCGAGTGTTACATCGCAAAAAGCACATTTTTTCCAATAACAGCCGTTGGCGATCATCATTTTATTCCATTTTCCGTCATTCCAAAGCCTGTGCATCGGATTTGGTATTTCGATAACGGATAAATATCGATTTAAATCCAAACCTGTGTAATCGGGATATCCGGTTTCAGCAAACTTGGCGTCATCGTATTTTCCCTTGCAATAACGAACCGAATCGTTTTCCCTGAAAAAAGTCCTGCTTAACTGCTTCTTATCTTCTTCACCGGCAAAATGTTTTGCAATTTGCAGTATCGGAATTTCACCCCGGTCTAGGACCACAAAGTCCGTATAATCAAATACTTTTGGTTCCTTCAGCTCTCTCAACTCCGTGCTGATAAACCCTCCTCCGAGCGTTATTTTGATACGGGAGTCAAACTCCTTAATGATCCTACCGGATTTGAGTGCTCCTAAAAGGCAACCGGGAAACGGGACCGTAATTGCTGCCAAATCCGGCTTAAAGGAAGATAGTTTTTTAGCCAAAAGGTTTTCCAGGATCGAATCAAAAATAGTTTCAGAACCTTGCAGTTTTTTATCGATTGTTGTGAATTCAGTGGCGGACAAGGCTATTTGTTCCGCATACCTGCTAAAACCAAAATTCGGGTCTATCTCCAATCTGATAAAACCGAACAACTCATTCAAATACAGGGTTGCGAGGTAGGCTGCTTTATCGATAACACCAAGATTTCCAAACATCCATTCCAATTCAGACTGATCACTGGGATTTTCAGTACGCGGTAAGTAACCGTCCTGGCAAATTAAATAAGCCAGGGCCGTTTCTTTTGACTGCAGGAACTTTACTACGGTTTCAATTGTGTAAAGATACTGGTCAGCTTGATTCAGCAGCGTTTGGCTTTTTTCGGTGAGCTCTATTCCGCTACTGTTCACATTATCAAACATCCGACTTAATCCATCGGCTGAAAAAGCGGCTAAAATGAGCTCGATACCAAGATCAGTTTGTTCAACAACCAGTCCGTTGGCATCCAAAAAGCGTTTTAAGAATGCAGTGGCAGGATAGGGTGTGTTGATTTGCGTGAAAGGCGGAGTGAGCAGTAAAACTTTCATTATTTAACCTGCAACAGAGAATCATCCGGCACGAGGATAGGTGTTTTGTGCAGTCGGTTAATCCTGTCACTTATCCAAGCCTTTTGAGCACCAGTTATATGTTTTTGATTATAATTTTCAGCGGCTTCAGATGCCGCATTTTGACCGCCAAAATACCAGCCAAGTTCAAAAAAAACCAGTAACCCTGCAATTCCAAACTGTTGTTCAGATGCATAATGAAAAGCCCCGGCGATGAAAATAGCATTTAAAAGAAATGACACTGCGCCTTTGCCATACTCGCCACTGGCAAAGAAACCGGAGCCTGGCAAAACAGCTGAATAGAGCCTGGCTTTATCCGGATCTACAGGTTCGGGAATCGATACTCCTTCAAGGAAGGACTCTCCGCTGACAGGTAAGCAATACTTTTCCCATACCTTTGAAGCTTTGGATGCTTCATTTCTATCCAACAGGGAAGCCGTATAAAACATCCCTAACCTGGCTTTAAAACCTGGATTTAAAGGTATTTGATTTTGATCGAGCAAATCGGGCGAGCTTTTAATTACCCTATCATGGAGTTCGGAATGGTAATAACTCTCTATGAGTATTAAATCCAACTCCGGATCAAACCGGTTGGAATAGATAAACTTGATTCGATAAATTTCCGAGATAGCTCGGTAGTAATCCTTTTCTAAGGCCAGGGATCTTGCAAACGATTTTTGATTAAAATAGGTATCGGGATTTGATTGGTCAGCAGCAAACGAGTATTGAAGTGATGCGGCCAGGCAAAAGATCAAAATGATGAAGCGAACCACAGGCATGTTACATCATTCCTGCGATACCTATACTTACTTCCTGATAGGGTCGGTCTTTGAGTTTTTCTGCCCAAAAGGAGGTTGCCCGCTCTCCCCTGGACTCGGCAAGCTGGTTGAGTTTTTCGATCAGATCAGACAGGTCTTCATTATGTGCAATCTGATAAGCCATCACTAGATCAGCCATCGCTTCATTTTCCTTGTTATTGGAAAGCAGCATTTTACCGCGATTGTACAGGGAAAGGCAGATACCGGCTTTGTTGTTGTCTTCCCGAGCAATGGAAATGGCCAGTCTCAATGCTTCGAAGGCTTCTACCGGATCACCAATCTCCAGTTGAATTTGAGAAATGTTGTTGTAAATGATGCATTCCGATGAACGATTACCAAGCTTTTGCATATTGATTAAGGCACGATTCAAAAACTCAAGTGCCCTTTCAAAATCACCGCGGGCTTGGTAGATCAAGGAAATGTTGCTTAATGTAATGCCTTCAATGTAAAAATTCCTTCCGATTTTCGCCACCGACAATGCCTGCTCCAGTCTTTCCAGGGCTTTTTCATAGTAGCCTTGTTCAAAATAGATTGTAGATATGTTGTTAAGCGTAGTGCCCTGGCCGTCAAAATCGTTGATTTTTTTGAGAACGCCTAATGATTCATTTAAAAACTCCAAAGCAGTGTTGTATTCACCCAAATCTTGGTAAATTTGCGATATGTTGTTCAGGATAGTTCCTTGAGTTCTTAAGTCTCCACTTCTCTTTGCCGCTTTTAAAACCTGGTTCCAGGTTTGTAACGCCTCATTCCATTGTTTGAGCTTTTCTTGGCTGGTAGCGACTCTCTCCAAAAGACGAACCTGGTTTTTAGCGTCATCAATGGAGTCGATGATATCGTTGATAAACGACTCTGTGAGGTGGTGCAAACCATTGGCAAAAAGGTTGTGGGTTACCTTTAAGGCGCCTTTCACGAGCATTTCTGATTCATTCAGGCTTTTACAGGTCCAACAATGGATAATATCCTCAATCTGTTGTTGGATTACGGGTTCGATAGTGCCTTTTGTCGAATCTCTGCAAAGAGTTATCATCCAGTCAAAATAGGCCGGTTTTTCGAAATGCAGATTATAAATCTCCATTAACAGGCTTTTCGCTTCCTTTTCTTTACCATGGTTCAGGAAGTAAAAAACCAGTTCAAACTTACGCTGGGCCTTTTCCTCTTTCTGACCGATATCTGAAAGGTATTTAAGCAACAGTTCCTGGTTATCGATTTTAATATGGCTGTTATTTTGTTCGTTTTCTCTTAGGGATTGCCAAATTTGCTGTCGCTTTCTTTCCCTGCCGAGCGTTTCCGCATACCATTGTTCGAGAAACTCAACCAGCCTTGGTAGAATTGTCTTTTGCTCCCTTGAATGCCCTATGGCAAGCCATAATCCAAAAAAGCCTTCTTTGATTCGATAAATCTTCGATCGTTTATCCTCGGGATGGTCGGTTACTATCAGATATCCGGCCTTGAGCAATTTGTTTAAATGACTTGACGTTTGTTGCAGTGATTGACGCAAGCATTTGGCTATATACCCGGTTGTTTTTTGTTCAAGCGATGCCAGAGCTACAGTTTCCAATAAAGCCCGTTCCTGTGGTGCTAAAGAGGTCATCCGTACTCGGAAAAAAGGTGTGGTTTGATCAAGCAGCTTTTCAATTTGTCGCTTAATATCCCATTTGCTCTCCTTGGCCACTAATTCATAAAGAATGAGGCTTAATCTCGGATTGCCTCCGGACATTTCATAAAGAGCGTGTAAACGGGGCAAAAGGTATTCGAACGACTTTAACAAATGATCCTGCTTCTCCCAGGCCAGGTTCCTGCGGATTAATTCGATAGTTTGGTCCTGGTTCAGCATATCAAGAATGTGAATGTCGAATAGGTTGAATGGCGACTTTCTTAATTCATCTGTTTTAATGAGATTGTATTGGGAAGTACCTATGAAAGTAGCAAAAGAAGATTTGGTGATGAATTTTTTAAATTGTTTTAGATTTTTATTATCTTTTAGTTGTCCTTTAAAGAAAACATCAATGTTTTCCAGCAATATCAATAGATTAGTTTTGTTTTCTATACAATATTTCTCAAGTTCCGGGATAATTTTATCAATCAGCTTTGTATCATTGTCCAGTTCATTTAGCTCTTCATGCAACTTCAACCAGTCTTCTTCAACAGTAATGTGACCCAAAATTTCAACCATACCCAGCAACAGGTCTGCAAATGTCAGAATTCTATGGTTTTCTTCCGGAAATTGAATAATCGTATATAGTTTATTAATGGCTTTTTTCTGTTGAACGATTTCACTCAGTACCCGAATAAAATGTGTCTTGCCAACACCAGGTGGTCCCATAACCATAAAGTTCTGCTTCTCTTCTTCGTTTGCACTGGCTGCAAGTTTTTCACAGATTGTCTCAATCAGCTCCTCTCTGCCGATTGTCGTGGCAACCAGTTGTTCGGTTAGAGATAAACCGGGTCGATAAAATCCGTTAAGATGATCGTATTGTGTTATATTGTTTGACATTTTGTGTTCAGGCTGACTTTGGGGCTTTATTATCTGTTGTAAGGCTTGAAAGCTTATCCTAATTAATATTCGTGAACTTGTGAACAGCGATTTTATGCAAAATGTGCGTCTATTTTCTAAGATATAAAAGTTTTTTTTTAAATCGTGGTTTTGAATTCGGAACGAGTTTGTGAAAGGAAGTAAGGCTATTGTATTTTATCCTTATTTTTACTACGCTTACTGCTAGGTGTTCTTATGTATAGAAACGCCTTGTTGACTATTTTAAAAAAAAGGATGACATTTTCCCGATGTTCGAAACTGAAAAAAGAGGC
This sequence comes from SAR324 cluster bacterium, assembly GCA_028280735.1. Taxonomy (GTDB): domain Bacteria; phylum SAR324; class SAR324; order XYD2-FULL-50-16; family XYD2-FULL-50-16; genus JAHJTV01. Next base: position 6,367 of record JANQLH010000077.1, on the reverse strand, counting down.
TGCTGTGGACGTAAAACCTGTATTAGAGCAACTTATCCAGGGTGAAGATTTGCATTCGGATCAAGCAACCCGGCTGATGCATCAAATCATGGATGGAAAGCTGAGTCATAGCCAAATGGCCGCTTTTCTTGTGGCATTACGAATAAAAAAAGAGACCGTTTCCGAAATTGCCTCTTTTGCAAAAGTGATGAGGGAAAAATCTACCAAAATACCCATTCATGATCCTACACTTATTGATACTTGTGGAACCGGTGGTGATTCATCCGGATCATTTAATATCTCTACAACGGTAGCTCTTTTGCTGGCGGGAGCCGGGTATAAAGTGGCCAAACACGGTAATCGTTCCATGACATCCAAAAGCGGAAGCGCCGACGTATTGGAGACCCTTGGAGTCAACCTGGATTTAAATCCACAGCAGGTTGCCGACTGCATTGATAAAACCAATATTGGATTTCTGTTTGCACCCTCCTTACATGGTGCCATGAAAAACGTCGGACCTGTTCGAAAAGATCTCGCTATCCGTACGGTATTTAATCTCTTGGGTCCCCTGACAAATCCAGCCGGCGCAAAAGTACAGATTATCGGATTATTTGATAAGTCATTTGTTCCTGTTATCGTTCGTGTGTTAAAAGAGTTGGGTTCCGCATCAGCTTATGTTTTTTCCGGCCTTAGTGGTCTGGATGAAGTTTGTATCAACTCCGATACGATTGTCGGCTGCCTGGACAAAAATGGAGAAATCAGCGAATTTACCTTCAACCCTGAAGAATACGGATTTGCCAAAGGATCATTAAATTCTATCAAGGGTGGATCACCTCGGCAAAATGCGGAAATAACAAGGGGAATCCTAAAAGGCGATATTGGAGGTCCCATGAAAGATATAGTGATCCTGAACGCCGGATTTGCGATTTCTGCTGCAGATAACTGCGATTTGAGACAAGGATTTGAAAAAGCCGGGCAATTTTTAAATGATGGTGCTGGAATCAAAAGCCTGGAACAGCTGGTAGCGGTATCAAATTCTTATTAAACCTGGCTTTTACACTTAATCTCCTGCAAATACCCTGTAACTTATAACCGGTCCGTTTAGTGAATATATTGGAAAGAATAATTAGTGATAAACAAAGGGAAGTAGACGCCGGCCTGAAATTCATGCAAGCTTCCGATCTCCGGAAAAAACCCGGGGACAAACGAATACCACTGGATTTTAGACAGGCTTTGAAAGAAAAACCCCTTGCGATCATTTCAGAAATAAAAAAAGCTTCCCCTTCCAAAGGATTGATACGACCGGATTTCGATCCAACTGCAATTGCTAAATCTTATGATAAGGCAGGTACTAACTGTATCAGTATCCTAACCGAGATAAAATACTTCCAGGGATCACCAGAATTTCTTTTAGAAATCAGAAAAGAGATTAACCGGCCCTTGTTAAGAAAGGACTTTATTGTAGATGCTAGGCAAATCAGGGAATCGTACGATTTGGGCGCGGATGCGATTCTGTTGATTGTTTCAGCACTTGATGAGCAAACGCTGAGACAATTCAAAGAATTGGCCGAAGAATTTGGCCTTGGCTGCCTGGTTGAAGTTCATACAGAACAAGAGCTTGAAACGGCATTGAATGTTGGATTTAATCTGATTGGAATTAACAATCGCAATCTATCGACATTTGTGACCGATCTGAACCATTCCATAAATCTAAAAAAACTTATTCCCGATAGCATTACTACCGTCAGCGAAAGTGGAATCAAAACTCCGGAAGACTGCGCCCGGCTTGCAAAGGAGGGCTTTGATGCAGTATTGGTAGGCGAAACACTGATGCGGGAACCGAATCCCGGGTCGGCTTTAAGACAACTGATGAGCAAAGTAAGATGAGAACGCCAAAATTAAAGATCTGCGGAATCACCATCAAGGAACAAGGTAAAGCCATTGCTGAATTGGGAGCGGATGCACTGGGTTTTGTCCTCTATCCGAAATCTCCCCGTTATATAACACCGGAAGATATTAAACAGATTGTTTTTGATCTGCCGCCTTTTGTAAAGACGGTCGGCGTGTTTGTGAACGAAACAGTTGATACGGTAGCGACTTTGATGAAAAGAACCGGATTGGATTTGGTTCAACTCTCCGGTGATGAATCGAAAGAGTATTGCGATTCTCTTTCCAGCCTTTCTATTCCCTGGATTAAAGGATTTCGAATGAAGGATGAGACATCGATTGCCCAGTTATCGTCTTTTCAAAACCGCTACTTGCTTCTTGATGCCTGGTCCGACGATGAATACGGAGGTACGGGTCAAGTGTTTGATTGGACTTTGCTTAAGCACGGAATGATCGATAATCAAAAACTGGTTCTTGCGGGAGGAATCAACGCAACAAATGTCAAAAAGGCTATCGACCAATTTAAACCATATGCAATTGATATTTCTTCAGGAGTAGAGGAAAAACCAGGGGTTAAATCTCTTGAGAAAGTTGCGGAATTCGTCACGGCAATGCGGAAATAAAAAACCACTAGCCTACTCGATTCCCCAAATCAAAAATCGGTAGATAGATTGCCAGAAGAATCATTAAAACAAAAGCACCAAGGGTTATCATCAGAAGCGGCTCAATAAACCTGTTCCAAAATGAAAATCGGTCTTTTCTTTTTCGCTCAAGATACTTCGCTATTTGATCAAATCCAAGATACACCGTGCCGGCACTCTCCGTTGTGGAAAGCAAACGGGTGAATACGGAAGGGAACCATTTGGATCTGGAAAATGCCTCGGTGAGTCCGCATCCTGTTTCCAGGTACTCAAAAATCTTTAAACCATTCTTATAGTTGTCTTTTGAAAGACTTTTTGCTGCATTTTTAGCTGCAGTTATCAACGGTTGTCCGCTTTCAAGTTGCAGTTTCATTGACAAGGCATAAATATACGGATCTTCTTTCGAATCCATCATTCTTTTTATTTTGGATCGAACGACCAGGATCGGGTTGATTTTTTTAAGGAAAGGTAGTGAGAAAAATAAAAAAACACCACAACATATCAAGAAAACAGATTTATAATTGTTGTGGAGCAGCTTGGAAACAAAGACAAGCAATTTGGTAAGAAGTGGCAGGTCATCTCCAAACAATCGATAGATGTTTTGAAACATCGGTATGATAAAAATTATGACAGTCAGAATCATGATTCCGGCCATAGAAAGTACAAGCTTTGGATAACGTGTTAGTTTTTTTATTTCCAACTGGTGGTTTAGTTTCTCTTGATAGAATGCTGCCGCGGAATGGAGCCCTTTTAATAGCTGATTGGAATGCTCTGCTATTCCAATCATCGAAATGAAAAACTCGGGAAATAGTTTGGAAAGCGAAGCAAAAGCCTGTTTTAAAGACAATCCCGTTTCCAATGAACGAAGTATTTTAAAACAGATATACTTTTGTAATGGTGCCTTGTTTTCTGCTTGCAACAATTCAAATGATTCCTTGATGGAAAGACCGGAAGTTAATAGAAGGATCAAATCATTAAGAAAACTGATCAGCTGGTCGAGATTTATGGGATTTGTAATTATTCTGTCGGATACCTGTTTTAAGCTAAGATGGTAATATCCCGATTTCTTCAGTTGCCTTGCGGCACCGTATCTCGATACTGCCGTTAAAACCCCGTTGGTTGGCTTGTTTTCAATTGTTCTTGCTTCCCAAATAAATACCGATTTAGCGTTAAATAATAACATATTAGGTTATATCCAATCATTATCAGTTAAAATCCTACAACAGCATTGAGTTCTTTTCTGCTGATTATTCCTTCTTTCACGTACTCTTCTCCAATTTCTTTCAGGGATTTATGATTTTTCAGTTCAGATTGCCGGTATAACTCTTGAGTGGATACCCCTTGTGAAATCAAGCTTTGCAGCGTTGGAGAAACATGAAGCACTTCCATTAAGGGAATTCGACCATCAACACCTGTTCCCAAACAGGCCCGGCAACTATTTTCCCCTCCGCAAAAACAGCTTTTTTGTAAAAGTCGTTGTGATACTACCAGTTTTAAAGACGATGCAATATCATCATTGTTAACACCCAGGTTTTGCAGTCTGCGGATGGTTTCCAATGAATTATTACTGTGAAGGGTGGATAGCACCAAATGTCCGGTTTGAGCGGCTCTGGCTGCAATTTGTGCCGTTTCGCCGTCTCTAATTTCCCCTATCAAAATGACATCCGGATCTTGCCTTAACAAGGCTCTGAGCAAAATCGCAAAACCAGCACCGGCCGCATTGTTTACTTCAACCTGCGTGATATTCTTTAACCTGTATTCAACCGGGTCTTCTACAGTCACAATGTTTAATTCTTCGGCGTTCATCGATTTTAAAATAGAATACAGGGAGCTCGTTTTTCCTGATCCGGTTGGTCCTGTGAAAAGAATCAAACCGGAAGTTTTTGCTATAGCCTGTTTTATAAGCTCTGCCTGGGTTGAGGCAAATCCAAGATCAGCCATTGAAAAACTGACGGTCGAAGCAGAGAGCATTCTGATAACGATTTTCTCGCCGAAGATTGCAGGCAAAGTTGAGACTCTCATGTCGAATCTTTTTCCTTTTGAGGTGGTATAGGGGAAATGACCGTCTTGAGGGCTCCTTTTTTTTGCAATATCCAAGCGTGAAATAAGCTTGATTTTCGTAAACAGGGATTCGTTCACTTCATAGGACAGTGCAATTTGTTCCAGTTTACCATTAATGCGGATTCTGACTGTTTTTCGATTAACATAGCTTTCAAGATGAATATCGGAAGCAGATTTTGTTGCGGCAATGTCCAATAACTCGATTAACTGCTTTGTCGTGGCGTTGCCTGTGAAGTCATGCTTGGTTTGTTTTAAAAACGAAAGCCTTTCTTTTATCAGTTGATCATTACATAGAAAAAAGCGGCAGTTGTCTCCAAAAAAGGGGGCATACTGGAATAGTGATACATAGTTTGTATCCTCTGATATGAACAGCTTAGTTGAATCTCCGCCATCTCTGATAAAGACAAAGTTGAGCTGCTCTTGTAATCTAACTTCTAAGAGACTATAGTCTTGATCAGCAACGGGAAGCGAGAGATAATTATGCCAGATTGGTATCGAAAACCGTTTTTCCAGTTCCCATAATCTGGAGCCATCGCGCTGGTTGTTGTTAGACATTTTTAATTATTAAGCTACGCCAAAAATTATCGGATATTTTATGTCAAAAATAATCATCATACTGTTGTTAGGATTTATCATATACAAGGTTGGTAAAAACGCAGCTTATCTTGCATTGGAAAACATGTTCGGCAACAAGACCCTCAAAGAGCCTGAAGATCTTGTCAAATGTACCTTCTGCGAACGTTTGGTTAGTGAAGACTTGGTTATTAAACACAAGGATCATGTTTTCTGCAGTCAGGACTGCATTGACGCTTCAATAAACAAACCTTCTTAGAGATTCCGGCAACAATTTTCCCCAGCGATACGCTTTTTCCACTTTGATTAATCTACTGAAACTAAAGCTGATTTTCTTTATCAAAGCAACAAGCCAAAGTCAAAATCAAAATTTCTTTCGCTTGTTAATTAGCGGCAAATGCTTACCTTACAGCAATAAATCGAAAAGCTTTCCAGTGCAATTTCAGGAGTGATTGATAATAATTGCGACCGCTTCGGAAAATGAATTGACGATAGGAATATGCGGGAATTTGGATCGAATGGTTGAGGAGTGTTCAGAACCATGTCCTGTTGTAACAAGTATACCTTTACACCCTGTATTTTCCGCTAGTTCAATATCGGATGTTTTGTCTCCTATGACATAGGACATGGAAACGTCGATACGATGTTCTTGTGCGGCCTTTAAAATCATCCCGGGAGCAGGCTTTCGACAAGCACATTTGATGTTGTATGGATCGTTGCCAGCGATGTGATGAGGGCAATAGTAGGTAGCGTCCAGCTTAACGTTATGATCAGCCAGTAGTTGATTTAAATGCTTATGAGTTTTTTGGACAAACGCTTCATCAAAATATCCACGCGCCACCCCGGATTGATTAGAGACCAATATAAGTTTAAATCCGTTTTGACTCAGCAGGGATAATGATTTGGGAACATCATCGAAGATTGAAACCTGTTCCAGTTTGGAAAGATAATGGACATCTTCAATGAGAACTCCGTCCCTGTCTAAAAAAACGGCTTTGTTTTCTGAATTCATAATGATCAATCTAAAAAGAGCTAAGTATTTCTAGTGGAATAAATATTGATGTTTTGATACAAACAAAGATTACGCGTTAAAACCGGGGATTATCGGACTTTGTTTATTCTCTGATTAGGTTTGAACGTAGAGTGTATATATCATCCACGTAAAGTGTAAACACCATATCTTCAATGGAGTTGTCACCATGACGATGACAGGCAACGATTTAAGG
>JANQLH010000061.1 GCA_028280735.1 SAR324 cluster bacterium | reverse complement strand
CGATACTCCTGCAACTTGTGGGACAAATTTCTCTGGAGAAATGCTCTAAAAAAAGCTTCCTCTCCGACACAGGTAACTAAAAGATTGCCAATCCCCCACAGAAAGAAGAGTTCGGTAAATTTCACATCCCATTTTGTATATCCTAATAAATAGCTCAAGGGCGTGATAATCAGCAGGGTGATGATAAGAATAGGAAAGGTGGTTCGAAACGCAGAAAACCACTCTGCTCTTTTCTTTGCCAGTGGAAAGCCAAACCCTAAAATGATCAGTCCAACAAATGCCTTGTCCAGGTTGAAATACATATCGAATGCTTTGCCGGTTTCGCCCAGCGTCACATTTTCAAATAATTTCCAATTGTTAAATCCCGGTACAATATGAATTGCCAAAGAAACAGATAAGACAATGACCAAACCGCCGGTGATAAACCGGATAAAAAATGATTCCGATTTTTCAAACGACAGGTAACCAATCCCTAGAGATAAAACAGCGAGAATCCCAACCAGACCCATCCTATGCGATAGGACAGCTAAACTGACGGCAATCACTGCCAGTGCTCCCCATATCCTGAAATCCTTTTTTATCCAGAGGCTCACAATTGAAAGGAGAATCATCAGGAAACTTGCCGTTGAAAGAGGATCGGAAACCAATAGGTCATAAATCATGGGAGATTTGCGGGTGAAATGTTTAAAGTAAAGATAGTTAAGGTTTATGACGACCGGCCTCAATGAAATACCGTTAGGACTCAAAGGATCGCAATAATTTAATGTTTCAAATGGAGAAAAGCGGGATCACGTTGTGAAGCAAACTTTTCCCCCTTTCTCTTTGTACTATCCGAATTTGGTTTTTGATTCAATCAGCAGGCTCGCAGAATTGTTCTTTGATGGCTTCTTCCACTCGTTTAATCATGTTATCAAGCATGTCCCGGACGTACTCCGCGACTTGTTGGGCTTGGTGTTCCGTCAGTCTCAGGCTGTTGTCCGTGGATTCGGTGGAAAGGGCCGTGAGGCCCTTGATCATGATATCGAATAAGATCTGCATCTGTTGGAGGTCATCCATGAGATCCATTAGTTCTTTTGACATGGCTCCTCCTCTCCTGACAGGTTTTTTACTTCATCAGTGTTGTTTGATGACCCCCCGGCCTGAACGGATTCCAGTTTGATCAGCACCTGACCCGTCTTCCCGGTTTCGTGCCTCCCGATCAGTTTCTTTAACCCCGTGTCATTAGTCACAGCTGAGAGCGAGGATTTGAAAAGGGCAGTTCTGGGGATAACCTCTCGCGTCAGCCAACGGGTTATGGCAACCGAAGCCGGTTTGCTGATCTGCATAACAAGTTGAAAAAAAGCAGAAGGGTGACGAATGGAAGAGTGGTTGGCGAAAGTAACCAGACCGCTACTGCAAGGGTTCGCGGTCAGCGTCGGTATGTTTTCAAAGTCGGAAGTATTTTCTCCTATAGCAGGAAGATCCAAGAGACGGGCAATCCCGGAAATACCGAGAGAGGTTTTGGCCTCCGGAATAAAACAGATCAGTTTGTTGTTGTTTAACAATAAGTGAAGGGGACGCGTTTCATTGCTGCGGTTTTTGACGATTCCGGGAGTGGAAATTGGTTTCAAGGTGTATCTCCTGTGAGAGCACCGCCAGAGCGAAACCGGGCTTCCAAAAATGAGAAAAGCCCAGAAGCCTGGCGGTGCCAAGACACCATAAAGCAGGGTGACAGCCCTGCCGTAGCCAAACCCCTGGGCCCATCTCATTTCACAGCTGGTTTTGCGGAGTGTCAATCCGACGAATTCTGTCTTGGAAGAATTCTCAAAACTCAATGAAGCTAACGTCCCCAAAGGAAATAATCAAAATGTAATTAAACAATAATCACTCCTCAGCCCTCGGTCAAGCCCAAATAGAAAAACTGGGGAGATTGATGGGCCCGCAGGCTTTACTCATCTATAAAGGCTTGGAAATTAATTCAGACTTGAAACGGCACTAGTTTTTATAAATCTCGAGTTTATCCGGAATTTGAGAGGGGTGATCGATGATGTGATCGGCGGATGGGGTGCAGTTTTCAAGTTTCTCACGGGTGGCAAAACCTGTTGTTATTGAAATGGTTTGCATCCGACCTTTATTTCTGACCTGACTGGCATTGTAGGCTGTCAGCACATCGCTGGGTTGATCGCCGATATAAACCGATTCCTGCAGTCCTGATCCCAAGCTGTCCAGTGCTTCCAGCAATAACGTGGGATCGGGTTTCAACGGTGAATTTTTATCCTTATCTATTCCGATCACCACATCAAACCGGTCACGCAGATTATGGTATTCAAGGTTGTATTCCAGAACTTTCTGCATATTGGAGGAGACAATACCCAGTTTCATTCCGGGAGTGGCAGCCAGGTTTTTGATCACCTGTTCGATACCGTTAATCAATGTAACAGGATGGGTCGAATGATAGGTGATATATTCGTTGTAGATTTTTGATTGATCGTTCTCCCAATCAAATCCGAGAAACTTATAGAATATAGGAAACGGTTCAGCAAAATTGGCGATCAGCTCCCCTGAATCCTTGATCGGCAATTGGATACCAAAGACAGACGCGGCATGTTGAAACCACTTAAAGATAGTTTCGACGGAATCAGCTATCACTCCATCGAAATCGAAAATTATAGTATTGATCATAGCCCGGATTGCAAATCGTTAATTTTCCTTTATTGAATAGTCAGCGACGAACTTTTAGGATCACCGGTTTGAAGGAAATTGACAACCCGTTATTCAAAAGAGCCTGAAACTCCAAATGTAGCTTGCGATTTCGTATAGATACAGTTATCTAAGCTATAGTGGCTCGCTGACCATAGGCCAATGTAATGAACGCTTTCAGCGTTAAGCGCAATTCATTGTTGTTATTTCGGAAAACAACTTAGAATGTAGGATGGGTAACTTGTTACCCATCAACTCTTGATAAATGGCTTTTGCTCACATTCCACCCGATGGCTCATCCTACGGTTCGGCTTAGTTCAACGGTCTGCCGTGGGTGTCATGAATGTTGAAATACAGTTGTTTTAATAATCAATAATCAACGCTTAATTGCTAATTATAAATGATGCTTTGCTTAATGCGGCAAAGCACGCCGGCTTTAATACCATTCTCCTCCGGTGAATAGCGCATTTCATTGTTGTTATTTCGGGAAACAACTCAGAATGTAGGATGGGTAACTTGTTACCCATCAACTCTTTAATAAATGGCTTTTGATCACATTCCACCCGATGGGTAACAGAGTTACCCATCCTACGGTTCAGCTTAGTTCAACGGTCTGCCGTGGGCGTCATGAATGGTGAAATACAGTTGTTTTAATAATCAATAATCAACGCTTAATTGCTAGTTATAAATGATGCTTTGCTTAATGCGGCAAAGCACGCCGGTTTTAATATCATTCTCCTCCGGTGAATAGCGCAATTCATTGTTGTTATTTCGGAAAACAACTTAGAATGTAGGATGGGTAAATTGTTACCCATCAACTCTTGATAAATGGCTTTTGATCACATTCCACCCGATGGGTAAAGGAGTTGCTCATCCTACGGTTCAGCTTAGTTCAACGGTCTGCCGTGGGCGTCATGAATGGTGAAATACAAAAACGAAGCCTTTGCTTCGTACTAAATAATCAATAAAAGGAATAACTATGTCAGAATTTGATCCAAATTCCATAAAATCCGTATCAGGACTCTATGAAGAGCATTATTGCAGTATCCCAAAGTACTTGATTTTCACCATTCTCACCCTTGGTCTGTTTAACCTGTACTGGAACTACAGGCAGATGAAAGCATGCAACGATTTGCTGGATGAAGATGATTTTAGTTTCGTGCTTTGGATTCTGTTTTCAATTATTACCTTCGGGCTGTATCACATTTATTACCAATTCAAGATGGGGCGAGCCATTGTAAGGATTCAAAAATCGATGAATGAACACGAATTTGATGCACTGCCGATAATCAGTGTGTTTGTGACAATTTTTGGGTTATCTATTGTTGTGGACTGTATCCATCAACATGAAATAAATAAAATTGTAAACTGACCACCTCCCGGGGCCGGGGCTCTCAACTGTCTTTACGATTCAGGGAAATTATCAGATTACCGACTCCGCGCTGGATAAACCCCGGGAAATACTTGATCAGCAAGGCACTAAACTTGGCTTTTAAACCGGGGATAACCAGAAACGAGTTTCCCTGAATCGCTTTTAAGACGCCTTTACCCGCCTGTTCCGCCGTGAGTAGCCCGGCTATTTTTTTAAAAGCTTTGGCTTCGGGAGGAATGGTTTTGGCTTCCTCAACGATCAGCGGTGTTTCAACTTCAGGAGGGCAAACCAGGGCTACCTCAATTCCATAGCGTTTCAAATCCGGTTTGATACTTTGAGCAAAGCCGACCAGGGCAAATTTCGATGCCCCGTAAGCCGAATAGCCGATCATTCCGCTTAGTCCGGCGATTGAACTCACGATAACGATCTTCCCGCCTTTAACCTTCATTTTCGGCAGGGCTGCGGCAATAACATTTCTTACGCCATACAGATTTATTTTGATCATTCGATCAAACAAATCATAAGGAGTGTCCTCAAAATAGCCTCCAAAGCCGATCCCGGCATTGAGCACCAGAACATTCGGTACCCCGCTGTCTTCCATAATTTTGGGCAGATCTGTTTCCACTTTCCTGTTATCGCCCACATCCAAGGAAACTGAATTCAGTGTCTGGATACTGGTTATGCGTGCCGCATCTATTGTTTTCACTGCTCGATGCAGTTTGTCTTTGTCTCTGCCGATGATCACCAAATGTGCGCCTTGAGCAAACACCTGCCTGGCGGTCTCCAAGCCAATACCACTGGAGCCGCCTGTAATGTAAACTGTTTTTTCTGAAAGAGTTTTCACGACTAATTAAAAAGTTGAAGTATTTATTCACCACCAAGACACTTCGTGAGCTTCGTGGTGAATAGTTACCAGTTGAAGATCATTGATCATCAGTCCAGATCGACTTCCGTTTTGCATTTATTACAGCGTTTGGCACCTCGAAACACTTTATGGCCGCACTCAGGGCAATGGTAACGGGCTTCTTCATCGCTTACCCATTTTTCAGTGCCGTGTGTTTTCCAATAAGGGATAGCCCTTTCAATAACTTTTTTCCCAACAGGCATTGGAAAATTGTTGATGTGTTCACAGGGAAAGTCATCACATTGATGGCATCCCTGGTATCCCTTTTCCTGCACACAATCACGAATCCGGCATTTGCTGCAAAATATGGAGGTTTTACCGGAAAGACAACCTTCGCAATGGAGATGTTTTTCCTCAAGGTCTTCACTTCCCGGAATGTTACCCTTGTAAACAGCAACCAATTTATCAAAAAACTTCTTATTGTTATCCCTGGTCGCATAATAGACACCGCAGACTCCGCAATACAATCCGCAGGGAGCTATAAAATTCGGATTCACTTCCATTTGATTCCTCCCTGGTATAGTTTTATAAAGCTGTTTGAATAACACTGCACCTGGATCATAGAGCTTTTAGGTTGATATGTGAATCGGAATTGACGATTTGTCACGGATATTGGATTTTCCACCATAATGACCTGGGTAGACTCACCCTTCCATATCAGCTTTACACACTTGATGAGCATGATAGCCTGTTCGAACAGGCGGAGTTCCTGCCAATGAAAGAAACAAACTCGATTCACCGGAGCTTCAATCTCAAATAATGAGTCTTTTAACCATTTTCGGCATTGCTGTGGCGCTGGCCATGGATGCTTTTGCCGTTTCCATTGCTGTAGGTGTTGGATTAAAGAAGGTCAATTACCGTCAAACTTTTCGCTTGGCGTGGCATTTTGGACTTTTTCAGGCGTTAATGCCCTTGCTCGGGTGGTCACTTGGCACCAGTATTCATAGCTTTATAGAATCATTTGATCACTGGGTAGCCTTTGGATTGCTTGCTTTTGTAGGTACCAATTTGATTCGGCAAGCCTTTAATCCGACCAATGAAGAAGATGTTCAAAAACTTGATCCAACCAAAGGGCTCTCACTTGTCTTGCTTTCAGTTGCGACAAGTATTGATGCATTAGCCGTTGGGCTTAGTTTATCGATGATGGGCGTCGACATCATAGTCCCTGCCATTATTATTGGGGTCGTTGCTCTTTCCTTCACGATTACGGGGCTGCATTTGGGTAAAAAAGCCGCATCCTTCTCCAAAATCAACACCCTTGCTGAAGTTTTCGGTGGATGCGTGCTCTGGATTATCGGCATTAAAATTTTGTATGATACCGGAATCCATTTGTAACTAACTGAAATAACTAATAGACCCCGGATCAAGCCTGTACTCAGTTTGAATGGATACCCGGCATCACACAACGCTTCGAAAAATGACCATTGAAGCTTCTGTTAGACAGTAAATCTATCAATTGTACTATCTGCCTTTTTTCCCGTCATTGCATGCCTGACTATTGCTTTATCCAACTAATTGACGGTAAATTCCGCTTCCCAATCAAAGCTCGCTGAATCTTCATACCATTTCGGCCAATGATCGCACCAGGCAGGCATTGAGACATCTTTTATTCTTTCCATGGAGGGATGGTACGGCTTCAGGTCAATTACCGGCGTTCCGTGGTCCGCATCGATATACGGGATTTGGATAATGCCTTCCTGATAATTGACGGATATGATCGCTGCTGTAGTAACAGCGATTGGGTTGGGTCTTGCAGGAGACCTGGTGGCAAACACTCCTAGTTGATCCGGCGCTTTGCGATAGGGGTTGGCGCAGGTTTTTTCCTTTCGACTCTTGTCTTCCAGCTGATGCGCCCACCAGAGGATATTGACATGTCCAAAATGATCCAGTCCTTCCAGGGCTAAAATGTACGGTTCGTTAATTTTAATTGCAAACTGGCCCTGCAACGCTTCAACCTTTCCGATAGCATTAACTTCAAATTTTTGATTGTTCATTTTTATCCTTGTCATAATTATGTTGAGTTTTGGGATACACAGAATCCATCTTTTGAAGCTACCCTCAAAATTGAATTCCAATGGTTCAACTGTAATCGGGTTGATTTAGAAATGATTTCCCGGGATTGCTTTTGATTTTGCAATTCTTGCTATTGTATTAAAAAATCAGATCCGCCCTTTTTTGCTTATCCCTATAACCTTTGTTTTCTCCCAACGAAAAATGGAACTATTTACTGCTCTTGCCGCATTGGCAGGCATCTGGTTTTTGGCGGTAACCCTTCCCGGGCCCAATTTCATCGTCGTATCCCAGGTTTCTCTTTCCGATTCAAGAAGATCGGGACTGTTTATCTCATTAGGTGTGTCCACTGCTGCCTGCGTCTGGGCAGCATCCAGCCTGCTAGGCCTTAAGGCTGTTTTCGAACATGCCAATTGGTTGTACGACACCATTCGTCTCCTCGGCGGAATCTACCTGGTTTATATGGGGCTACGGCTAATTATCGACTCTTTTAGGCAATTCAAGACGGATGAAGTCTGTCAGATCTCACTATCTTCTCCCTTTGCTGCTTATCGCCGGGGATTGTTCACCAGTTTCTCCAATCCTAAAACAGCAGCTTTTTTTGGGAGTATTTTTGTCACTACTTTCCCACCACAAGCCCCAGCCTGGGCTTTTGTTCTGACCTTGGGAATCGTTTTTGCCATCTCCTTAATCTGGTATTCATTGGTTGCGGTATTTTTCTCACTCTCGCAGGTGCGAAAAGGTTACGCCAAAGTCCGAAAAATTGCCGATCGGCTTACCGGCTCTCTGCTATTGTTTTTAGGATTCCGCCTTGCATTTTCAAGGTCCTGAACAACCACTAAACTTGCCAACAGCGGTTTATATCCTATCCTTGCCATCCAGTTGGTACAATTATATATTGGAAATAGGATTGATAATTTTCTGCCCGGGAGTACCAGGTTTAAACGCCTGAAATCGGGGAGGAAATATCAAGGCTGTAATCATTATTTTTAGAAATAATCAGGTTCTGAAATGCACTTTTTCGGAGAAGAAAATGACGAAAAATGTTGGTACTTTGGATCGAGGGATTAGACTGGTACTGGGATTGGTGATAATTGGATTGGGTGTGTTTTACCAGAGTTGGTGGGGAGCTATCGGAATTGCTCCCCTGCTGACCGCAGGGATCGGCTGGTGCCCTCCGTATGCAATATTGGGCTTCAGTACTTGCAAGACAAAGGAAGAAAGCACTTAGATCAGCAAAAGATCCCCGGCTTAGGGATCTTTTGTTTTAGAGATCCATGTCAGCAGGTTCAAAATATTCAAGAGGATGGGCACAGGCCGGACATTTGGGTGGAGGCTCGGTTCCTTTATGCACAAATCCGCATTTGTCACACTTCCATTTGATTGGCGTATCACGTTTGTAAACAGTACCCGCTTTAACCATTTCAAGCAGTTTTTGATATCGATATCTGTGCTCCGCTTCAACCTTGCCAATTTGCGTGAAAAGATTAGCTGCTTTGTCATCCCCCTCCTCTTCAGCTTCCCTGGCAAACCTTGGATACATTTCAGAGGTTTCGTAGTCTTCACCTTTAATGGCCTCTTCAAGGTTGGCCGCCGTATTCCCAATTCCGTTCAATAATCTAAACAGGTCTTTGGCGTGTTGTTGTTCATGATTGGCTGTTTCTTCGAAGATTTTGGCGATATAGTGCAATCCTTCCTTTCTGGCAGCTTTGGCAAAGTAAGTGTATTTGTTTCGAGCCTGGGATTCGCCGGCAAAGGCAGCTTGCAGATTCTCTTTTGTTTTGCTCATAAATTCTCCATTACGTTTTAAGCGATCTTCCTTTAAGCAAATGTCCTCCCGCAAAAAAACCAATATTCATTCACCTCAATGAACCATTGCTTAGTATTACCACCCAAGTTTGTTTCTACGCAATAAAATAGAGGTCTCATTCCTGATCAATCCTTTACCTGTTTTAATTCTGTTTCCATGATTTCACGTACTTGGTTGCAGTTCTACGATCCAGATTGGTCCTCCTTGCGACTTCTTCATAGGTGCCAAACCGGTCATACAATAATTTACAATAGCCTGCCGTCAAACTCTGGGCCGTAATTTCCCCGGTTTCCATGGCTTTGACCAGCCGTGCACCCGGGGTCTCATCCGGTTCTTTCATATCACCGCTGTATCTTTTTTTCAGAATCACCCTTCTTACACATTGTTCCAGCTCCCTGACATTGCCATACCAGGGATAATTGTTGCCAAGCTGGTCATGAACAACCGATTTGACCAGGTTGGTCAATTCCGCGGAATCTTCCCCGACAATCCTTTTGACAATAACTTCCAGCAAATCATCCAGTTCGGAGGAGTCTTCCTGAATACGCTGATGCAGGGAAGGCACATAGATTATATCGGTGCACATTCTGTAATAAAAATCATCCCTAAAGATCTGTTTGTTGCGCAGATCTTCAAGGGAACGGTTGGTTGCAGCAATCACCCTGCCTTGAAACCGTTCCTTTTGCCTGCTCCCAACCGGGTAAAACACCCGGTCCTGCAACACCTGCAGCAATTTGATCTGGACGGGATGGGATAACTCTCCTATTTCATCCAAAAAAATCGCTCCGTACACACTGCACCTTCCAAAAACGCCTAGATAATCATCGATCGCCCCGGTGAATGAACCTTTGCGATGCCCGAACAGTTCAGATTCGATCAGGGTTTCAGGGAATTGGGACAGGTTTATTGATAAGAAAGACTGCATGAAGCTTTCTACAAAACATTGCTTTTTCATGTCGAAGGGAATGTATCCCGATCTGCCGATAGCCGCTGCGACAGTCCCTTTTCCCGTACCCGTTTCACCGAGAATCAGGCTGGAGAAGTCTTCCATTCGGTTCATCAATAAACGACGGTATAAGTCCACGTTATGGGTAAAAACATTATTCCATAAATCGTAGCGCAGCTGTCTCATGGCGGGACTTTTTCCAACCAGGTTTCTATTAATGAAATGGAAGGCCCGGCGAAACTGAAACGAGTGTTCGATGACTCTTTGAATGCCTTCTTCTTCGAATCCCCTGGTTCTTAAAAACTCCTGCATATCCTTACACAGATCCAGCTTAATGGGTTTATCCCCGGCATGTTCCTGTTTGCGGATATGGCGATCAAATCCGCGGCGAAAACGATAATAAAACCAAAACTGAACTGCCACTTCCACTAAATATCGGTCTTCGTTGCGATAGACCTGAATGATGTTATCGTGTTCTTTTTCGAGAGCGGAAATCCTCTGTTCAATCACCGCGACGGTAGTTTCAACATCATGCGGCCCACTTTTAACGGCCGGGAACCCGGCGATTTTCATATCCAGATGCTGCCTTTCCAGGCTGAAAGGGTTGGTAATGACCGCCTTTTGCACAAGGGAAAAGAAATCTTTGTCTTCTCTTGAAAGAGTATGGAGTTGAGGCATGATTCGGCTCGTTTTAATTTAGGCTACTTTCACAACTGCGATATACAAATTATGCATACCAAACATACAAAAATTCCACAACAATAGCTTCCATCGCAAAAGCCAAATTAGTCAACCACAACTATTTTAACCTGTTATTACAGAACTTTAGCCAGAAAATATGAAAAAGGCATGGCTTTTGTAATCTAATTGTCATTGTACGCAACATATTTGCTATTCAAGAACAAATACGATATTTTTCCAGGTATCCGGTGTGCCTGATCCACACCTAAATCTAATCAGGCATCACAAGGAAAAAATCAGTTGCAGGGAGAGACCTCTTACCGATTATCACTGCTTTAAAACTCCCTTTCTTTCCAAACACTCTAATAATCGGTTTGAGCCTCTCCCTCCTTTCTTTTGCTTTTTCAGCTATCATTCACTTGGAGCGATTCTTATGTTCGAAAAGATTTCAACCTTTCTCGATAAGGTTAGTGTATTAATCAAGGGAGGAGGAGAGGACAAATTAGCCCTAAGAAAGAAGAGCGGCCTGTTAACGGCTCGTGAGAGAATTAACCAGCTATTGGATCCCGACAGTTTTAATGAAATTGATCTGTTTGTTGAACACAGCGGAAGGGATTTCGGGTTGGACAAACAGAAACTGGCCGGCGATGGCGTGATCACAGGATTTGGAAAAATCGACGGCAGACCTGTTAGTGTTTACGCACAGGATTTCACTGTCCAAGGTGGCTCACTGGGACGAATGCATGCGGCCAAAATCACAAAAATTATGGACATGGCTTCCGAAATGGGGATGCCGATTATCGGTATCAACGATTCCGGAGGGGCCAGAATCCAGGAAGGTGTCGATTCCCTGGCTGGTTATGGAGATATCTTTATCCGAAACACACTGAACAGCGGAAAAATTCCACAGATTTCCGTGATTATGGGACCATGCGCCGGTGGTGCTGTGTACTCGCCGGCAATAACAGATTTTGTATTCATGGTTGACAAGCTATCACGCATGTTTGTCACCGGACCGAAAGTGATCGAATCGGTTTTGAGTGAGAAAGTCACTGCCGAAGAATTGGGCGGGGCAAAAGTTCATAACGGAGTTGCCGGGAACGCCCATTTTTACTCGGAAAGCGAATACGATACCTTTGCGCAGATCCGGAAATTGCTGAGCTATCTGCCATCCGCCTGGGATGTCAAAGTACCTAAAACCAAACCTACCCCTCCCAAGTCCAAGTTCAAACTCGCTAATATCATCCCTGACGATTCAAGAAAATCGTATGACGTTAAGGATGTGATCAAAACACTGGTAGACGGGTCGGAGTTTTTTGAGGTCCGGGAAATGTTTGCAGCTAATGTAGTGGTGGGTTTCGCCAGGCTGGATGGTGATTCAATCGGTATTGTCGCCAACCAGCCAAAAGTCAAAGCAGGGTGCCTGGATGTTGATTCCTCGGACAAGGCTGCCAGTTTTGTGCGTTTTTGCGATGCATTTGGAATTCCCTTGTTAACCCTGGTAGACCTTCCGGGATATCTGCCGGGTGTTGACCAGGAGCACGCGGGAATTATTCGTCATGGAGCGAAGATGATCTACGCTTATTCAGAAGCTTCGGTGCCAAAAATAAGTGTGATCCTGCGAAAAGCGTTTGGCGGAGGGTATATTGCCATGTCTTCCAAACATCTGAAGACCGATTTTGTGTATGCTTTGCCGACTGCCGAAGTCGCCGTTATGGGTCCGGAAAGTGCGTGTAGTATTATTTTCGCTAAAGAGATCAGGGAGGCAGATGATCCCGAGGCAGTTCGACAGCAGAAGATAGAGGAATATAAAGAAAAATTTTCCAACCCATATAATCCCGCTTCCAAGGGTTACATTGACGCCATTCTGCACCCGGACGAGACAAGGCAAAAACTGATTCAGTCTTTTGAGCTGGCGCGAGAGAAAAAACCGGTCTTGAAAAAGCATAAACACGGTTGTATCCCTCTATAGATCGATTTTCATTTTGAGAGGATGTTAAATTTTGGTTGAAGAGGATAGGAATTCAATGGATAATAGAAGGAAGTAAGCTTTAAACAACCTTCGAGGATAATTACATTGAATTCCAACCATATCGGGATCATTGATACCCACACCCATCTGAATGACATCCTGTTTCGCTTCGACCGTTCCAACGTTCTTGTCGAATCCAGGGCATCCGGAGTCATCGGGATTGTCACCGTTAGTGACAATCTTAAAGGAGCCCAGGTCAATTTAAAACTCTCAAAGGTCCATCCGGAATTACTTCCAGCAGCCGGATTATTCCCCGGTATCGTTGATACCAAGCAGGCGGAACAGGTCGAAAACTTTATTGTCAAAAACTCAAAGAAGCTGGTTGCCATTGGAGAGGTGGGCCTGGATTACCAAGCCGTTCAGGGCCATCAGCAGAGAGAAACCCAGCAGGAAATCTTCTCCAGGTTCATAGAACTGGCCGAGGAGATGGATTTACCCCTCAATGTTCACTCCCGTCATGCAGGTAAAGAAGTCATCGAGATTTTGATTCGCAAGCAAGCCAATCGAGTTCAATTGCATGCTTATGATGGCTCAACTGAGGATGCGATGAAAGCCGTGGAAGCAGGATTTTATTTTTCCATTCCTCCTTCGGTTGTGCGTTCCGAACAGGAACAAAGCCTGGTAAAAGCGCTGCCGCTGGATTCAATCCTACTGGAAACAAACAGCCCGATCTTAGGGCCACATCCGGACAAGAGGAATGTACCGGCCAATATCAGCATAGTAGCCGAAACGATTGCAGAGTTGAAAAAAGAATCACTTGATTCCGTTTATCATGCCACTCTGAGCAATACATACAAACTTTATGGGAAAACAATCGCGTTCGGTGGATTGAGGTATGATATCAAGGATTTCCTTAAACAAACCAAATCTTAGAATAGTTTAACCATCAGCCTACGAATCCTTTGATGATAGGCCCCTTGCCTGACGGAGGAATCATCACCGCTCATTCCTGCTCCTCCGCCTGTGGTCACTGCCTTGATAATTGCTCTCCGCGGAAAGAAAAAGACTGCTTTCTATCAGCTCCTTCACATAAGTTAGCCGACCAAAGCTTTCAAGCCGTTAATCAGCAAGTTTTCCTGATGAGGAAGTACTGTTCTGCAATCGATGATCACATTGCCATCAATGATTCTGCCTATAATTGGAGGACGCGAACGACGAAGCCGGGATAACACCTGCTCTTCTTCCCGACCCGGGATCTGCAATTTGATTCCCCAGGAAGGAATTGCTTTGCCGGGCAGCGAGCCGCCTCCAGGAGTAGAACTACACTGGACCAGTGTAAACATTTTTTTATCCAGTTTGGCAGCAATTCCTGCTGCTCTTCGATGGACCTCTTCGGCTGACTCATTCAACATTCGCTGGGTGGGAATCTTCTTGTTCTGCTGATTGTTCGCATAGCTCACCAAGGTCTTTTCCAGTAACAACATGGTGATTTTATCGCATCGTAAGGCCCTGTAAAGCGGATGTTTACGGATTTTGTCCAATAAATGTTTTCTACCCAGAATAATTCCGGCTTGCGGTCCGCCCAGCAACTTGTCCCCGCTGACTGTCACAACATCCACACCGTCTTTCAACACCTGGGGAACCAGCGGCTCTGAATTCAGGATACTGTGCTGAAAACCCGTTAAGGCACCGCTTCCCAGGTCTTCCATAAGCAAAACACCTTTCTGTTTCGCAAGACGGGACAAGGCCGAGGTTGGGGTAGACTCTGTAAATCCAATCACCTGGTAGTTGGAGGTATGAACTTTCAATAAGACTGCCGTGTTTTCAGTGATCGCGTTTTCATAGTCGGGTAATCGGGTACGATTGGTTGTCCCCACCTCTTTCAGCGTGGCACCTGATACTTGAATAATCTCCGGTATCCTGAATGATCCGCCAATTTCAACCAACTCACCTCTCGAAATAACAACTTCATGGCCTTTGGCAAGGGTAATTAAGCTTAGCAGCACTCCGGCGGCATTATTGTTTACAACCACAACCTCTTCCGCACCTGTCAGTGTTTTGAGCAATCCGCCGACATTGCTTAATCGTGCGCCTCTTTTCCCCGTTTCAAGGGAAAATTCCAGATTTGTGTAAGATGACGCAATTTCGGAAACCTCATCAAGCAGTTCACGATCAAATACGGACCTGCCCAGGTTTGTGTGAATGATCGCTCCCGTGCCGTTTATAACCTGAGTCAACTCCTGTTTGTTCTGCTCCAGTTCGGTTTTGATTCTTTCCAGGATACTCTGTCGAGTGGTATTGGCATCGGAAAGCCAGTCCATGTCTTGCCTGATGCTGAGCAGCAGTTTCTGAACGGTATTGCGAACCTCTCTGCCGTGTTTCAACCCTTCATCTTCCAGGTATTGATCAATTTCCTGGATTGGTGGAATTTTCGAAAAAATATGCTGGGATTGTTGCATGGTAGTCATCGAATTGTGCGTCTGATAAATGATTCAACAAGTATGAAAAGGCAAAGCAACCTGATGATATTTAAAAACAGATTGGGAAAACTTGAATAAAAACTGCCTCCGTTATCGGGACTGAACGACATCTCCGCAACCCAGCCGCCTTTGATAAACGGTTCTGATAAAAAAGCAATCCTGCCGTTTGGATGAATAACACCTGATGGACCATTTTGTATCACATGTACCAGTGGAACCCTGTTTTCAACGGCCCGCATGACTGTCACAGCCATATGTTGAAAAGGTTGACTGGTTTCTCCAAACCAACCGTCTTGTGACTGGACCACAAGCACTTTTCCCTTTCCTTCGTCTCCAACGGTCTTAGCAACAAATTCAGGAAAAAGGGGCTCATAGCAGACTTTGGGAACCAATTTCATTCCGGCAAGAGGCACTATTTTTGCTTCGTCTCCGGGTGTCAGATTATCAAGATAATCTCCGAGAATCCAGTCAAATAGCGGCCACTTGTCAAACAAGGGCAAATATTCACTAAATGGAACCAGTTTCATTTTGTCATATCTTTCTTCCAGGTCGCCTTTTTCATTCAAAAAATGAATTGTATTAAAGGCTTTTTCACCTTTTTCCGTAGATCGGCGGGTAGCATCGTAAAAAACCAGGGGAACTTGCCATTTTGCAACAGTTTGCTTAAAGCTTTTTCTGACGTCGCTCCAAAATGAATAGCCGAAAAAATGACCTTCCGGCCAGATAATCACATCCACGTTCTGTCCCACAAAGACTTCACTTAACTGCATCTCTAAAGGATACTCCCTGGAATATCCGGGTAATGGTATCGGTTTTGACAACGATGCGATTCTGTTGGGCTGAACCAAGCCGATTTTCTTGATTTGTCCCTTATTCACTTTCTCATCCCAACTGTTTAGCTTGAACCAGCCTGCAGCAAACCAAAAGCAGATAATACCCGCCGAAACTATCACAATACGTTTTTTTTTGGCTTCGGCAGGCGAGAAACAAAGATAACAGATCAGACTGTTAAAAAGTGCTATTACAAAATCCAAGCCCCAAATCCCTGTAACATCGATCAGCTGGATGGCTGTTAAAAACTGCCATTGACCATCCGCAAGGCTGAAGCGGAAAAGCATTGGAAATACACTGAAAACAAAAACCAAAACAATGGGGAAGGTAAATACCCGGTTGATACAAGAGTAGCGATTGATCCAGGAAGAAAGCAGCGCTACGATTCCAAAAACCTGCCCAAAACAAAAAGCAAACCCTAAAACAAAAAGAAAATTGAAGGGAGTCGGAATATCCAGCGCATTTAAAGCCCAATGGCTGATCCAGTAAAAGCCGACAGTGATTCCTGAAATACCCGTCAAGAGGCCCAACAGGTAGCTGTGATATAAGGAGGTACTTGAGGACAATACATAAAGCAGGGGAACCAATGCAAACCAAGCCAGGATATTCAAATCAAAGCTCGGGTAGGACAAGGCTAAAAGTATGCCTGCAAACAGTGCCCATAAGCTTTGATGCCAATAAGGGAAAATTCCCGGTTTTTTTGATTGATTGCCGGTCATAGATTATCAGAAGTTTCACCAGTGCCTGAATGAAAAACAATGTAACCCACCAATAAAAGCTTCAAAGGCGACCTGGTCTTTCGAATTGTAGTGATTTCATCGTTCAGCTCTCAACCGGTTTTTGCCTGCAGTGGTATCATATTTAGCCGAACACTAACGGCAGACAGCATGTTCATCTTCAAACTGTATTCCGCTACTGATACAAGGCTGGATAAGGGTTTAGCAATATTCCCTACAGGCACAAGCTAAGCATTAAGTTTATCCTGTAAAAAACAGGCTGCCTGCTCTGCTCCGCGCTGACTACCTTTCTTCAACCGGGGGAACTCCAGCAGATCATCCAGTTTTGAAATCCAGTTTCCATTACGATATTCAGCTTCATTGATCTCAATACCTGCCATTTCCTTCCGGATATATTTTTCCAGCATGTTAGACTCTCTGAAGCCGGTCCGGGGAATATATCCAAACGGAAGGCCTGCCTGAAAAACTTCGGCTAAGGTACTATAACCGATTTTGCTGATCACAACCTGACTTAATCCAATTAAATCAGGATGATAGAACTTGGATTTGTGTGGTAAATAGATAATATTTTGATTCACGGTCAATTGACTTCCGGAACCCGGTACCAGGAATAAAAGATCATCCCTGCTTTTTAGCTTGCTGCTGTTAGGTAGCTTGCTTTCAATGCCACCCATGGAGACCAGCACAATGGGTCTTTCATCCCGAATTCGAAGTCTCGCCTTTGTGTCTGTTTTATTCGAACGAGGTTTCCTGCTGATCGGTTTGCAGATAAGGTCAACATCCTTTTCCTCACAAAATGGTTCGGCAAGAATGTGCCAGGTGGATTTGGTATATATGTCTTCCAAATAGTCCGCAAATATGCCAAATTCGGGATTTTCCCATTGATATCCTCGATAGATCCAGTCCCAGGTGAAATTCTCCAATAACAGGGAAGGAATTCCCATTTTGTCGGCAATTGCGATCCCCAGGGGTGAAATATCGGCAACGATGAGGTCGCACTGTCTGACGGCCAACTCCCCGGCCACATTTTCAATTGTCCTTTCAGAAAACGGTAAAAAGGAGCGAAGAACATCCGCAGATCCTTGAATGTCAACAGTGATAGGATCGGATTGGATTAAACCGATATCTGTTTGAAGCGGGAAATAGTCAAATGGAACGCTTAGGGAAGTTTCGAAAAACCAGCGAGGAACTGTCGTGGCTACGATGATTTCATACCCATTCTCTTTTACGTCCAGTTCCTGAATGACACTGCATACTCTTGCTGCATGACCGAAACCATGGGGTGAAACAAAGAATGCAATAACCTTTTCTATCCTAGACCCTGTCATTAATCCACTTTTGCATGGTTTCCAGTATCTGACCGCATTCTGCCTCTTGAAACAATTCATGCATGGCTTCAGAAAAAACAACCAGCGTTTTATCCGAACTACCGAGATTCCGGAAAAATCGTTGACCTGCATGTGGATCGACCACTTTGTCCTTTTCCGAGATAAACATCAACAAGGGCAGTTTTATACTCGACGCATGTTCCTGCAGTTTTTCGGTCATCGACAGCATCAACAGGTACAGATTGGGAGTAATCATCCTCCCTCTGCACGGGTCGCTAAGATAAACAGGCCATTGATCAGGATTGCGGGATAATGCCTTGACACCGGTTGGCTTCGGAATCGGATCATTGCGATGGTTTTTTGCCAAAAGTCTGACCGCTAAGTTCACGGGCAGCGAACCAATGACGTCAAATCCGGTCAGGGGAGATGTTAACATCATCCCTTGAAAATTGTGTGTCCGTCTTAACACATACTGGGCTGAGATCAAACCACCCAAGGAATGCCCGAGAATGATAGCCGGTTTGGTTTTCAGATAATTGGGATTATCTTTCCAGAGCAGATCCACATTATCCAGGTATTCGCCAAACCGATCGATATGACCACGGATGCCTTCTGCCATGCCATGCCCCGGCAGGTCCATCATGTGTACGGCAATTCCTGACTCGCTCAATGTTCTGGCCATTTCGTGATAGTACCACATATGCTCTGAAAACCCGTGGACTAGTACCACCTGACAGGAAGTCTTGCCGGGAAGCCAGGAGCAAATGGGGATTCTTCTGTTTTGTTTATCGATTAGAACCTTGTCTTTCCTGGTGCTTTTCATAAATGAATCCTGTTGTTTTTATTATTTAAGCGGGTGATCTGCAAATTAGTTCGCTTCAGACTCAACGGGCTTATGATTCGATAAAGCCGCCGCCGATCAGCTCATCGCCTTGGTAGAACACGAGTGATTGTCCTGGTGTGATATCGGGTAATGGTTTTGAAAATTTCACCGAAGCCGACCGGTTTGGTAAGGGTGTGATTTCCGCTTTTGTTTCCTTTGCGGTATAGCGGATTTTAACGGATGCTTCAAAGGGGAGCTCCGGGATCATTCCGCTGATATTATTAACCTGTTTCACGTTGCATTGATCACTCCCTCTTTGTTCATTAGTTGCGACAACAAGCCTGTTGTTTTTGACATCCAACCCAACCACATATAAAGGCTCACTCGCGGATATACCTAATCCCCTGCGTTGGCCTATGGTATAATTCCACAAGCCATTGTGTTTGCCGACCTGTTTGCCGTTCAAATCAACAATTGTTCCGCTTTTCCGGGTGATCTTAGCGTTGTTTTTCAGAAAATCACGATAATCCCCTTTTGTAAGAAAACATAAATCCTGACTTTCCGGTTTATCAGCAACCACAAGACCATACTCTGCGGCAATCCTTCGTGTTTCCGTTTTATCCAACTCACCCAGGGGAAACAAAATCCGAGAGAGTTGCTCTTGGGTCAATCGATATAAAAAATAGCTCTGATCCTTTTTTTGATCAACACCCTTTAGCAGCCTAACCGCATCACCACGTCGATCCATTCTGACGTAGTGTCCTGTCGCCAAAAATCTGCCTCCCATTTTCCTCGCTTCATCCAGCATTTTACCAAATTTAATTCTTTTATTGCAGACGACACATGGATTCGGAGTTAGGCCGGATTGGTATGATTCTATGAAATCGTTTATCACCATTTGCCTAAAATCGGAGCGAAAATCGCAAACCCGAGATTCAATCCCCAGGCTTTCGCTCACTTTCCCGACACTATCCATCATGGCATCATTGTCGATATCATCAGACAAAAGCATGGTCAGGCCTGTAACCTCATAACCCTGGTCGATCAATATTGCGGCTGTCGTCGAGCTATCTACTCCTCCGCTCATTGCGACAACAACCTTAGGTTTAGAACTCATTTTTTTAATCCGATGTTTTCAAATAAAACATAAAAAGGCAGTGATCCGGGACTTTAGCATTCATCCCCTGTAAATTGTTATTTTAGGGATTTGCTTATACCATGTCGAGGATGAATTCAGACCGGAATGCTAATCATTCAAATCAATTAGAGGAGAGTAATATAGTGTTTTTATCTTTATAATCATAGAGGAATGAGGCTCTTTTCAATCCGCTTATACTATAACTTCATCAAGATGGTGGCCTTTTTTCTTGGATTGTACTGTTGCAGGGATTTTTTATCCATTAAGGATCAAGGCCAACTTTCTCCTAAATTCGAGTTCATTCCATATTGACAAAACTAGTAAAACTTACTTTGATAGTTTTTATGAAGGTTAATTAATAGATCTAACGCACTTCAATCACATTGACCAAACTCATTTTAGCGTGCTTTCCCAAGACTGTTAGAGTGCCTTCGGGGCTTAATTGAACAATAACCCCCCGGAATCACCTGATAGTACTGGATTAACGGAGACACGTCAGTTAACGGGAACCCCAAGCAGACTCGATTTATACAGAATCTCTCCCTGGTTGACCAGAACCAATCCAAAAGAGTACTGCCTGGCTAAGCTTGGATTGTATTCACAAAGTCATGGAATAGAATCGTCATCGCTGTCTATTGGCGGTCCTCCCTCAGTCGATGTTGTATTGGAATCTAAACATTGCATGAGGAGTATGGATTAATGCATAAGAAAGATAAAGTAAAACAAGTTATTCAGAAATATATAGACCAGGGTAAAGACTTTTTTGAGTTGACTCCCAGCTACCTGGTTACTCTCAATGAGCTAAAGGGATATAGCGAACGAACCTTGAAAAGGGGACGTACGGAGTATAAGGCTGAGAACAGAAGTTCCCTCAAAGGAAAGTCAAAGGCCGCCTTGAACCTGAAACGTAAGGTCTTCACCTACCTGGGCGAAAATCCTAAATCCACTTCAGACCAGTTGAAAAAGAAGTTCGCCTCCCAGGACAAAAAACAAATTTCCGAATATTTTAATCTTTGGATCAAAGACAGCCAAAAAAAGCCGGCAAGAAAGCCGGGTAAAAAGGTAAAAGGCAGTGAAGCCGGAAGTCTAAGACAAAAGGTATTTAACCATTTGGATAAAAATCCTGAACTTACCCTGAGCAAACTGGAAAAAGCATTTCCCGAAGAGAACAAAAAGACAGTCAGCAACTATCTGGACCAATGGAGAAAGGAAAAATCCAGTAAAAGCAAGAAAATCAGTACAAAGCAACAGATCAATGACTATCTGGACGGTAATCCTGCTTCAAGCTTGAAAGATTTAAAGCTGGCATTTCCGGAAATAAATCCATCTTCTATTGGCGCTTACCATTCTCTCTGGAAAAACAGCACAAAGTTCAAGGCAACACCAAAACCTTTCAACAGATCTGTTGCCCAAACCCCCAAACCGATTACGATCGATCGAAACTCCCTTACTGTTGATTCTGCCAAGCAGATTATCGAGGCTTTAAATAGTACTGTAGAGGCACAAAAAAAGGCCATTGAAGTTCTACGTTCTCAAAATGCCATGCTTGAGGATATTAAGGCTTATTCATTTCCCGAGTTGAAAGGAATGAGCAAGAAGGAAATCGATAAATTTGAAAGGGTTATGGCGACTTTCTTAAAGGGCCTGAGAAAATCCTAGACAGGATCGCTGCGTTCCCAGGATAACAATGGAACGCAGTGTTGAAACCAGGTTTTTGTTCTAGATATCTATCATCTCCCCAGCTTCTTTATATTCATTCAGCTTATTTCGCAAGGTTCGGATACTGATTCCCAATATCTCGGCAGCTTTCGTACGATTCCCCTTGGTGTGTTTAAGGGTTTCGAAGATCATCTGTTTTTCGGCCTCGGCCATGGAAATACCAACCTTGAGTTCCACCGTTCCATCCTTACCGGCATTATCGGCAGATTCCACTGTTGTGACATCAGTTTGCGCTGACGCGACCGCATTGATTTTATTGATAGAGACCGGATTCATTAAAAGGTTGTTCACTTGAATCAGTTTTCCATCGCATAACAAGACCGCCCTTTCAATAATGTTTTCCAGTTCGCGAACATTACCCCTCCAATTATAATTGGCAAGCAGTTTATAGACATCTTCATCAATAGCGGGTAACGGCTTGTTGTTGATCGTGGAGTATTTATCGACAAAATAGTCAGCCAACACTTTGATGTCCCCTTTTCTATCGCGAAGGGGCGGCAGTTCCATGGGAATCACGTTTAGTCTGAAATACAGGTCTTCCCGGAAGGTTTCGTTCTCCACACAATCCAGGAGCACGCGGTTGGTGGTCGCCACCACCCTTACATCCACCGGAATTGTTTCCGACCCGCCAACCCTGTCAATGGTGTATTCCTGCAAAACCCTTAACAATTTGGCTTGAAGCGAAAGCGGCATTTCACTGATTTCGTCCAACAAAATGGTACCGGTATTGGCTTGTTCGAATTTCCCCCGGTGTTCGTTAATGGCTCCTGTAAATGCACCTTTTTTATGTCCGAACAGTTCGCTTTCCAAGAGGTTTTCGGGCAGGGCTGCACAATTAATTGCGACAAATGGTCCTTCAGCCCGATCTGAATGTTTATGGATATATCGGGCCAGTAATTCCTTACCGGTACCACTTTCGGACTGAATAAGCACACAGGCCTTGCTCGGCGCTACGTTTCTGGCGATATCCAGCAGTTTTTCCATACCTGGATCGGCAGTAATGATATCTTTGGAGGTTGCCTCTTCCAAGGTTGCTTCGTCAGATTTCTTGACCGGGGTTTTCTTTCCGTTTGCTTCAGTTGATGTGACCTGTACCGGCTGCTCTTTTTTGAAAGTGAGAGCCCTTTCGATCAAAAAAATAAAGGTATCGAAATCGAATGGCTTTTGCACATAATCAAAAGCCCCGTGTTTCATCGCAGAAATGGCGGTATCAATGGTTCCGTAGGCCGTTATCAGGATTACCGGAATATCAGGATTTATCGCTTTTATATCCTTAAGCAGCTCAAGGCCGCTTCGCTTGGGCATGGTCATATCAGTTATAACCAGGCTGTAAGAGTTTTTCTTAAACTTGTTGAACCCATCTATGGCATTGTGAGACAATTCAACGGGATACCCGCATCGCTTCAGCGCAGCTTGCATGGCTATTCTCATTTCAACTTCGTCATCTACCACTAAAATAGGATCTTTAACTATCATATCAACACCTGAATCGGGGGAAAAATCGGGTTAATTACAAATCCCAGAATTTAGGCTACCCGGAGGTATCCCAAAAATCTGGCTAACGAATCCATCATTCCTGATGCGAGCCTGCCCGGCAATGTTTTTTTTGTTTCATATTTCACTGTAAAAATATCCAATGCGTCACTTTTTGTTAGCAGATAATCATCGCTGGTCACCAGCTCGTCCACCAGGTTCAACTCCAATGCCTTGTTTCCGTACCAGTGTTCTCCGGTAGCTATCCTGGCAATATCAAGATTTTTGCGACCCTGCATCACAAAATCTTTAAACATGGTATGGGTTTCTTCCAGTTCCTGCTTTAACTTATCCCTGTCCTCATCGGTGTTCTCCCCAAATACCGTGAGGGTGCGTTTAAATTCACCCGCCGTGACTTGTTCATAGTCAATGTCTTTTTTCTTAAGCAAACGGTTGAAATTTGGCAACTGGGCAATCACGCCGATAGATCCTATAATAGCAAACGGTGCCGAAATAATCTTATTCGCGGTACAGGCCATCATGTATCCACCGCTGGCTGCAACTTTATCAACTGCTATTGTGAGCGGGATTTCCTTTTTTCGAATTCTCATTAATTGGGACGCTGCAAGCCCATAGGTATGTACCATGCCGCCGCTGCTTTCCAAACGGATAAGCACCTCATCTCCCGGTTTTACTACGGTTAAAACGGCTGTAACTTCTTCCCTGAGGCTTTCAACCGCGGATGCCTTGATGTCGCCAATAAAATCGATTACAAAAATCCTGTTCCGCGTTTCCTGCTCCTGTTTAAACTTCTTTGTTTCCTGTTTCTGGGCCGCTTTTTCTTTCTTAACCTTACTCTTCCACAGATGTTTCGGCAGAGTCACCTGCTCGATAGTTTTAGCAAATTGTTTGTATTTTTCATTTAAACTGGCGACCTGAACCTGGTCTCTTTTAATGGCCTTGCCTTTAAATAACAGCGACATAAAACTACTTAGGACGATTAGGCATGCCGCTACGATAGTAATGGTTTTCGCGAGAAAAAGTCCGTACTCTAATAAAATATCAATCATCATCTATTACATTAAGGTTTCAAGCTGCATTTTTCCCTTTGTACTCTATTTTATCTCCAATGAAAAGGGGGAAGGCGCCCGCAGAATTGAAATATGAGGCTTTTGCACAGATCGCATTCAAAAATCTTTCAAAAAAGGAAAAAAAATTCGGGTTTTGGTATCTCGTTCTTGTCGAAGTCAAATCAATCCGCTAAAGAGGAAAAATGTTGTTAGGTATCGGAGATCATGCTATTGATAGGAAAACAGCCTCTAACTCTTTAGGAGGTTTCATCTCTTAACAGGACAAATACAAAATGAAGAAAGAAGATTATGAAGTCTTTGGCATTTCGGTTGAAAACATAAGGAACAAAAATGAGAGCCAGGTCATTCGGCACATGCGGGAACTCATTCCCCAGTTTCCGGAATTTGATTATTGCTCCATCTGCATACAGGATGTTTACGCTCTCAGCCTGAACCAGCTCAGCCCTCGGTATATACAGTCCGGAACCATTGTACTAAAAAAAGAACTCACAGAGGAAGACTTTAAAGACATCGTTGAGGACTCAATTGAGCAGGTACTTAAAAACAAAAACCACCCTGCATAACGATGTATGCAAAGTGGTTTGGTTTTTATAATCCAGCCAAGACCTAACTTACCCCGCAAATTTCTGCGGATGGAGGATAAACGCCAGTACATCCGCCAGAAAAACGCAAACCTGCACAAACACAACAGATATCAGGATAATCGTCAGTACCATGGGGACATCTTGCTGAATTAATGACTTAAGCAAGGATTCCCCAAGTCCGGGCAAATCGAAAACAACCTCTACCACCAATGCACTACTGACAATTAGCGGTAAGCGATAGGCAGTAACCGGTAAAATGGTGATCAGACTGTTTCGGAAAGCATGCCATGCGACCGTACCGGGACGTGGAAGGAGTCCGCTTGTCTGTAACCCGACTGCGAGAGCGTTTTCAACATACTTGGACTGTAACTCCCTGCTATGGACGTTTGAGGTCAAACGCAAGACATCCATGGCAGAGCCGCTGCCCAAAGCGAGTGCTATAACCGCCAGAAACAGGTTGGATTCGCTTTTCAGGAGCAAGAAGAGGAAATAGGCAATTATATAGGCCGGTATTGATGAACACAAAAACAGCATCGAATTGGACGCTGATGAAAAATAGTTCATAACTGAACTACTCGTCCCTGAGACAATCTCGTTATTCAATGTTGCTTTGGCTGTTCCGACAAACATGCCCATAAACGCGGCCACTAAAAAAGCGTTCCAACACAGAGCCAATGTGTTCCAGGCTCTGGACCGGAACTCTGCGGCCAGCCAATTTCCCGTGCTCTTATCTGAAACCATGGGATCACCTTTGATGATTAAACCAACCCAATTGACGTAATCCCCGGTCGTCCACTGCTGGACAATCGTTTTTTCTTGCGTGGTGCTTCTGGGATCCATAACTACTTTGGGCGGCAAGAAAGTCAGCAACAACTGAATTCCAAAGGTCGCCAGCAAACCAATCCAGATCAGACGCAACACAAATCTAAAAAATACAAACCGAACCAGTGAGATCATAAGATGTGCTCCTGTATTTACCGGTTTTGTGCAAGGTTAATTATTCGCCGGTTGCTGGTAACACAACCCATTCTTCCACAGAACCCAACAACGCGTTAGGATCATAAATCATAACGTTATCCAAGCGAGCAGAATAGTACGCACTTGTCGGAAGACTCATTAAAAACACGTAAGGGCTCATATCAGAGACCATAGCATGCAGTTGTTTAGCTGCCGGCAGTCGTTGCTCCCAAAAAGCGGAATTTTCCCAGGAATCCAGGACTTTGTTCAACCGTTCGGAACTGACACTTGTGATATTGGACGGACTGTCAGAGCGATAGAATCGAGAGATGTTGTAACCGTCCGTAAATCCGGAATGTCTGACAAGTGCCATTTCAAAATTCTTGTTTTGAATCTGGGTATCAAATGCCATTCCAAGACCTTTGGTTTCCACCTTGATTCCAAGTTCATCCAGTTGCAGAGCGGCTTTACTGGCCAGTCTTTCCATGGTTTTTGAGGCATCGTCCTGAAAAATCAGTGTGGTTTCAAAGCCCTTGTTTCGTCTCATTAGTTTTTTTGCGGCTTTCAAATCAAACTTCTGCATATCCTTGAAGGCTTGATAACGCTTGTCATCATTATGGGCAAAAGGACCCAGGTTAAGATATTCTTCAACCTCTCCGCTGCGTACCTGCTGAGCCAGCTCTAATTTATTGATCGCCTTGGCCACTGCTTGCCTGACATTCTTATTGGAGAATTTAGGAGAAATTGTATTGAAAGCAACCGCGTAAAAATGCAAGGGGATGTAGTTGGCGTGTTTTAATCCCTTTTCATCAAGCATCGCATGGAGATTAGGAGATGTTTCCAGAATCAGGTCCAACTTGCCATCAATCATCATCCTGACCTGCTTTTCCTGATCATGTACCAAAGTTGCCTCGATAGTACGAATGATGGACTCCTTGGCAAGACCTTGCTCAGAGACCTCTTCTTCATCAGTTGCGACTTCAGCTTTTGTAGAGTTGAAGGTGAGGGTGTTTCCTGTCCATTCACCAAACTTGTAAGGACCTGTTCCTATCGGCTTCCTGGCAAATTCCTGGGCAACGGGATCGGATCTTAAGTCCAGGGACATTGGTTTTCCGTAATACTGGGTCGGAATAATCTTAAAAGCCAGCAAATCTCTTACTACATGAACGGAGATGTTTTCCTTGAACACGACTCGTACTGTAAAATTATCAACGATATCAACCCGATCGATTAGTTGATTGATTCGACCTCTGAGTGGAGATCGGTTGTTGGGATTTTTAATACACTCCACCGTAAACCTTACATCCCTGGCTGTGACCATGTGATCGGGGTCATCATGCCATCTTTTCTCCTGATCCAGTTCTATCAGAAAAATATTACGGTTTTTTTCATCCTGAATAAAATCTGTTGCCAGTCCGTCTATATATTCCCTGGGCTCACGACCGCTTCTATTCGCTAAACCATCAAACAAGGGATCAAGAAGGGTCAGACCCGCAGCATTTTGCTCGTAAAGAGGATTCAGGGTGTCCGGCATTTGGTTAAAAGCGACGATCAGGGTTTCCTGTCGGATTTTTCGTTCAATAGCCAATCGTTTCTTCTCTTGAACATCCAAATAATAGAACAGTCCTATAGCAGCAACGATCAGAATCGCCACTCCCCCAATGATCATGTTTCTTTTTGACATAGTTTTCTCCTGGAAATTCAAAATGTCCTTGCCAGATTGGCGTTTCCGCCAATCTGCTTCAATTTAATTCTATACCTGGTTAAAAAGTAACCGGAATTTTATAGATTCTGGCCTTGATCTCATATTTCTTTTCGTCACTTCGCTGATTCTCTACTTCAATGTAGTAACGACCGCCTTTAAAATCCTCGGTATAGTAACTTCTTTTTCCACCCTGGGTTCTGGGAGCCTTAAGCATGTTCTTCTCGCGTGCAGTCTTTTTGTAGTAGTTTCTCAGGTAAGTCAACTTATGTGACTTCGGAACTTCCACTTCCAATGCATAAACGTCTTCAGACTTGATTGACTTATCCTTTGGTTTTGGAAGCTGAGAACCGCCCTGCCATTTCTGTTTTTTACCTCTTGTCAGGGTTCCGATACCTTCGCTAGGTCTTAAAACCGTGGTCACCAGAGGTTTCAAAGGTGCACCCTTGGCCAGGAATGCTCTCCACCTTCTGTTTCTCTCTTCGATTTTTCTCTTACGTTCGGCTTCTTTTCTTCGGGCTTCCGCCAATTGAATCAGGCGTTGCCTTTCCGAAGCTCTTGCCAGTCTTATTCTGGATCTCTCTGTTTGCTGGCGTTCTCTTTCCTTACGGAGTTCCTCTGCAGCAATTCGTTTATTCTCCTCTTCAATTCGCTTGCGTTCTTCTTCCGCAATTCTGGCCTTTTCAGCTTCTATCTGACGTTGAATCTCAATAGCTTGTTCCGTGGACTCACGTACATAGTCAAGATCATCAACATTGAACCTCACTCTTTTATAGCGTTTGACATAAGCATCCGCTTTCCGAATGCAGGCGATTGCATCCTTATAGGCTTCTTCCAGAAAATGATTCTTGGCACATTCCAGGTTTTTATCAAAATCAGCCAAGAGTTTTCTGCGTTTTTTCATCTCAACATCAGCACGGGCCTTCATTTTTTTAAGTCTGTCGCTGACAGGTAACTCATGAGCCTTGGTAAATTTTACGTACTCATTATACTCTTTAATGACATTTACCCAATAATCATCATTTGCATAATCTGTTGTTACCAGGAAATAGGCTTCTTCGTTTAAGACAAACGCTTCGTCGGCAAGCTTTCTTAATTCCGGATTTCTGTCAAAGTACGGTTTGGAACGTTTATTCTCCCGGGCCGACATCGCGGATGTATAACGAAGCATTTTCAAATGTTGCTTCTTATTTTTGGCAGCTTTAGCTTTCTTCATCAGCTGAGTCAAAATGACAAGATTCCCCTCTTCAATCATTGTTCCCGACTCTGCGAATTGCTTTTTCAAAGGACTTGATTTGTTAATCCATGATGCGTCTTCCCATTTATTCTGATAGTCGACGACTGCCAAACTATTCTCAACCATGGCCTGATTATTCCCCGCTTCCTTGGCCGCAATTGCTTGATTGTATGAATCTTCCATGGCCATCGCCGCGTTAGCCTGGGCGATTTGCAACGAAAGATCTGCTTCAGGTTCCAGTTTCCATTCTGCGATGGCTCCTTCATAATCTCCGCCACCAAATTTTGACCATCCTTT
Source organism: SAR324 cluster bacterium (assembly GCA_028280735.1). Taxonomy (GTDB): domain Bacteria; phylum SAR324; class SAR324; order XYD2-FULL-50-16; family XYD2-FULL-50-16; genus JAHJTV01. The sequence goes on along the minus strand of JANQLH010000061.1, from coordinate 5,066 downwards.
CTGTAATGGAGAACACCCAGAAAAATACATGGACATGACAAATAACAAACTGCTTACAAACCAGAAAATCCTCTTCTCCTTCCTAACCATTTTTACCTCCACCGGTACGGTTTAGTTATAACAACACTAAGCATTCAGCGCTGGGTGACATATAAAATCAACCTGGCTGGGTGCCAAGATCTTCCAAAGTTCCCAATTTGTTTGCTGCATCAATCAAACGATTGGTTGCTTTGTGTTTAGCATGATTTAAAATATTATAGACGGTATCATTTTCAACCACTCTGCCATTATCAATGACGATAATACGATCACAAAGCTTGGAAACGATGCCAATCTCATGAGAAATCAGGATACAACTCATAGGGTTGTCTTGATCATACTTGCGTTCTTTCAGGTACTCGATCATTCGGTTTTGGGCAATCAAATCCAAATGAGTGAATGGCTCATCCGCCACGATCATGGAAGGTCTGCTTCCAAAAGCCCGCAGCAATGCATAACGTTGTTTCTGCCCACCACTGAGATTGGTAGGAAACTCATCCAACGTTCTTTCATTCAGCAAGAGAAGATCAAGCATTGACTCAAGCGCTTGGTCTATTTCATCAGGATTCATACCCATTCCGGAAAAACATTCTTCCAGATTTTGTCTCATCGTCAGAGATGGATCAAAGGTGTCGGCAGGATCCTGGAAAACAACCTGTAACGAACGGTGAAAACGAATCTTATCCTTTCGATTTTTAAGCTTGTCGATGGTCAGACCATCAAAGTCGATATTACCTGAAAAATCGGAAAATAATCTGGAAAGCACACCGCCAATAGTTGATTTCCCGGAACCGGAACTTCCCACCAGGGCGACAAACTCCCCTTCCTTGACATCAAAATTGATTTCCCTGAGCACAAGAGTCTGCTTTCTGTTTAGAAAAGACTTGCGTTGAAAACCAAAATCCACCCCTTCAAAGCTAACCAGGGTGTTTTGACTGGCCCTGGTTTCCGATTCTATATTGGAACCTCCATGTCTATCAACAATATCGGATAATCTTACCAGTTCTTCCAGCTTATCATGACAAGGATTTTTGAATACTTCCTTGATACTTCCTGCTTCATACAGTTTACCTGCATGCATGAAGAGAACCCGCTCTGTTTCCAGCGCGTTTAAAACACTTAAATCGTGGGTTACACAAAAGATAGAACCCAGAAATCCGGAGTTCCTTAATCGCTTCAGGGTATCTATTAACTCGGTGACTGTTACCGAATCCAATGAATTGGATGGTTCATCCGCCAAAAGGATTGAACACTGTCGACACAGGCTCATGGCGATACCAACTCTCTGCCGCTGCCCACCGCTTAATTCGCCTGGATACCTTCCCTGTACCAGTGTGGGATCAGGCAAGCCTGCATTTGCAAGGGAATCAACCACTGATGTCCAGATCTCTTCCTCTTTCAATTCAGGGTTGATGGTCTTAACCGCCTCAATGAGTTGGTAGTCTATTTTTAGTGATGGATTTAAACTTTGACCGGGCTCCTGAAAAATCGTTCTTACTTTCCGCCCCCTGACTTGCTCAAGTTCTTTTGGGGAGAGCCCCAAAATAGGAATGCCGTCAATGGCTATGTCGCCCCTGGTAGCCCATTCGTTTTTGGGCAAGAGTTGCAGGATTGAACGAAACAACGTGGTTTTGCCTACTCCCGATTCCCCCAGTAATCCAACCGATTCCCCTTTTTTGATTGAAAATGAAACATCATCGACCACCTTTACACCGCTGCTAATCGGAATACAACTCAAGTTTTTTACCGATAGCACTTCCTGATTGTCTGTGTTTTTGTTTGTATTCACGTTAATCAACCTATGTTAGGATTCACCCCTGAGGATACCGGCCAATGTATCACCTATGATATTGACTCCGAGGATACTCATAATGGTCACCAAAATCGGTGATGAAACAATCCAGAGATTTTCGACGAATAAAATGGAACGTCTGGCTTCCGCCAGAATCTTACCCCAGGATAAATACCCCCCGGTCCCCAATTCACCGAAACCGATTTCAAACGCATATCCCAGTGCCGATTCAACCAAGATGGTCGCACCAAACAGAAATGTAGCCTGGACAATGATTTCCGAAAGACTGTTTTTCCAAAGAATATTGTAAAAAAGCACTTTCCTGGGGCTGACATTAGAACTCTGCAGGGCTGTAATGAATCGCTTTGATTTCAACTGATTGACCCGGTTTTCCACAACCCTGGCCATCGCAGGCAATGATGAAATACCTATGGCAAATCCAGCCATAGGTACGGCGTACGATGCAACAAGTCTGGTAGATGCGGAAGCGGCTGCCCAAAAATTAAACACACCTAAGACGATCAGTACAAAAAACAGCTGGGGAACAATTTCAAAGAACTGGGTTATCACTGAAGCAATTTGACGAACAATTCGGTTGTTTTGCGCCAGCAACAAACCCGTCGGTACTCCCGTAATCAAAGCGATGATTGTTGCAAACGCCGCAACAAGATACGCGTTCATCCCTCCAATCACTATAGTCGATAAAATATCTCTTCCCTCATAGTCCGTTCCCAGGAAAAATTCAGCATTGGGCGACAAGCTATTCTCAAAGCTGGTCATGACGGTTTTCGATGCAAAGAAAGGAAAATCGGTGACCGCAACGCACATACAAAAATACATGGGAAGAATCAACAGCATCCCGGTAATCAATCTGTACTTTCCCAGTTTGATGCCGGCATACAAGACAGCCCCGGTAACCAAAAGGCTTACCAGTACAGCGGCTCCAATTCTGATCGAGTGGCTTTCAAACACTCGAAATATTATCATAAGAAAAGGAAAAAATGCGACCAGGGGGACTGCTTGTAAGGCTCTCTTTTTTAACAGTCTGGGCTGCTGAACAAGGTCTGCTTTTAATGCTAACGTTTCCATTAATAATGCCTGGCGAGTTTCAAGACTGATCCTTCATTCCACTTCACTATTTTGATTATTGGCTCAGATTATAACAATTAAAAGAGCATAGTCTACTTATTTTGATATTTGTTCGTATTTCCAATCGAACAGTTAAATCTGTAATTGGCTGGAATAATTGATTTTATCAAAACAGCAGGTTCGCTTGAATTCCCATAAACTCACGAACGGACTTGATTTGACTATGGAAATTTTCAGACCCGGTTTAAGATTCTGTTAATAATCCCACTCAGACAACATTCGCTTAAAGCCGGTACCATCAGCTCATAGCTCCAAAATTGCCTTGCTCTACCAGATAATACGAGAATTTTGAAATATGCAAATAAATATAAATTTAAAACCGGCTGGAGAGCACGATTAAAGGGCATTAGTAACAAAAGTATAGGAAATAATCAAGATATGCTTACGGACAGGGTAATCTCCCTGAATGGAATTTTAAGACGGAAATAGAAGGGAACAGGGTTGGATGGGCTTGTGCAATTTCAAGTAGATAGCTTTTTATTTCAGTATTTTACCTCGATTGTTTATCTTGAAACCTGGTCACGGCAGTTGCCATTCATACAATTTTGGAACAGCATTCTTTCTAAATATATATTTTAAAATCCCGATGAAATCATGTTTTTCCAACATTTCACAATGAATTTACAAATCACAGCAACAGCAATTCATCAGCTCACAAATCAAGAAAATGCCGAATAGATTTGCTGATTGGTACAGGATCATCCAAGTGCAGATGATGTGAGCCCGGAAGGGTGACCTGTTTCAACTTCCGGATTTTGTCACATCTCCTTTTCAGATAGGATTTGTCGGTAAATATCCCGTTCTCAGCCAATATCAACAAAACCGGGGCTTGAATGGCTCCCAGGTAAGCCAGAACCTGTTCATCCGTCAGATAACTGGGTGATGTAACCCTGAGACGCGGATCACTTCTCCAGGCGACTCCATCTTCCAGCTGCACTGTTCCTCGATTTACCAATACTTCAACTGAAGACTGCTTCATATCGCCCACACTTGCCCTGGCAGCGATCATATCATCCATGTGTTGATAGACAGGCGGTGCCTTCTTGGTCAGATTTCTCATCTGGGTAATAGATTTAGCAAGAAATTTCGGAGCCTCCCCGGGCTCCCTGCTCATCGCCCCTAAACCTTCTATAAGGATCAATCTCTCGATGCGATCGGGCAGTGCGCCTGAAGTAATGCTGGCTATTCCCGCTCCCAGGGAGTGACCTAGAACAATAAACCGGTCCCAATTCAATGCATCGGCAACATTGATCACGTCGGAAACATAATCCAGATAGTGGTATCTTATTCCACGAGGTCTATGGGCAGAATAACCGTGTCCCGGAAAATCCAAGGCAACAAGATCAGCTTCAGGAATCAGTGGCGCTAAATGATCAAAGGATGCGGCATTGTCCAGCCAGCCGTGCAATGCCAGTATTTTCGGACCGTTGCCGTTCCCCCAACGCTTCGCTGCATAACGAACATGAGCTGAATTTATCTCCAGTTCAACCGCATTAGAATCCTTTTCATCCTCAATCATTGTATAATCCCTTTCTATTAGGTCTACCTATCTGTAATAGATTGCTTGGTTTTAACAACAGCAAGCTTAAACAATCCGTATGCTATTTTTTCTCAAGAAATTCCTGTTTAACCAGGTTGCCTCCGGAATAATAAAGAACCAGTTTTGAATACCCGGTTTGAATAGACTCCTCTTCGGCGAGAAAAAACTCGGTTCTTATCTTGGCACCGCTGTAATTGTAATAATCCACCGATTTGCTGTAAATTTGATCATCAAAATCGCTTTTGCCGTAAAAGACTTCTTTCATTTTTACCGATTTATCGGGAAAAAAATGTGTCTTGGTTCTGGCAACCCCGGTCTCCTTAACCTTCTCTGAATCGATTGAGACCTCGACACTTTGCAGGGTTCCGTCATGGGCGTAAAACTCTGTTATTCTGTCGATTTTCAGATCATTGAATGTCGTCAACCTTCTGTAAAGGACTTTCTTCCTCAAGTCACCCCTCAAGTTGAAATACTCAACAATCTTATACGCTTTCAGATTCTGATCGGCTTCGGAAAATAAGGTTTGAACTGTTTCTCCACCGTATA